>CAVIES010000040.1:0-15082 GCA_963641675.1 Anaerovoracaceae bacterium
CTCTTTGAGCACGCCCAGCATGCGCTCGAGCACGCGGGTGTTGATGTCTCCGGGGCACTCACCGAAGTAGGCGGGCACGCGGCCCTTGATCTTGGTGGCGTAGACCACGTGGCGCTTGTGGTCCACCTCCTCCACGATCCAGGTGGCGCCGGCGATGGCGATCTTTCCGCCGGCGGGCGGCGGCGCCACGATGGTGCCGAGCTCGGCGGACTCGCTGCGCACCGTGTACTCGATGTTCTCTTGGAACACGCCGTAGAACTTGTAGGAGTTCACCACGCGCTCGCCAGCGAGCCCCACGATGAGGGTGTTGGCCTCGGTGAGCTGCAGCTGCTCGGTGTTTACGAGGTGGCGCAGGAGCACCGCGAAGTCCTCCGCGCTCACGCGATGGAAGACGCTGAGGTTCAAGACCTTGTCCGCGAGTTCGGCTGCCGTGAGCTCGCCCTCGCTCGCGAGCGTGGCGAGCGTCTGGTGGTAGAGGAGGCTGTAGGGGAGTCGGTCTAGCCTTGGCGGCTCCACCCAATGCTCCTCGCGGTAGAGCTGCACGAGGGCGATGCCCTGGAGGAGCTTCCAGGGGATGGTCTCGGGCAAGAGGGCCCTTGCCTCCGGCTGGTCCTCGCGCATGACGAACCACATCTCCGGGTTCTGTCCGCGCCTACCGGTGCGGCCCATGCGCTGCAGGAACGCGCTTACGGTAAAGGGCGCGTCCATCTGGAAGGCGCGCTCGAGCCTGCCGATGTCGATGCCGAGCTCGAGTGTGGCAGTGGTGACGGTGGTGAGCGCCTTAGTTTCGTCGCGCATGTCGTCCTCGGCGCTCTCGCGGATGGAAGTGGAGAGGTTGCCGTGGTGGATGAGGAAGCGGTCTGGCTGGTGCGTGGCCTCGCAGTAGCGACGGAGCTCGGTGCAGTAGGCCTCCGCGTCCTCGCGCGAGTTGGCAAAGAGCAGACACTTCTTGGTGCGTGAGTGCTCGAAGATGTAGCCGAGGCCCGGGTCCGCTTCTCGGGGTGCGACGTCATCGGCCTCATCAAGCGTGGGGCAGACGAAGAAGTCGTCCTCGGCCACGACGTCTGCCTCCACTGGCTCGCTGGAACCATCGGTGAGCTCGGGCGCCTTGTGCGCGAGTGCTGCGGCGCGGCGGTTGGCGTCGGCGTTGCGCAGTGAATCCAGCGCAATCTCCAGCGCATGCTCCGAGTCGGCCGCTTGCTCGCCCTCGAGGTAGAAGTGCTCCATGGAGAGGTTCCAGGTGCGCGGGGGCTCCGCCACGCGCGGTACCACCCAGCCGCGGCCCGTGCCTGCGGAGAGGAAGGCGCCGACGGCCTCCGGGTCGCCGATGGTAGCAGAGAGGCCGATGCGGCGAGGGTTCACGCCGGCCATGCGCGAGAGGCGCTCGCAGAGCGCGATGGTCTGCCCACCGCGGTCTTGGCGCAGCAGCGAATGCACCTCGTCGATGACAATAAACTGCAGGTCACCGAAGAGATGGGGGATGGCAGCATGCTTATGGAGCAGCAGCGCCTCTAGGCTCTCGGGCGTGATCTGCAAGATGCCGCCCGGCTTCTTCATGAGCTTGGCCTTGTGCGAGGCCGAGACGTCGCCATGCCAGTGCCAGACGGGGATGTGGGCCTCCTCGCAGAGGTCGTTCAGGCGCAGGAACTGGTCGTTGATGAGCGACTTTAGGGGTGCGACGTAGATGGCACCGACGCTTGTGGGTGGCTTCTCGTCAAAGAGCGTGAGGATGGGGAAGAACGCCGCTTCTGTCTTGCCGGAGGCGGTCGATGCTGTAAGCAGCACGTTGGCGTCGGTGTCGAAGATCGCCTCGGCTGCGGCCACCTGGATGCCGCGAAGGTTCTCCCAATCGTGGTCGTAAATAAAGTCCTGGATAAAGGGGGCGTATCGGTCAAACGTGTTCATTTGCGCCCTCCTTCTCGGGGCTCGTGGTCATGTTGCGCGTGGTGAGGTGGATGGGCTGGCTGGCCGCAGGTTAGAAGCTAAAGCCCGAGAGGTCGCGCTTGCCGGTGCCCTCCGCCTCGTGCATGGCGCCGGCAATGGTGGAGCTGCCGGCCGCGGAGTCGCCACCACCCGTGCCGCCGTCCGAGCCGTCTCCGGAGCCGCCCGTGCCCGCCAGCACGCTCTCCATGGTGGAGCCCGGGTTCTGGAAGAGGATGTCCAGAAGCTCGACGAAGTCGCGGATGACCTCACGCGGGGTGAGGTGGGTGTCCGCGCCCACGCGTCCGTACTCGAGCTCGAGGAACCTCACGAGGTCCTCGGTTGCGAGCGTACGCTCGTAGCCAAAGTAGCCGGCGTGGATGTCTGCGAGCTTCTCGGTAAGAACCAGCAGCTCCTCGTAGGTAAGCGGGTTCAGCTTGATGACGGGGGCGAGCATGTCGTACATGCCCTCGCGCGCGAAGCGGCCCTCTGCCAGGCGGCTGCGAAGCGCCTCGTAGGAATAGGTGCCGCGGCGCCTGTCCTCGATGGACTGCGGCGTGCCTCCCATGATGATGCCGATGTGGTGCGCCTTGCCCTGGAGGGTGTCGTTGTACATCGTGAGGATCTTCTCGTAGTTGTACTGGCGCGTGATGGCGTTCGGGATCTTGTAGAGGTTCACTAGCTCGTCGATGAGCACGAGCATGCCCTTATAGCCTGCGCCCACGAGGAACTGCGCGAGGAGCTTGAGGTAGTCATACCAGTCGTCGTCTCCGATGCAGCAGGCGATGCCAAGCTCACCACGCGCCTCGGTCTTGGTGCGGTACTCGCCGCGAAGCCAGCGAAGCACCGCCGCCTTGCGCTCGTCGTCCGCCTGCGCGCTCGCCTCAAAGTAGGCGCGGAGCACCCGGGCGAAGTCAAAGCCGTGGACCATCTCCTCCAGGGGAGCCATGGCGTTCGCGAGCGTGGCCTCGGTGCCCTCGGGCGCGGCCGTGACGTTTGCCACCCAACGGTCGAGCACGAGCTGGAGCGCCCCTCCCTCTGGGCGGGTCTTGGTTGAGAGGTTGCGGATGAGCTCGCGGTAGGTGGCAAGGCCCTGGCCTGCGGTTCCCTGGAGGCGGCGCTCGGGCGAGAGGTCGGCGTCGACCACGACGAAGCCCTTGCCCATGGCATGGGTGCGGATGGTCTGCAAGAGGAAGCTCTTGCCTGCGCCGTAACGGCCCACGAGGAAGCGGAAGCTCGCGCCGCCGCTTGCGATGAGGTCGAGGTCGTGGAGGAGCGCCTTTATCTCCATCTCGCGGCCGACCGTGACGTAGGGCAGGCCTATGCGCGGCACGACGCCGCCCTTGAGCGAGTTAATGATGACGGCGGCGATGCGCTTGGGCACGCGGGGCGCCGCGGTGGTGGCGCTCGTGTTCATGTTCAGCTGCCCCTCGGTGCTACTCATGGCAAATGGCCTCTCTTACGTCTTGCTCGTAGTCTTCGATGATAGCGGGCGTACCGGACATTAGGTCGAACTCGAGCGCCGTGTCGCCGAGCAGGTCGAAGAGCTTCTCGTTGATGCCGTCTACCAGCATGTCGAGTGAGACGGCGGCGGTCGGCTGGGAGCCCTCGAGCAGGGCCTGGAGCAGCGCGAGCTCCTCTGGCGTGAGGTCGAAGGGCGCGCTGCCAGGAGCCGGCTTGGGCGCGGCGGCTGCGGGAGACTCAACAGGCTTGGGCGCGGCGGCTGCGGGCGACTCTACAGGCTCGGGCGCGGCGGCTGCGGGTGCGGGAATCACCTCGGTCGTCTGAACGTCCGCTGCAGCTTCGACCTCTGCCACGTCGCACTCAAGATCAAATAAAGTCGAGGTAAACGAGTTGGTCTCAGGCGCGGAGCTCGCCAGCCCTTCCGCCATGGCTGCAGTGGCAACTGGCATCTCGCCCGGTGCCGCGTCCTCCTCGCGCTCCTCGTCGATAAGAAGCGACTCGCGGGTGGCGCTCGCCGCGGCGCGAATGCCAGCGAGCTGGCTCAGGTCCACGTGCACGGCGCGCCTCTCGCGCTCCTCCTCCCACGCAAGGCGGTCGGCGATCTTCTCGGCAATGATCTTGTCGAGGTACTTTGGCGCGTCCTTGGCGGCAAGCGGGTGCGGGTAGGCTATGGCCTCGCGCAGGCGCTGGTCCACCACGCGCAGCACATGGCCGAGCTTGGCGCTCTTGTCGCGCGCTCCCTGGAATCCCTCGTGGTACCAGCGCCCGTTCGCGCAGCCGTAGCGGCTGCAGGGGCTCAGCTCGTAGACCATGTCCTCGTGCGGCTCGCCCGCCCAGAAGACGGCGTTCATGAACATTGTGTAGGGCATGGCAAGCGGCGATCCAAAGTAGGTCTCCACGAGGCCCGCCTTGCGCTGCTTCTCAAAGTAGCGGCTGAGCTCGGCCACGACGGCGCAGCTTACGTGGCGCAGCGTCTCTGGATGGTCGCGATAGAGGCGGCTCACGCGCGGCCGGTAGGTGGAAAGCGCGTCTAATGCGGAGAAGAGCCGCTCCTCGCCCGGGTTGGGGGCGCCGGCGGCCGCGAACGGCGCCTTCTTGCCGCGCGGGCGCACCGGCACGTTCTCGCCCCAGGTGCCAAGCCCCTCTTGGAGGTCAATTAACGCGAGGTCAAAGGCCGTATCCACATAGGGGGCAAGGTAGCTCTTGGGCAGGTTGTGCCACACGGCGTAGTCGCGAAGCCACCGTGCCTGGTAGCGGGCGAGCTCCGGGAACGTCTCCTTCTGGTTCTCGCAGAAGTACTCGATGGCAATAAAGCCCCGCTCAGAGGCCGAAAGCCCGTCTGCGGGGCGGCCAATCGGCTCAAGCTCGATGCCGATGCCCATGAGCAGCTCGTAGAGGTGCACGAAGACGAACGAGAGCGAGGCGGGCTGCGCGCACTCGCGCTCGTGGCGGACGGCGGTACGCCAGGTGAAGTAGCCGCGCAGCTGGCGGTCGTTCATGTTGGCGTAGGTGGGGAAGTACTGCGAGTAGACGCCGCGGATGGGCGCATCGTCCTCATAGTCTTCCATGAGCTTTGCCTGCTGGCAGAAAAGCCAGGCGCCGGGCTTGGTGCGGGCCTCGGGCGTGTGCTCGAGCTTGCGCATCTCCGCGATGCGGGGCGGGGTGTAGGCGGCCATCTGCGAGCCGCGCATGAGGATGGGCTCGTCTGTGTATTCGCGGTCTTGGAAGGCGCGCTTCTTCTCGCGCATGGCGAGGACCATGTCGAGCACGCGCTGTGCGTCCGAGTTCATCCCCGCCTCCCTTCCTCACCAAATGCGGGAGACAAGCATACCACGAACATCGAACACGCGTTTGAGGATACGTAGGGCCGCATGCGCCAGGCGCGGGGCCCTACGTATGCCAAGGCGCTTCAGCCAACTCCTGCGCGCTGGCCTGCCCTAGAAGAACGGCAGGAAGCTGCAGATGACGGCGATGACCATGCTGGGCAGCATGTTTGCGGGCTTGAAGGTCTTGGGCCAGACGAGGTTGACGCCCACGCAGAAGATGAGGACCGAGCCCACGAGCGAGAGGTTGGCAAGCGCCGCCTCGGTCATGATGGGGGCGATGAGGGTCGCGAGCAGGGTGACGGCTCCCTCGAACACGGCGACGGGCAGTGCGGAGAAGACGCAGCCCTTGCCCATGGAGGCCGACATGGCGCAGACGATCACGGCGTCGATGGCACCCTTGAGGGCAAGCGTCTGCCACTCGCCCGCAAGGCCGTCCTGGATCGAGCCTACGATGGCCATGGCGCCCACGCTCACGGTGAGGGAGGCCGTGACGAAGCCGTCCACGAACTGGCTGTCGCCCGAGCTGCCGGTGCGATCGCGCAGCCACACGCCCAGCTGCTCAAAGCGCAGGTCGATGTCGATTGCCTCGCCGATGATGGTGCCCACGGCCATGGAGATGACGAGCAGCATGGTGCCCTGCGTGGAGAGGCTCACCGTGCCGTCTGCCGCGGACTCGGCCACAAGCATGTGCTGGAGCGTGCCGGCGATGCCGATGAAGATGATGCACGCGCCGCTCGCGCGTAGCAGGGCGTCTTGGAGCTTCTCGGTTACGAGCGAGCTCGCGACGAGGCCAAGGAGGCCACCTGCGACGATGAAGATGACGTTGATGAGGGTGCCGAGTCCGGGCATGGGCTTTCCTTGGTTCCAAATGGGCAACGTTCGCCATTTTAGAGTGCCGGCGCCTTCTCTGCAGCAATCATGTGTCACAATTGCTATTGCGCTGGGTACATATGAGCCAGCGACCACTTAGACCAAGGAGGGCACATGGGCCTTCGAAGCGTTCCCACAGAAGAGGCCGCGAGCCTCGCGAGCCTGGTAAACGCCCGCATGGGCACCGTGGCAAGCCGCTCGCTCACCAAGGGCGAGGGCATCAACATGACGCTCTTTGCCTTTGCCGCCGGCGAGAGCGTCTCTGAGGAAATCTATCCTCAAGACGTCATGTACCTGCAGGTGGAGGGCGTGGCCAGCATCGCGTTCGCAGACCGCAGCGTAAGCCTGGCGCCCGGCGAGGTCATTGCCGTGCCCGCAGGCACCTCGCATGCCGTGGAGCCGGCGTCCGCCGAGGGATTCAAGGTGCTGCAGGTGTTTGTGCCCGTCGCCTAAGGTGCGAGAATAAGAAGGAAACGGCCCGCCAGGGCCTTAACAAGGGAGAAGACATGGAAGAGCTCATCAAGAACGTCGCCAAGGAAAAGGACTTCAAGCTTGCCGAACTCGTGCAGGTGGAGGAGGGCCAGATCGTGAGCTGCACGCTCGCCCAGCGCCCCGGCTGCAAGATCACCGTCATCGCCATGGACGAGGGTTGCGACATGTCCTCTCACGCCGCCCCCGGCGATGCTCTCGTGACCATCCTCGAGGGCACGGGCAAGTTCACCATCAATGGCGTTGACCACGAGCTTTCCGCCGGCGAGTCCGTCGTGATGCCGGCCGGCGCCCCGCACGCCGTCCACGGCACCACCGCGTTCAAGTTTCTGCTGGTGGTCGTGCTGCCGTAAGAGCGCCTCACAGAGCCAGCGAATGAGGGCGGCCCTGCCACGTGCGGGGTCGCCCTCTTTGCGTGCGCGCGTTGCCGGCTGGCGCGTGCTCCGCAAGCCGTGGGCGCGCCCGTCATCGCTTGCCTGTGCGCTGCGAGCGCCTACTCCAGCAGCTGGCAGGGCGAGATGTCCTTGCTTGCGTAGATGATGTCTGTGATTTCCTCCGGCGTCTCGGCGCAGTTCTTGCGCAGCCACAGCCAGATGATGGCAATGGTGTTGGAGAGCAGGACCTCGCGGCCGTAGTCGTGGGGCAGGCCGCACCACGCGGGCGAGGTGTTGCCACGACGCATGGCCTGGCGCTCCATAAGCTCGCCAAAGGCGTCCTTTACGCGCTCCTGGAGTCGCAGGTCCTTGCCGTCGTTGGTGAGCGCGCCAACAAAGTAGTGGTTCTGCGCCACGTATTCCATGGCCGCAAGCACGCGCTCCCGCGGGATGATCTCGTCGGCGGGCTCGGGGGATGCGCCCTCGTCGAGCAGAATGGCAGAGATCTCGGTCACCACAGACTCGAGCTGCTTCTCAATAAGGTCGTACTTGTCCACGTAATGGGCATAGAACGTGCCGCGGTTGATGCCGGCCTCGCGCGTGATGTCGCTTACGGTGAACCCCTCAAAGCCCTTTGTGCGGATGAGATGCGCCAGGGCATCGCGGATTTTGGCTTCTGTCTTCGTTTTGCGGATTGCGGCCATGGTTCCTCATCTCGGAAAAGTTACTTAAATCAACAGACTGTCCGATTTTGATTATTGTCCTAAAACAACACGTTGTCTAGTTTAAGACTCATCAAATTCGCCAAAGGGTAAGAAAGGACGGCCTGTATGGCATATATCGAGGTCATTGACGAGTGCAAACGCTATCACACGGGCGACACCGTCATTGTCGCCAACGACCACGTGAACTTCCAGATCGAGAAGGGCGAGCTCGCCATCGTGCTCGGCACCTCGGGCGCCGGCAAGTCCACGGTGCTGAACATCCTCGGCGGCATGGACACCGCCAGCGAGGGCCACATCATCATCGACGGCAACGACATCTCCACCTACGACAAGCGCGGGCTCACCAAGTACCGCCGCTACGACGTCGGCTTCGTGTTCCAGTTCTACAACCTCGTGCAGAACCTCACCGCCAAGGAGAACGTCGAGCTCGCGAGCGAGATTGTCGAGACGGCCCTCGACCCGGTCGAGGTGCTCAACATAGTGGGCCTCTCCAAGCGCATCAACAACTTCCCGGCCCAGCTCTCGGGCGGCGAGCAGCAGCGCGTGGCCATCGCGCGCGCCGTGGCGAAGAACCCCAAGATCCTGCTCTGCGACGAGCCCACGGGCGCGCTCGACTACAACACCGGCAAGCAGATCCTCCAGATCCTGCAGGACATGAGCCGCGTCCAGGGTGCCACCGTCATCATCGTCACGCACAACTCGGCCATCGCGCCCATCGCCGACCGCGTGATCCACATGCACGACGGCCGCGTGACCAAGCAAGAGATTAACAAGAACCCGCAGGCTATTGCCGATATTGAGTGGTAGGTGCGAGGAATGGCAACTAACGCGATAACGAGCGGTGGCCACGCCCGCCGCAAACCCACGAAGCGGATGCTCTGGAAGGACATCCGCTCCACGTTCGGCAAGTCGAAGGGGCGCTTCCTCTCCATCGTCTGCCTCATCATGCTCGGCTCGTTCGCGCTCGTGGGCCTCAAGGTAACTGGCCCCGATATGCGCACGACGGCGGCCAACTACTTCGGCACCTACGACATGGCCGACATCGCCGTCATCGGCGACCTTGGTATCGACGAGGACGACCAGGCAGACATTGCGCAGGCCACGGGCGTGCGCGAGGTGGAGTACGGCTACCTCAAGGACCTCACGGTGAGCGGCACGACCGATGCGGTGCGCATCGAGTCAGCGCCCGAGAACGTGAGCCAGTTCGAGGTGAAGGAGGGCCGCCTACCCGAGGCCGATGACGAGATCGCCATCGACTCCTTCATGGCCGACGACTACCCGCTTGGCTCCACCATCAGCTTTGACGAGGAAGAGGGCACAGACGGCTCCACCACGCTCACGCGCCATGAGTTCACCGTGGTGGGCTACGTGGGCTCGATGGACATCATCACCACCGTCAACCGCGGCAACACCACCGTGGGTACGGGCGACCTTACGGGCTACGCCGTGGTGAGCCCCGACGTGTTTGACGTCGACTACTATATGATCTGCCGCCTCACCTACGAAGACACCGAGGGCCTCGACCCCTATGGCGCGGAGTACCTCGAGAAGGTCTCTGAGCACAAAGACGAGCTCGACGACCTGCTCTCGGCCGCGCCTCAGCGCCGCCTCGACAGCGTGCGCGCCGAGTACGACGAGAAGATCGACGACGGCCAGGCAGAGATCGACGACGCCCGTCAGCAACTGGCGGACGCCAAGGCCACGCTCGACGACGCCGCCCAGCAGCTGGAAGACGGTAGGGCCACCCTCGCTAGCAGCTGGAGCCAGCTCGAAAGCGCGGCCTCCAAGCTTGCGAGCGCTCGCTCGACGCTTGGCAGCAGCCGCTCGCAGCTCGTGAGCGCGCAGGAGAAGCTCGCCACCAGCCGCTCCACGCTCGATGCCGGTTGGGCCGAGTACAACGACGGCGTTGCCGCCCTCGCGAGCGCCCAGCAGAGCGCCGAGGAGCAGCTCGACGCCGCTCAGCAGGCCATCGACGACTCGCGCAGCAAGCTCGAGCAGGGCAAGGCCGCCTACGAGCAGGGCATCGCCCAGGTCGAGGCCGCGATTGCCCAGGCCCAGGCCGCCGGTGCCGACACCACGGCACTCGAGGCGCAGCTCGCCCAGACCAAGGCTGCCTACGACGCCTTCATGAACACCGACGCGGGTTCCTCCGAGGAGGGTGCCGACGGCGGCTATACGGCGCTCGTCGCCCAGCTCGATGCCGCTCAGCAGCAGCTTGATGCCCAGAAGAGCGCGGCTGAGACCCAGATCGCGGAGAAGCAGGCCACGCTCGACGCCGCCAAGACCAAGCTCGAGAACGGCGAGAGTGAGTACAGCGCGGGCGTTGCCACCTACAACCAGGGCCGCGCCTCCTACGAGGCGGGCGTCGAGGAGTACAACGAGGGCCTCGAAAGCTACAACAGCGGCCTTTCCAGCTACTACACCGCCGCCGGTACTCTGGCAGAGAAGCAGTCTGAGTATGAGGACGGCCTGGCCGAGTACAACGAGGAGCTCCCCGACGCCGAGCAGAAGATCGCCGATGGCGAGGCCGACATCGCCGATGCCAAGGAGGAGCGCGACGAGATTGATCGCCCCGACTACGACGTGGACTCGCGCCGCGAGACCCCGGGCTCCGAGGGCTACACGACCTACAACAACACCTCAGAGATAGTTGACTCGCTCGCGAATCTCTTCCCGTACTTCCTCTATCTCGTGGCCGCGCTCGTGGCCTCCACCACCATGACGCGCATGGTTGACGAGGAGCGCATCAACGCCGGCACGCTCAAGGCCCTTGGCTACGACGACTCCGACATCATGAAGAAGTTCGTGGTCTACGGTGTGTGCGCGGGCGTTCTTGGCTCGGTGCTCGGAATCATCCTCGGCCACACTGTGATCCCGATGGTCGCCTACGGCGCCTACGGGGCAAAGTTCAGCCTGCCCGCGATCGAGCTCCGCTTCTACCCGCTCGTCTCCCTGGCGGCCCTTCTCCTCGGCCTTGCCGTCGTGGTGGTGCCCGCGGTGCTCGTGGCCAAGAAGGAACTCGCCGAGAAGCCGGCTGAGCTGCTGCTGCCCAAGGCACCCTCAGGCGGTTCGAAGATTATCCTCGAGCGCATCACGCCCATCTGGAAGCGCCTCAACTTCACCCAGAAGATCACCTGCAGGAACCTCCTGCGCTACAAGAAGCGCATGCTCATGACCGTAATCGGCGTGGCCGGCGCGGTGAGCCTCATCTACTGCGGCTATGCCGTGCGCAACTCCATCAGCGGCCTCAACACCCTGCAGTTTGGCGAGATCATCAACTACGACCTCATCGTGGCCGAGAACAGCCACGTGAGCGAGAGCGAGCAGGCAGAGATCGACGAGCAGCTTAAGAGCTCCGACATCTCCAGCTACTCCGCCATCCATTACGAGTCAGCGAGCAAGAAGGCGGGCTCAAAGGGCGACACGCAGAGCATCAACCTGCTCGTGCCCGAGAACGTGGAGGAGTTCACCCAGTACCTGAGCATCCGCGAGCGCGTGAGCGGCAACGAGATCGAGCTGCCGAGTGAGGGCGCGGTCATCAGCGAGCGTCTGGCGAACCTGCTCGGCGTGAGCGTGGGCGACGAGATGACGTTCGATGACTCCGACGGCGTCGAGCGCACGGTGAAGGTGGCCGGCATCTGCGAGATGTACATGAACCACTTCATGTTCATGAGCCCAGAGGCCTACACGGCCTGCACCGGCAAGCAGCTGAGCACGAACGCCTACGTGGTGACGCTCAACGACAAGAGCACCGAGAACACCCGCAAACAGGCGGCTGAGTTCATCGAGCTTGACGGCGTCCTCAGCTGCGTCCAGAGCGCCCAGCTCATCGAGCAGATCAACATCATCGTGGCATCGCTCAACAAGATCATGATGATCCTCATCGCCATCGCGGTGCTGCTTGGCGTGGTGATCGTCTACAACCTCGTCACCATCAATGTGGCAGAGCGCATCCGCGAGCTCTCCACCATCAAGGTGCTGGGCTTTTATGACAACGAGGTCAGCATGTACATCTATCGCGAGACGATCATCAACTCGCTTATCGCCCTGCCGGTGGGATGGTTTTTGGGCTGGTTGCTGCAGCAGCGCATCATCACCGCCGTGCCGCCCGAGTCCGTGATGTTCGATCCCTCGACGGGCGCCTTGCCCTACATCGTCTCCACCGTCGTGGTCGCCGCGGTGACGGTCGTGATGTACGTGGTGGTAAACCGCCAACTCCGTGACGTCGATATGCTTGAGGCCCTCAAGAGCGTGGACTAAGGGGGGCGCGCTCAGGCTTCAGGTACCTTCGACCAAACAAGGGCGGCTCCGCATCCATCAGCGGAGCCGCCCTTGCTGTATTTGGGGCCATACCTGCCGCCTGCAGGCGCGCCAAAGCCGCCATGGGATTTGCCCCTGCACACGAAAAGCGCCCCAGATCCGAGTCATGGGGCGCAGATGGTGCCAAAACCCTCCGGTCGTCGGGCAGCACCTCGAGAATTATAAGCAGGCGCGCAGTCATCGCAAGATAGAAAAACTCCTGCTAGAACGCTTCAGATAATCTGCGCAAACGAACGTGCAAACCGTCAGAGTCCCCGTTCGGAGCGCCCAAGGGCGCTAGATTCTTGTGGAGATATCGCGACCCTACCCATGCGGCAAGCTTATAGTTTTGAGAGTTGCGCGCGAAGCGTGCCCTCACATAGAACCACCGGACACTAAATGTCACCCTGCCACTGTCAGACGGCGGGGTGGCATTTCTTTTTTGGCGGCTCTTTGTGGGCGCACGTGCGCGTCATACGTCCGAGGCCGAGCACGGCCAAACCCGAGGCCCTTGAAAGGAGCCGCTGCGCATGTCCAACCCCGTTATGCCCAAGACCCGCTTCCAGTCCATCATCTTCACCCTCATCACGGCCTGGATCATGGTCTACATCATGACCGTCTACAACACGGTGCTCGCCACCGGTGAGTTCTACAACCACACCTTCCTCATCGCCCTTGCCAGCATGTGGCCCGAGTTCGTCATCATCACCCTCTGTGCCTACTTCATCTCCTCGCACGTGGCCCGTTTCCTGGCCTTCCGCGTCATGAAGCCCACCGACCGCCCCATCTTCATCATCTTTGCCATCCAGACCTTCACCGTGGTCTCGCAGGTGGCGCTCGCCAGCATCATCGGCGTCTGGCATGCCGGTGGCTTTAACAGCCAGTTCATCCCGACCTACCTCATGACCTACTGCAAGAACTTCATCATGGCCTTCCCGGTGCAGCTCCTCATCGCCGGCCCCATCGCCCGTAACATCTTCCGCGTGATCTTCGGTCGCCAGAACCGTGCCGAGGGCGAGCAGAAGGTCGAGGACGAGATGCTCGCCGCCGGCCCGCTGCCCACCGAGGACGACCCCAACCCCGAGAGCTTCAACACCCTTGTCGACCACCCGCGCACCGAGGTCCACAAGGCCAAGTAAGCTGGCAAAGCGCTATTGCGTGAACGGCAACAAAAGTGCCCCGGAGCTTAAGCGAGCTCCGGGGCACTTCTTGTATCTCTATGCGGCCGCCGTGCTTACGCGAAGTAGGCGACGCCGCTCTCGAAGATGGGCATGAACTTGTTGCCCGGGACGTTGGCGTAGAGACCCTCGCCGCGGCGCTCCACGTGGCCCATCTTGCCAAAGACGCGGCCGTCGGGGCTGGTGATGCCCTCGACGCAGGCGATGGAGCCGTTGGGGTTCACGCCGAGGTCCATGCTCGGCACGCCGGTGGCGTCCACGTACTGCGTGGCCACCTGTCCGTTCGCTACGAGGTCCGCGAGCACCTCGCCTGTGGCCACGAAGCGGCCCTCGCCGTGGCTGATGGCCACGGTGTAGTCGGCGCCAAGCTCGCACTGGCTAAGCCAGGGCGAGAGGTTGGAGGCCACGCGGGTGTTCACGAGGCGGCTCTGGTGACGGCCGATGGTGTTGAAGGTGAGCGTGGGGGCCTCTGCCGTGGCGTCGACGATGTCGCCGTAGGGTACGAGGCCCAGCTTGATGAGGGCCTGGAAGCCGTTGCAGATGCCGAGCATGAGACCGTCGCGGGCCTGGAGCAGCTCGCGCACGGCGTCGGTGACCTCGGGCGCGCGGAAGAAGGCCGTGATGAACTTGGCGGAGCCGTCGGGCTCGTCGCCGCCGGAGAAGCCGCCCGGGATCATCACGATCTGGCTCTTGCGGATGCGCTCGGCCAGCTCGTGGGTGCTCTCGGCAACCGCGGCGGGCGTGAGGTTGTTGATGACGAAGACGTCGGCCTCGGCGCCGGCGGCGGTGAAGGCGCGGGCGGAGTCGTACTCGCAGTTGTTGCCCGGGAAGACGGGGATGGTCACGCGCGGGCGGGCGACCTTGGCACCGCCGTAGACGTGGACGTCCTTGGCCTGGTAGCTGATCGGCTCCACGGGCGTAGCCTCGGTGCCGGCGGGCGTGCGGTAGGGGAAGACGCTCTCGATGGCGCCCTCCCAGGCCTCCTGTAGCTCTGCCAGGCTTACGTGCTGGCCCTCGGCCACGAACTCGTAGGCCTCGGTGGTGGAACCGATGACCTCGACGTTCACAGCACTCGTGTGCTCGGGCAGCTCGGCGCCGTCGGCAAGCTCCACGATGAAGCTGCCGTAGGCGGGCGTAAAGAGGCTGTCTGCCGGGACGTCCTCGCCAAGCTCAACGCCGATGCCGTTGCCCACGCACATCTTGAAGAGGGCCTCGGCGTCGCCGCCGTAGCCGGGCGTGGCGACGGCGAGTGCGCCGCCCTCGCCCACGAGCTTCTCGATGATGGAGAAGGCCTCGAGCAAGCCCTCGGCGTTCGGGCGATAGTCGTCGGCGTACTCGGCCGCCTCGACGCAGACGACGCGGTGGCCTGCCGCCTTGAACTCAGGCGAGGTGGCACGAGCCGCCTTGCCCACGGCAACGGCGAAGCTGATGAGGGTCGGCGGCACGTTGAGCTCGCCGTTCTCGTCCTCAAAGCTGCCGCTCATGGAGTCCTTGCCGCCGATGGCGCCGGCGCCGAGCTCCATCTGGGCCATGAGGGCGCCGAGCACGGCAGCCGTGGGCTTGCCCCAACGCTCGGGCTCGTCGCGCAGGCGCTCGAAGTACTCCTGGAAGGAGAGGTAGGCGTCCTCGTGCTTAAAGCCGGCGGCCACGAGGCGCGCGAGGCTCTCCACCACGGAGAGGTAGGCGCCCGCGAACTGGTTCTGCTCCATGAGGTAGGGGTTGAAGCCCCAGGCCATGGCGCTGGCCGTGGTGGTCTCGCCCTCCACGGGGATCTTCGCCACCATGGCGGAGGTGGGTGTGAGCTGGGTCTTGCCGCCGAAGGGCATGAGCACGGTGCCGGCGCCGATGGTGGAGTCGAAGCGCTCGGAGAGGCCCTTGTTGGAGGCCACGTTGAGGTCGGTCACGAGCGATCGGAGCTGCTCGGCGAGGGTCTCGCC
>CAVIES010000041.1:0-14990 GCA_963641675.1 Anaerovoracaceae bacterium
AGATCGTCTCTCTCGCCCCCGAGACGCTTTAGAAGGAGTCGCACTTATGGCTAAGATGAAGATCAAGAAGGGCGACACCGTCGAGGTCCTCTCCGGCAAGGACAAGGGTAAGCGCGGCATGGTTGTCCGCACCCTCCCCGCCGAGGGCAAGGTTGTCGTCGAGGGCGTCGCCGTGGCCAAGAAGGCCCAGCGCCCCACCCAGGAGAACCAGCAGGGCGGCTTCGTGAACAAGGAGATGCCGATCGACGTCTCCAACGTTGCCCTGATCGACCCCAAGACCGACAAGCCCACGCGCGTCGGCATCCGCGTCGAGGAGGACGGCACCAAGGTGCGCGTCGCCAAGAAGAGCGGCGAGGTCATCCCCGATCCTGCCAAGTAGTTCTCGCGGGAATTCCCGCTAACGCTTGAGCGTGAGAGCCCCGTAGCCAGTGCGGCTGCGGGGCTCTTTTCTGTTTGCGAAGCCGCGCTGCGCATTGGGCTCGGTATGCGAGCGGCATGTGATGTTCGAATTGCATTTGATGTTCGAGTGGCATCTGATGCGTGAGTGCAGCTTTGGGCTGAGGCCCGTCCGTTAAGTGGTAGACCATCTCCTTGCTTTGACGCGATGTTTAGCCTTATGCCGTTCCGCGAATATATACGCCGCTCGGCGGGATGCCGTGGCTAACACTCGTGCCATGGGGGACTCTAGGCACAAGTAGCCTACAGACCGCCTGCGGGCTGGCCCCGCGGCAGACGAAGGGAGCAACCATGGGAGTGATGGCAGAGGAGAAGCTTGAGCTCGGACCGGACACGCTGGAGGGCTACCTGCGTTCCACTACGCGTGTCTTCGCCAAGGTTGATGGCGCCACCTACTACGTGACCCACACCGATGGCTACTGGCGCGTCCAGGACTGCGGCAAGCTCAACGACAAGGGCCACTTCACCGACTGCTCCGAGCTCGTCTCCACGGTGGGCGAGGTGCTGAACCTGCCCGCCTTCGGCGGCAAGAGCCTGCTTGAGGTGGCCGATACGGCAGAGTTCTTCGAGAGCGTCCCCGAGTAGGGGAGAGCGGCCTGTAACGGCTCTTCGAACAGAGTAGAATTTGATGGCGTCGCCCAAAAGGCGGCGCCATTTCTGTGGGATGTGTGGGTGTCGTGGATGCTTTGCGCAGGCGCTCAAAATGGCAAATTCCCACTGGTAAAAGCCCCCGCAAAGGCATATCCTTATGAGCTGCACTGTGAAGGCTCCTGCCGATTAGCCACCTCGACAGGAGGCATGAGGATAACGGGGCGCGGGCTTAAGGGCCGCTACCTGCGGCAACGCAAGCAAAAGCGTCAACGCCAACCCCATGCTGAGATACCCCATAAAGGAGTGAACAATGGCTGAAGAGAAGTACGTCCCGCGCTTCAAGACCCTGTACAACGACGAGGTCCGCGCCAAGCTCATCGAGCAGTTCGGTTACACCAACCCCATGACCGTTCCCCAGATCGAGAAGATCGTCGTGAACATGGGCGTTGGCGAGGCTGCCACCGATTCCAAGGCCATCGACGGCGCCGTTGCCGACCTGCGCACCATCACCGGTCAGCAGCCCACCATCCGTCGCGCCCGTAAGTCCATCGCTACCTTCCACCTCCGTGAGGGTCAGCCCATCGGCGCCAAGGTCACCCTCCGCGGCGACCGCATGTGGGACTTCCTGGATCGTCTGATCTGCGTTGCCATCCCCCGCATCCGCGACTTCCGTGGCATCTCTTCCAAGAGCTTCGACGGCCGTGGCAACTTCTCCATGGGCGTGACCGAGCAGCTCATCTTCCCGGAGATTGACTTCGACAAGATGGACCACACTCGCGGCATGGACATCACCATCGTCACCACCGCCAAGACCAACGAGGAGGGCAAGGCGCTGCTCCAGGCCTTCAACTTCCCGTTCAACAACTAACTACTAAGTAGGTAATCCCGTCGCCGGCTCGTCCGGCGGCGTTGTCGCTTATGCGACATGGACAAAGCCCCGCAAAAGCGAGGCCGAAACCCAGAAGGAGGATTTGTGGCTAAGACATCGATGATCGTCAAGGCATCGCGTGAGCCGAAGTACTCTACGCGCACTCAGAACCGTTGCCAGCGCTGCGGCCGTCCGCACAGCGTCTATCGCAAGTTCGGTCTGTGCCGTGTGTGCTTCCGCGAGCTCGCGAGCAAGGGCGAGCTTCCCGGCGTCCGCAAGGCGAGCTGGTAGGACCTACGTCCCCAGCTCCTGGACCTAAGGAAGACTCTTGTTCAGGTGCTTGGGCCACGGGCTCAAGTAAACCGAACGCAGAGGTTCATCCCTAACGAAGGAGAAACTCAATGAACGTTACCGATCCCATCGCAGATATGCTTACGCGCATCCGCAACGGCAACACCGCCGGCAAGGATGTCGTCAGCATGCCGTCGAGCAAGGTGCTCGTCGAGGTCGCTCGTGTTATGACCGAGGAGGGCTACCTTGAGGGTTACACCGTCGAGGACACCAAGCCCCAGAAGACCCTGACCGTCACCCTGAAGTACGGTGTCCGTCACGCTCGCGTGATCCGTGGCATCAAGCGCATTTCCAAGCCCGGCCTGCGCATCTACTCCAAGGCTGAGGACCTTCCTCGCGTCCTTGGTGGCCTGGGCACCGCCGTCATCTCCACCTCTAAGGGCATGATGTGCGACCGCGACGCCCGCAAGCTCGGCGTCGGCGGCGAAGTCATCGCCTACGTCTGGTAACCCTCGGCAGGATAGGAAAGGAGACACTATGTCCCGCATTGGCAAGAAGCCTGTCCAGATTCCCGCCGGAGTCACTGTGACAGTCAATGGCAACAACGTGCACGTCAAGGGCCCCAAGGGCGAGCTTGAGCGCACCTTCTCTGAGCTCGTCTCCATCAAGCAGGAGGGCGAGGAGATCCTCGTCTCCGTTAACGACGAGACCCGTGAGGCCAACGCTCAGCACGGCCTGACCCGTACCCTCATCTTCAACATGGTTACCGGCGTTTCCACCGGCTTCCAGAAGCAGCTCGAGCTCACCGGCGTTGGTTACCGTGTCGCTCTTAAGGGCAAGGACCTCGATCTTTCCCTGGGCTACTCTCACCCCGTGATCTACAAGGCTCCCGAGAACATCACCTTCGAGGTGCCCGACAACACGCACATCAACGTGAACGGCATCTCCAAGGAGCAGGTGGGCCAGGTTGCCGCCGAGATCCGCATGAAGCGTCCTCCCGAGCCCTACAAGGGCAAGGGCATCCACTACATGGGTGAGCACATCCGCAGGAAGCTCGGCAAGGCCGCCAAGTAACGGCTTTCGCCCTCTAGGCAGTCATAAAAGTCCGCCACCCTGTCAGGTGGCGGCGTGACTAAGGAGATTTGTATGAACAAGCACCAGGCCAAGCGTGCCGGCCTTAAGCGTCGCGAGCGTCGCGTCCGCTCCAAGATCAACGGCACCCCCGAGCGCCCGCGTCTCTCCGTGCACCGCACGAACGCTCACATCTACGCTCAGGTGATCGACGACGTCGATGCAAAGACCATTTGCACCGCCTCTACGCTCGACCCCGAGTTCCGCGCCACCGGCAAGCTCGGCTCCAACAAGGAGGCCGCTGAGCTCGTTGGCAAGATGATCGGCGAGCGCGCCATCAAGGCCGGCGTCGAGACCGTCACCTTCGATCGTGGCGGCCGCATCTACCACGGCCGTGTTAAGGCTCTCGCAGACGGCGCCCGCTCCGCGGGTCTGAAGTTCTAGGAGGTATTTGTAATGGCTCGTAACCAGAAGCAGCAGCGCGAAGCCTCCGAGTTCGAGGAGCGCGTCGTCTTCATCAACCGCGTTTCCAAGACCGTCAAGGGTGGTCGTCGCATGAGCCTCGCCGCCCTCGTGGTCGTTGGCGACGGCAAGGGCAATGTCGGCATCGGCATGGGCAAGTCCGCCGAGGTGCCCCTGGCCATCCAGAAGGCCTCCGACAACGCCAAGAAGAACATGTTCAAGGTTCCTCTGACCGAGACCGGCTCCATTCCTCACGACATCATCGGTGAGTTTGGTTCCGCCCGCGTTCTTCTCAAGCCCGCCATCGAGGGTACCGGCGTCATCGCCGGCGGCACCGTCCGTCCGCTCCTCGAGCTTGCCGGCGTCAAGAACGTCCTGTCCAAGTCCATGGGTTCCAGCAACGGCCTCAACATCATCAAGGCCGCCGCTGAGGGCCTCAAGCAGCTCTCCAGCCCGGAGGAGACCGCGGAGCGCCGCGGTATCACCGTCGCCGAGATGTTTGTCGGGAAGGAGAACTAGCCATGGCTAAGACCCTCAAGATCAAGCTCGTCAAGAGCCCTGTCTGTGGTGTCAAGAAGGACCAGACGGCCACCGTCCGCGCCCTTGGTCTCCACAAGGTCAACAGCGTCGTCGAGCAGCCTGACAACGAGAGCATCCGCGGGATGATCTTCAAGGTCAAGCACCTCGTCACCGTGGAAGAGAACTAGGAGTCACACCCATGCAGCTCAACGATCTGCGTCCCGCTGAGGGCGCTAAGAAGGCCCGTAAGCGCATCGGTCGCGGCAACGCCTCCGGTCACGGCACCACCGCTGGCCGCGGCACCAAGGGTCAGCTTTCCCGCTCTGGCGGCGGCAAGGGCGCCGGCTTCGAGGGCGGCCAGCAGCCGCTCGCTATGCGTCTCCCGAAGCTCCCTGGCTTCGTGAACCACAGCCGCGTCGAGTACGCCCCGGTCAACGTCTCCCGTCTCGAGGAGAAGTTCAACGACGGCGACGTCGTCGACACTCAGAGCCTCATCGCCGCTGGCATCATCAAGCGCGAGTACGAGCTCGTTAAGGTTCTTGGCAACGGCGAACTCACCAAGAAGCTCACCGTCAAGGTGGACAAGGTCTCCGCCTCTGCCCAGGCCAAGATCGAGGCCGCTGGCGGAAAGGTAGAGCTCCCGTGCTAAACGGATTCCTCAACGCGTTCCGCGTCAAGGAGCTCCGCAACAAGATCCTGCTCACGTTGCTCATCCTCGTGATCTACAGGATCGGGGCCTACGTTCCCGTGCCGGGCATTCCCTTCACGAGCATGCTCTCGGCATACCAGTCGAGCTCCAGCACCAATAGCGCTCTTGCCGTGCTGAACCTGTTCAGCGGCGGTGCGCTGTCTCGTGTCTCGGTGTTCTGCCTCGGTATCATGCCTTACATCACGGCCCAGATCATCATGCAGATGCTCCAGGCCGTCGTTCCCAGCCTTGGCACTCTCGCCCGCGAGGGCGAGAGCGGCCAGCGCAAGATCACGCAGTACACGCGCTACCTCACGGTGGCTCTTGCCCTGCTGAACTCCGTTGGCTACCTGTTCCTCTTCAAGAGCTCGAGCTTCGGCATCGACTTCTCTGAGACGGGTCTGCCCGTTTGGCTGATGGACATCGTCGTTGTCGTCTCTATGCTGGTCGGCGCCATCCTCATCATGTGGATGGGCGAGGTCATCACGCAGCGCGGCATCGGCAACGGCATGAGCCTCATCATCTTCGCGAACATCATCTCCGGCCTGCCCACCTCGATTAGCCAGTCTCTGGCCACCGCCGATAACGGCGCCCTGCTGACTGCCATCATCGTCGTGGTCATCGTCGCGGTGATCCCCTTCATCGTCTACATCGAGCGCGGCCAGCGCCGCATCCCGGTGCAGTACGCCAAGCGCGTCGTCGGTCGTCGTATCATGGGCGGCCAGGCCACGTACCTGCCGATCAAGGTGAACACCGCCGGCGTCGTGCCGATCATCTTCGCGAGCGCCATCCTGTACTTCCCGGCTCAGATCGCGGTGTTCTTCCCCAACGTGGGTTGGATCAACGCGTTCGCCAATGCCGTGAGCTCTGGTTGGCTCAACTGGGTGCTCTCCGTCCTTCTCATCGTCGCTTTCGCGTACTTCTACACCTCTATGGTGTTCAACCCCGATGAGACGGCCGACACCCTCCGTAAGCAGGGTGGCTTCATCCCCGGCGTCCGCCCGGGTGCCGCCACCGCCGCCTACATCAAGAACGTGCTGAACCACATCACGCTCCCCGGCGCCATCTTCATCGCGATCATCGCGGTGGTTCCGTCGATCGTGTTCACGCTCACGAACAACACGCTCGTGCAGTCGTTCGGTGGCACGTCCATCCTCATCATGGTCGGCGTTGCGCTCGATACCCTTTCTCAGGTTGAGAGCCAGCTCAAGACCGCCAACTACGAGGGCCTCTTCATTAAGTAGCCTTTGTACTCGATGAGATTTTGCGGGGTCGCTGCCTTCGGGCGGCGGCCCCGTTCTATTTGCGGTAGGCTAGCGTAAGCGACCGCGCCCATAAGGGGCGCAGAAAGAAGGATCCTATGAACATCGTTCTGCTCGGCGCCCCCGGCGCCGGTAAGGGCACCCAGGCCCAGAAGCTCGTCGAGGAGTTTGGCGTTGCCCACATCTCCACCGGCGACCTGCTCCGTGCCGCCGTCAAGGCCGGCACCGCCCTCGGTGTTAAGGCCAAGGAGTACATGGACAACGGCCAGCTCGTCCCCGACAAGCTCGTCGTCGACCTCGTGCTCGAGCGCCTCGATGCCGATGACGCCAAGAAGGGCTTCATCCTCGACGGCTTCCCGCGCAACACCGCCCAGGCCGTGACGCTCGATTCCGCCCTTGCCGAGAAGGGCATCTCCCTCGATGCCGCGCTTCTCGTTGACGTCGAGTTCTCCGTCATCGTGAACCGCCTCTCTTCCCGTCGCACCTGCAAGGAGTGCGGCTACACCGCCCCTGCCGGCGTTGACACCTGCCCTTCCTGCGGCGGCGAGATGTACCAGCGCGACGACGACAAGCCCGAGACCATCCAGAAGCGCCTCGACGTCTACGAGTCCCAGACCGCTCCGCTCGTTGAGTACTACAAGGGCAAGGGCCTGCTCGTCTCCGTCGACGGCGATCGTCCGGTTGACGAGGTCTATACCGACGTCAAGACGCTGCTCCACGCATGATCAAGATTAAGACGCCCAAGGAGATAGAGGGCATGCGTCCGGCGGGCGCACTCTCCAAGCTTGCGCTCCGCAGGGTCGGCGCCGCCATCAAGCCTGGCGTCACCACGCTCGAGCTCGACCGAATCGCCGAGGAGACCATTCGCGCCAACGGCGGCACGCCTGCCTTTAAGGGCTATGGCGGGTTCCCGGGCAGCATCTGTTGCTCCGTCAATGGCGAGATTGTCCATGGCATCCCGAGCGCAAGCCGCGTGCTTCAGGACGGCGACGTCGTCTCCATCGACACCGGCGCCATCGTGAACGGTTGGGTTGGCGACAACGCCTGGACTTTCTACTGCGGAAACGTCAGCAACAACGACAAGGCCCTCTGCCAGATTACGCGAGACTGCCTCATCGCCGGCATCAATGCCGCCGTTCCCGGCAACCGCGTGGGCGACATCGGACATGCCGTGCAGACGCTTGCCGAGGCTGCGGGCTACGGGGTCGTTCGCGACTATGTGGGCCATGGCGTGGGCCACGAGATGCACGAGGAACCCAACGTCCCCAATTACGGCAAGGCTGGCCGTGGCGTAAAGCTGCACGTTGGCATGGTCATCGCCATCGAGCCCATGATTTGCATGGGTAGCTACGAGAGCCACGTCATGCCCAACCGCTGGACGGTTGTCACCAACGACGGCCTTAACGCGGCGCACTACGAGAACACGATCGCCATCACCGAGGATGGTCCCGTGGTTCTCACGCAGGACGCCGAGGGCCCCTGGTGCACGATGCAGGGTGGCGAGTAGGGGAGCGCGCGCCCTCACTTGCGAAAAAATAGTTGTGGAGAACCCGCGCTACATGGACGTAGCGCGGGTTTTTCGATATGATGTTCAGTCGCTGTGTCATGAGTCGAGGAGAAGGTAGCACGCAGTGAGCAAACAGGACGCTATCGAGCTCGAGGGCAAGGTTCTTGAGCCGCTGCCCAACGCGATGTTCAACGTGGAGCTGGAGAACGGTCACACCATTCTCTGCACCATTTCGGGCAAGATTCGTATGAACTACATTCGAATCCTCCCCGGCGATAAGGTCGTCGTCGAGATTTCGCCGTACGACCTGCAGCGCGGGCGCATCACCTACCGTTACAAGTAGGGCCCGTTCGCAGGGTAACCTGCACGCGGCATCCGCCGCACGGCCTTCGGGCCAAACCCGCATGCAAGCTGCGGTTTGCATGTGTTCAGCCTTGGATATTCTCGCCAGCGGCTGGGCGTTCATATAGGCAAGCAAGACACACCGAGAGGAAGAACGATGAAAGTACGTCCTTCGGTCAAGAAGATGTGCGATAAGTGCAAGATCATCCGTCGCCACGGTAAGGTGTACGTGATCTGCGAGAACCCGCGCCACAAGCAGCGTCAGGGCTAAGAGAGGAGCACAAGTTGGCCCGTATTAACGGCGTCGACCTCCCGCGCGAGAAGCGCGTCGAGATCGGACTCACCTATATCTACGGCATCGGCCGTACTGCCGCTTCCAAGATCTGCGCCGAGACCGGCGTTGATCCGAGCACCCGCGTTCGCGACCTCACTGAAGAAGAGGTCGGCAAGATGCGCGACTACATTGACGCCAACTACGTCGTCGAGGGCGACCTCCGTCGTGAGACGCGTCAGAACATTGCCCGCCTGATGGAGATCGGCTGCTACCGCGGCCTCCGTCACCGCAAGGGCCTCCCCGTCCGCGGCCAGCGCACGAAGACCAACGCTCGCACCCGCAAGGGCAAGAAGCGTCAGGTCGGCGGCAAGAAGAAGAAGTAGGGGAGACTGACAAATGGCTACTGCTAAGAAGGGCGCCCAGTCCCGCGGGCGCATCAAGCGTGCCGACCGCAAGAACATCTCCGTCGGTCAGGCCCACATCAAGAGCACCTTCAACAACACGATCATTTCGATCACCGACCCCCAGGGCAACGTCATCTCTTGGCGTTCCGCCGGTATGGTCGGCTTCAAGGGCTCTCGTAAGTCCACGCCGTTCGCTGCCCAGATGGCTGCCGAGGCTTGCGCCAAGGAGGCTATGGAGCACGGCGTCCACAAGGTGTCCGTCTTCGTCAAGGGCCCGGGTTCGGGTCGCGAGACGGCCATCCGCTCCCTCCAGGCTGCTGGCCTCGAGGTCTCGAGCATCCAGGACAAGACCCCCATCGCGCACAACGGTTGCCGTCCGTGCAAGCGTCGTCGCGTGTAGGTAAGGAAGGAATCTAACTATGGCAGTGGATAGGACTCCTGTCCTTAAGAGGTGCCGCGCGCTCGACATTGACCCGATCGTGATGGGCATCAACAAGAAGTCGAACCGCCAGCCCAAGCGCCAGCGTCGCCAGGAGAGCGAGTACGGCCGTCAGCTCCGTGAGAAGCAGAAGGCCAAGTTCATCTACGGCGTGCTTGAGAAGCAGTTCCACATGTACTACGACAAGGCGCTCAAGATCGAGGGCATCACCGGTGACAACCTGATGACCATCCTCGAGAGCCGTCTTGACAACGTCGTGTTCCGTCTTGGCTTCGCCCGCACCCGCAAGGAGGCCCGTCAGACCGTCCGTCACGGCCACATCACCGTGAACGGCAAGCGCGTCGACATCCCCTCCTACCGCGTTAAGGCCGGCGACGTCGTCGCCGTGGGCGCCAAGTACAAGGATCTCCTCCCCATCAAGGAGTCTCTGATCTCCTCCGAGCACATGGCCGTTCCGGCTTGGCTCGAGGTCGACATCGAGAAGCTGCAGGGCACCGTCCTCCAGCTCCCGACCCGCGATCAGATCGATCTTGATATCGACGCCCAGCTCATCGTCGAGCTCTACTCCAAGTAGTAGAGATCGGTTGGAGGTTTCTATGTCCGATTTCATCCGACCCACCGTGTCGGTAGAAGAGGTCAGCGAGAACGTCGCTCGCGTCGTTGCCGAGCCGCTTGAGCACGGCTATGGCGACACGCTCGGCAACTCGCTTCGCCGCGTGCTGCTCTCCTCTCTCGAGGGCGCCGCTGTGGAGGCCATCCAGATCGACGGTGTGCAGCACGAGTTCACGACTGTCGAGGGCGTCTATGAGGACGTCACCGACATCGTCCTGAACGTCAAGGGCCTTGCCTTCAAGAGCCTTGGCGTTGGCGACGAGGCCACGGCCACCATCTCTATCGATGGCCCGGCCACCGTCACCGGCGGCGACTTCGACATTCCGACGGAGTTCACGCTGGTCAACCCCGAGCACGTGATCTGCACCCTCGGCGAGGGCTCTCACCTCACGATGTCCATGCGCATCGGCACCGGCCGCGGCTACGTCTCTGGCGAGGACAACGAGCGCGATGACGACCCCATCGGTCTCATTCACGTCGACTCCCTCTTCTCGCCCGTGGTCCGTTGCGCCAAGGCCGTTGAGCCTTGCCGCGTTGGTCAGCACACCGACTACGATCGTCTCGTCCTTGAGGTCGAGACGAACGGCGGCATCTCCCCGCGTGAGGCCGTCGTCGAGGCCGCGAACATCATCAACCAGCACATGACCGCGTTCATGTCCCTGGCTGATGAGGGCGAGCCGGTCGAGGACACGTCGATTTTCGCCGCTGGCCAGACCGACGACAACACCGAGCTTGACAAGCAGATCGAGGACCTGGACCTGTCCGTGCGCTCCTACAATTGCCTGAAGCGCGCTGGCATTCACTCCGTCCGTCAGCTCGTCGAGTTCTCTGAGAACGACCTGCTCAACATCCGCAACTTCGGCGTCAAGTCCATCGAGGAAGTCAAGGACAAGCTCGATGAGATGGGTCTGGGCTTCAAGGCCTAGCCGCCGCTAATCACATAGGAGTAACTGACTATGAGGCACTACAAGAAGAGCGGGATGAAGCTTGGCACCGACGCCAGCCACACCAAGGCTATGAAGAAGAGCCTTGTTCAGGCGCTGCTTGCCAACGACCGCATTAAGACGACCCTGCCGCGCGCCAAGGCTATCCGCGGCGAGGTTGACCGTGTTGTCACCTGGGCCAAGAAGGGCGACCTGCACTCTCGTCGTCTCGCCATCGCCAAGGTTGGCGACAAGGAGCTCGTCCGTGAGGTCTTCGAGAAGGCCGCTCAGGGCATGTGGGCCGACCGCAACGGCGGTTACACCCGCATCATGAAGCTCGGCCCCCGCAAGGGCGACAACGCCGAGGTTGTCATCATCGAGATGGTTACCGAGCCCGTCACCCCCAAGGCTAAGGCCGCCAAGACCGAGGTCAAGAAGGTCACCAAGGCCGCTAAGGCCGAGGAGGCTCCCGCCGAGGAGGCCGCCGAGGCTGTCGAGACCGCTGAGGTCGAGGCTGAGGCTACCGAGGAGAGCGCCGAGTAGGCTTCTCTTCAACCCGGGTATCCCGGATAGCAAGACTTGCAAAGGGGCTCGCCGTTTGGCGGGTCCCTTTTTCTATGCGCGAGGCCGGAGCGCGCCGCTCGCGTACCATGGGTCTGACTATGAACGGAGGGCCGTTGCTCGAGGCGAGGGACATACGGTTTGCCTATAGGGGCGGGGCGGAAGAGGTGCTACGAGGCGCTTCTCTGACCGTTGAGCCGGGCGAGGTCGTGGCTCTCGTGGGCGAGAACGGCTGCGGCAAGTCGACGCTCGCGAGAGTGCTCTGCGGCTCGCTGAGAGCGAGTGCGGGCGAGGGGAGCGTGGACGGGCTTGCTGTGGGCGAGCCGGCTTCCTGCGGGCTTGTGGGCTACGTGCGGCAAGACCCTAAGAGCCAGCTTGTGGCGCCTGTCATCTTTGACGAGGTGGCGTTTGGCCCCTGCAACCTTGGGCTACCGGCGCGTGAGGTTCGCGAGCGCGTAGCGGAGGCGCTCGAGACGTGCGGGCTCGCGGGCTTTGAGGGCCGCTCAACCGACGCGCTCTCTGGCGGGGAGCTGCAGCTTGTGGCCCTTGCTGGTGTACTTGCCATGAGGCCTCGCTACCTTGTGCTTGACGAGGCGACCTCCATGCTCGACGGCGTGGCTCGAGCTCGCGTGCGCAAGCTTGTGCGGCAGCTTGCGGACGGCGGCATGGGCGTGCTGCTTGTTACCCATGATGCCGAGGACGTGCTGGCGGCGGACAGGGTCGCTGGGATGGACGCTGGCCGCGTGGTTTGGGAAGGTGCGTCGCAAAAGGCCGTTGCAATTGATGCCGGTCGCGCGGCTCTGAAAGACGCGCCGCGAGAGCCCGTTGCGGCGCACAGAGGCGAGAACGCTTGGCATGCCGAGGCTTCGTCTCCCAACGAGAGGGGCTGCCTGCGGGCCGATTCGGTTTCCATTGCCTACGACGGCCATGCCGTCCTTGACGGGGCGTCGCTTGTTGCGAGGCCTGGCTACGTGACGCTTCTTGTGGGTCGGTCGGGCTCGGGCAAGACGACGCTCGCTCGCGTGCTGGCCGGTGTTGCTGAGCCTGATGCGGGGCGTGCTGTGCTTGGGAGCCGTGAAGTGCGCGCCGGCGATGTGGGCCTTAGCTTCCAGCGCCCCGAGGCACAGATGGTCGCCGCTACCGTTGTTGCGGACGTGGCGTGCGGGCCGCGGAACCTGGGCGCCTCGCAAGAGCTGGCACATGAGGTGGCTGCCACCGCGCTTGCCCGCGTGGGCGTTGAGCGGGAGCTTTGGGACCGCTCGCCCTTTGCCCTCTCTGGTGGGGAGGCGCGCATGGCGGCGCTCGCCGGCGTGGTGGCTTTGGACCAGGCAGCCCTCATCCTCGATGAGCCAACGGCTGGGCTCGATGCCGCGGCCTCCTCCAGGATCCGCTCGATTGCCCGCGAGCTGGCAGATGAAGGCAAGGCCGTGCTTGTCATAACCCATGACGTGGCCGAGTGGCTTGAGGTTGCAGACGAGGCGGCGCAGCTGGAGGCCGGGCGAATCGTCTGGCAAGGGCCCGCGCGTGAGCTCCCCGGGGACTTTGCGCCGTCGCCGTGGCGCATCCGAAGCTTTGCCGAGCGAGGCGAGTACGCATGAGCGGGCGGAACGTGCTGTTTGGCAGCTATCTTCCGGCTCGCTCGCCGGCGCACGACCTGGACGCACGGGTGAAGCTCGTCTGCCTTCTTTGCACGAGCATCGCCGTCTTTGCCACGAATAGTTCTGTGGCGCTGGCGCTCATCGCGCTGGCGACGCTTGTCTGTGGTCATGTTGCTGGCGTGTCGGCATGCGCCTTCGTGCGCGCTGCAAAGCCGGCGGCGTTCCTGCTGGCATTTGGCCTGCTCATGAACATACTTGCCCCTGCTTCCTCGGCGGATGTGGCGCTGGGTCCCATAGGCCTCTCAGCTGCGGGCTTCGTGCGTGGCCTTTGGATCGTGGCCCGCATGCTCACTGTCGTTGCGGCCTCGCTTGTGCTTTGCGCTACGACCGCTTCAACGGAGATTGCCGAGGGGATTGGGGGTCTCCTCTCGCCCTTGGGAAAACTCGGAATTCCCACGGGTGACGTCTCCATGACAATTTCCCTTGTCCTGCGCTTCGTGCCTATGGCGGCGGAAGAGCTGGGTCGCATTCGCGAGGCTCAGCTGGCGCGTGGCGCGCGCTTTGCCGGGGGTGGCGTCATCGCCCGTCTGCGCAGCTCTGCCTCCGTGCTTGTACCGCTGGTGGTGGCGCTGTTCCGCCGTGCGGACGAGCTGGCCGTTGCCATGCGCGAGCGCGGGTGGGGGAGAGCCGAGCGAACGCGTCTCTCGCGAAAGCTCGCCGCGCCCGATATCATGGTGCTTGTTGTATGCGTGGCAGCCTGCGCCGCTGCCTGTTTTGCTTAGCGTGGCTGCCTGTGCCGCAGCTTGTTTCGTATAGGAGACCCCGTGCCCCAGAGCCAAGAAGAGAACCCTGCCAACGCGCCTGAGTATGTAAGCATGCTGGAACAGCTGCGTGCCGAGCGCCCCTCCATTGAGGAGCGCGCACAGGACCCTGCTGCACTCGACGGCACGCTGGTGCTGCGCCTGGGCTACCGCGGGGCTGAGTTCTCCGGTTTTGCCGCCCAGCCTGGCCAGCGTACGGTGGCAGGTGAGATCGAGCGCTCGCTTACGACGCTCATCCGTCGCCCAGTGGAGATCACCTGTGCCGGCCGCACCGACGCCGGCGTGCACGCGCTTGCCCAGTACGTGAGCGTGCCTGTGAGCGCGGATGAGCTGGAGCTGCCCGAGGCGCGCCTCATGCATGGCCTCTCCGCGCTTTTGCCCGACGACATCTCGCCCTCGGTGCTCTACCGCGCGCCCAAGGGATTCTCTGCCCGCTTTGACGCGCGTTCGCGCAGCTACCGCTATCGCATCGTGAGCGGCCAGGCGCGCCCCGTGCTTGGTTGGGACCACGCCTGGTGGCTTCGCTCCGAGCTTGACGTTGATGCCATGGCAGAGGCCGCCCACTACCTCGTGGGCGAGCATGACTTCAAAAGCTTCTGCAAGGCGACCTCTGCCGAAGGCAAGCCCACGCAGCGCTGCGTCATGAGTCTGGACGTCACCCGCGAGCGCGAGTGCGGCGAGGACGTCATCTGCATCGATGTGGTGGGCAACGCCTTCCTCCACTCCATGGTCCGCACCATCACCGGCACGCTGGTGGAGGTCGGCCGCGGCCACAGGGATCCAGCTTGGGTCGCCGAGGCGCTCGCCGCATGCGACCGCAAGGCGGCCGGTCCCTGCGCCCCAGCCAAGGGTCTCACCTTCGAAGGGGTAGACTATCCCCAAGAATTGCTCGCTCCCTGGGAGTAGCCACACGCTCCCGTTTTGCGCCGTAAGGCGCCCATGTATCCGCACCTAGCCAACGGAGGCCGCCATGTACGAGAGGCCAGACGTCCCCAAGGACAACCCGCACCGCAATCTCATCGCCATCATCATCCTCGCCGTGGTCGTCGTGGCCGTGGGCATGCTCGTCTCGTCGCTCTGGACGCTTGCCAACACCAACTCGGCCATGGGTAGCGAGGAGCTTGCCGGCGTCGTGGAGAACACCGACCCCTCCTCCGATACCATTGGCGCGTTTGCGCAGGCCACGGGCCTTACCGCAACGAGCGATGAGATCGAGACCACGCTCTTTGTCGTGACGCCCGACGGCGCATCCGCCTCTGCCGTCTACCTCTATGTCGCAAACGAGACCCAGGGCTCCTCGA
>CAVIES010000042.1:0-14632 GCA_963641675.1 Anaerovoracaceae bacterium
AAGATCCAGAGCTCGCTGGGCTAGGGGCTAAGGCTACATAGCTAGGGGGTGCGCCCCGGTTCGCATTCGTGCGGGCCGGGGCGTTTTCTTTCGCTCTTAATGTCCGCGAGGTGCGGTTCGGCTGGCCTGACTGCTGCTCCCCGCAAACGACGGAGACGAACTCCTTGGTTGCGTACCCCAGCTCCACGATATGCTCGCCCATGGTGCGAATGGCACCCTCGGGGCTGGCGGCACTCACGTTTCTCCAGAACAGCTTGGGCGAGAAGTGCCTGCGCGCGTGTCTGCGCTAATTTTGGCGCAGGTGCCCAGAAGTGCGTCTTGGTAAAAGCTTGTTGCCGGCGACGCAGCTTGCGGATTCGCATTGGTGTAGCGTTGAAAACGTACTTCTGCACGGTGATCCATGAAGAAGGAGTGGCAATGAGAAGCGATAATGCGCGAGCTGGTATGCAGCAGGCGCCGGCAAGGTCTCTCTTCAATGCGCTGGGCTTCACCTCGGACGAAATGAAGAAGCCACTGGTAGGTATCGTCTCTTCATATAACGAGATAGTTCCCGGCCACATGAATCTCGACAAAATCGTGGACGCCGTGAAGCTGGGCGTTGCCGAGGCAGGCGGCGTTCCCGTGGTGTTTCCCGCCATTGCCGTGTGTGATGGCATAGCCATGGGCCACACCGGCATGAAGTACTCGCTTGCCACGCGCGAGCTCATCGCTGACTCTACCGAGTGCATGGCGATTGCCCATCAACTTGACGCTCTAGTGATGGTTCCCAACTGCGACAAGAATGTTCCTGGGTTACTTATGGCCGCGGCGAGGCTGGACCTGCCATGCGTCTTCGTCTCTGGCGGCCCCATGCTCGCGGGGCATGTGGATGGCAGGAAGCGCTCGCTATCCTCCATGTTCGAGGCCGTTGGAGCCTATGCGGCTGGCGCCATGACTGAGGCCGAGGTGGAGAACTATGTCGAGAATGTATGCCCTACGTGCGGATCTTGCTCGGGCATGTACACGGCCAACTCCATGAACTGCCTCACAGAGGCTCTGGGCATGGGACTTCGCGGAAACGGAACTATACCAGCTGTTTACTCGGCGCGCATTCGTCTTGCCAAGCAAGCCGGTTATGCCGTTATGGATATGTTTAACCGAGGAATTACCGCGCGCCAAATCATGACGCGCGAGGCAATTCTTAATGCGCTTGCCGTGGATATGGCGCTAGGCTGCTCGACCAACTCGATGCTGCACCTGCCGGCCATTGCGCATGAGATCGGCTTTGACTTTGATATTTCGTTCGCCAATGAGATATCCGAGCGCACGCCTAATCTTTGCCACCTTGCGCCCGCTGGCCCCACCTATATTGAGGACCTGGACGAGGCTGGGGGCGTTTGGGCTGTTATGAAGGAGCTGGCGGACGCTGGACTTCTCAATACGGAGTGCCTTACCGTGACGGGTAAGACGGTTGGCGAGAATATTTCTAGGGCAGAGAACTTGAACACTGAGGTTATTCGCCCAGTTGAGAACCCATATTCCGCAACTGGTGGTTTGGCGGTGCTTAAGGGCAACTTGGCGCCAGGCGGATCGGTTGTGAAGCGTTCCGCCGTAGCCGAGGAGATGTTGGTTCACTCTGGACCGGCCCGTGTTTTCGACTGCGAAGAAGACGCAATCGCTGCCATTAAGGGCGGAAAGATTGTGCCTGGCGACGTGGTGGTTATTCGCTACGAGGGTCCCAAGGGCGGCCCTGGAATGAGAGAGATGCTGAACCCGACCTCTGCCATCGCTGGCATGGGGCTTGGCGAGTCCGTGGCGCTGATTACGGACGGGCGTTTCTCTGGCGCCTCGCGCGGGGCTTCTATCGGCCACGTTTCTCCAGAAGCCGCCGTGGGTGGCCCCATAGCACTGGTGGAAGAGGGCGATGTGATCGACATCGACATTCCCGGGCTTGCGCTTAGCGTCCGCTTGAGTGATGAAGAGCTCGCGGCGAGGCGGGCCGCTTGGCGGCCGAGGGAGCCCGGCGTGACGACAGGGTACCTGCAGCGCTATGCGGCCCAGGTAACCTCTGGTGCTAGGGGAGCCGTGTTGATACCGGGCAAGTAGGGCGATGGGCAAATTATCTCGAGCCGTTCGCTGCCCTGGCGTGTAGCCTGTGCGGGAGCGGTCCCGGGCTTAATACTTACAGTGCGTCCCTGGCTATTCGGTAATCAGGGACGCACTGGTCGTTTTCGGCCTTTAACGTCAACGGGCGGCCCGAAGGCTTGCGCGGCGCCTGGCGTCTTGCAGGCGCCGTTGTTTAAACTACTCAGCTCCGGCTCTTACCCCTCCAGCACGCCGGCCAACTCGGCCACGCTCTCGCACACAACCGCGGCGCCGGCTTCGGCTAGCTCCTCGGCCTTGTGCGTGCCGTAGGTTACGCCCACGCCTGGCACGCCCACGGCTGCGGCGCCGGTGATGTCGTAGTGGCGGTCGCCGATCATTACGCAGTCCTCCGGCTCGGCGCCCAGGGCCTCCATCGCCAGCTTGATCAGCTCGGGCTTGCTGCCGGTCTCTACGTCGCCCTTGCTAAAGCAGGTAGATGGCGCTATTTGCCTGCTGCGCACAGGTTGTTGTCTTGCCGCACCGCTTGGGTCCCTCCACAAGGACGGCACCCCTAAAGCGGAGACGGAATGCGAGTTGATCGTCACATATTCTGGAGTAATAATCCTTCATGATTCCCCAAGCATTGATAGGTTAAAACTGCTGGTAATTGTTCCGACTATGGCAGTTGACCAATTTTTGCCACGGCAGTTGGCGCTCTTTGACCACGGCAGTTGGCCGGATTTTTGCCGCGGTGGTTGGCGCCGTGTCTGAGCGATGGCGGCCTGGGCGCCGTGAAAATAGTTTGGGCCGGACGTAGTGGCAAAAAATCAATGATTGTGTGCGCTGGAGAGCTTTATTCGGGGGTGAATCTATCCGCGATTCGCGCGAATTGCCTCTAAATGGCTTCTTTTTGTGCTCTTGAGGGGCCAAATTGAGGTTCTCGGGCCAAAAAGGAGGCTTGCAAGCGCACGCAATCGTTAATTTTTTGCCATCTCGCGGTGAACAAACCTGTCGAGCGCAAACAATCGCGGATTTTTTGCCACTTCGCCGCCGGCAAACTTATTTAGCGCAAACAATCGTCGAATATTTGCCATCGAATTGGCCGCCGAGCGGATTGCTGGAAGTGCTGCGGCGAACGACTGGATTGTGGCCGCTGATATCGCGGCCGGTTCGTCGCGCTCCCACCCCGCGCCCCTGTGCCTTACGTCGCTCCGTGCTGCTGCCTTGTGCCCTGCGCGCCGCCGCTTTGCGGTCCCTGCCTTCGCCTCGCGCCCTTCAACCTCATTCGCGCCGGGAATGTAAGTTTTTCGCTTGTTAAGCCTTTCACCTGCGTGTTTGTCGGAACTTTCTGCGAAATGCGGCTCCCTGCGCGCCCGGCTTGTTCTACACTGCCGTTGACGTTCCTCTGGAAAAGCAACGTTTGTAATTGTTGGTAAACCATTAGACCGAAGGAGTCTCATGGAAGAGAAGGAGCAGAAGGAGCTCGAGCTGCTGGCGACCAAGGTTCGCCGCGACGTCGTCGAGATGCTGCTGCACCGTGGCTACGGCCACCTGGGCGGCTCGCTCTCCATCGTGGAGGTCATGGCTGTCCTCTACGGCAAGCAGCTTAAGCACGACCCCAAGAACCCCAAGTGGGAGGACCGCGATCGCCTCGTCCTCTCCAAGGGCCACGCCGGCCCCGCTTGGTACTCCGTGCTCGCCGAGCGCGGTTTCTTCGACCGTGACATGCTGTTCACGCTCAACGACGGCGGCACCAACCTGCCCAGCCACCCCGACCGCACCAAGACCCCGGGCGTCGACATGACCACCGGTTCTCTCGGCCAGGGCTGCTCCACCGCCGCCGGCATGGCCACCGCGCTGGCCAAGAAGGGCTCCGACGCCTACACCTACCTCATCGTTGGTGACGGCGAGCTCAACGAGGGCCAGTGCTGGGAGGCTTTCCAGTACCTCGCCCACTACAAGATGGACAACTGCATCGTCTTCATCGACGACAACAAGCGCCAGCTCGACGGCTGGACGAAGGACATCATGAACCCCTTCGACTACGTCGCCAAGATGGAGGCCTTCGGCTTCTACGTGCAGAAGGTCAACGGCCAGGACATCGTCGCCGTCGACGCTGCCATCACCGAGGCCAAGCAGCACAAGGGCCAGGCCCTCTGCATCGTCCTCGACACCGTCAAGGGCGCCGGCGTGAAGTACTTCGAGGACATGGTCTCCAACCACGCCCCCAAGTTCACCTCTGACGCCGACAAGCAGGCTGCCCAGGACGCCATCGACAGCCTCAACGCCAAGATCGCCGAGCTCGAGGGGGAGGTCGCCTAATGTTCAAGCTCACTGATGACCGTAGCGCCACCGGCGCTGACCTCCGTAACGTTGTTATGGAGACCCTCCAGAAGCTCATCGCTGAGAACGACAAGATCGTCATGCTCGAGGCCGACCTGGGTGGTGCTTCCAACTCCCTGAAGATCAAGGAGTCCAACCCGGACAACTTCATCGAGTGCGGCATCTCCGAGGCCAACATGATGGGTGTCGCCGCCGGCATGTCCGCCGAGGGCTACATCCCGTTCGTGCACACCTTCGCGCCGTTCATCGCCCGTCGCGCCTTCGACCAGGTCTACCTGTCTGGCGCCTACGCGCACAACACCATCAACATGTACGGCTCCGACCCCGGCTTCACGGTTGCCGCCAACGGTGGCACCCACACGTCCTTCGACGACGTGGCGATCCTGCGCACCATCCCCGGCGCCCGCGTCTTCGACGCTGCCGACGCCGTGCAGATGGCCTGGATCGTCGAGGCCTGCGCTGGCATGCCCGGCATCAACTACTTCCGCGGCGACCGCAAGGCCATCCGCAACGTCTATGCCGAGGGCTCCACGTTTGAGGTCGGCAAGGGCAACGTCGTCCGCGAGGGCTCTGACGTGCTGATCATCGCCGCCGGCCGCCTCGTCTCCGACGCGCTCGACGCCGCCGAGAACCTCGCCAAGGAGGGCATCTCCGCCGAGGTCATCGACATGTTCTGCATCAAGCCGCTGGACGAGGAGCTCGTCCTCTCCGAGGCCAAGGGTAAGAAGGCCGTCGTGACCTTCGAGAACCACGGCGTCATCGGTGGCCTGGGCGACGCTGTTGCCGCCGTCCTCGCCGAGAACTCCGTCGCCGTGCCGTTCAAGCGCCACGGCCTGGTGGAGAGCTTCGGCCAGGTGGGCACCGCCGACTACCTCCAGAAGGAGTTCAAGCTCACCGCCGCCGACCTCGAGGAGACCGTCAAGTCTCTCCTCTAAGGGAAAGCAAATAGCTAAAAATGAGGGCGCCGCACTTACGAGTGCGGCGCCCTTTTTTGTTACAGCGTGGAATCCAGCCAGCGGGTTCGGCAGGAGAGGATCTCTTGGCGAGGCTTAACGTCCTCGTCTTCCAACTGCTCGATGAGCATCTGGCAGGAGAGGCGACCCATCTGGCGGACCGGCTCGATGACCGTGCTGATGGAAGGCGTGGTGAGCGGCGCCCACTCAGAGCAGTTGAGGCCGAGAAGGCCGACGCGCTCGGGCATGAGGTGGCGCGACTGCTCCAGCGCCTGGAACACGCGGGAGAGGCACCACTGGTTTTGCGCAAAGATGAGCGTGCGGTGCGCAGGGGAGATGGCGTACTTGAAGCGCTCGTAGAGCTCGTCTACCGTCGGCGAGGCGTGGGTGACCTCGATCTCGTCGTAATCGAGCCCGCGGGCAGAAAGCGCGTCGGCGAAGGCGCTCTGCCTCTCGAGGCGGGTGCGCAGCTGCGTGCGACCGTTGTTGGGCGCCGCCACGCTGATGAAGCGATCGTAGCCGCGCTCCACGCAGGTGGAGATGGCGTTGTAGACGCCCTCGTAGAGGTTGGCCTTGACCCAGCTGGTGGAGAGGTCGAAGGTGTCGCAGTCGAAGAAGACCACCGGGCGGCCGGCGCGGCTGATGCGCTCGTGCACGGCCTTGAAGTTGCTGGTGGGCTGGATGATGAAGCCGTCGACGCCGAGCGAGAGGAGCTTCTCCACGCAGGCGTTCTCGTTCTCGCGGCTGAAGTCGGTGCCGCAGACGACGGTCTGGAAGCCCGCCTCGCGCGCGACGCTCTCCACGCCGCCCTGGATCTGGCCGGCCCAGAGGTTGGTGTTGTCGAGCAGGATGAGGCCGATGACGTGGGTCTGCTTGCCAGAGAGGGCCTGGGCCTGCGCGTTTGGCACGTAGCCAGTCTCGCGGATGGCGGCGGCGATGCGCTTCTGGGTGGGCTCGCCGAGCTTCTCGAGCTTGCCGTTGAGGTAGTAGGAGACCGATGCGGTGGAGGTGCCCGCCAGTTTGGCGACGTCTACGATCGTGACCCTTCCAGACATCCCGGCCCCTCCCTGTGTGCCAAATGTGCGCGTGAACGTGCGACTTTGCGTTCGCGGAATAAGTCAAATACTTCTTGACATGTGTCCCGCTCATTAAAAAAAGAGTATATGCGATTGGTTAAGCGCGTAACAGAAGAAAATTTTTAGCCCCTCTAGCACGCCATTTGCCGATGCGCGAAACAAATGACCGCCCAAGGGAGTACATTTGATTTGCGGTCGGAAGGCTCGTATGCTCAAAGCCGCGGCCTGGCCGGCGCCTGACTAGGGGGGAAGGCGCCTGCCAGGCCGACCATCTTCTGGATGGCGAGCCTTCTTAGCCGCGCGTAGTTCGAATGCACTGCAACGAATTGGGAGGTTCTGCATGAAGTTCTTCATCGACACTGCCGATCTTGACGAGATTCGTGAGGCCGAGAGCTGGGGCATCCTGGCCGGCGTTACCACCAACCCCACGCTCTATGCGCGCACCGGTGGCAAGCTCGCCGACTTTGAGGGCCACATGGCCAAGATCTGCGAGATCTGCAAGGACATTCCGGTCTCTGCCGAGTCCACCGCCGAGACCACCGAGGACATGATCGCCGAGGGCCGTCGCCTTGCCGCCATCGCCCCGAACATCGTCGTCAAGCTTCCCATCTGCGAGGCTTCCCTCCCGGCGACGCACGTTCTGGCCACCGAGGGCATCCGCGTGAACATGACGCTGATCTTCTCCGCCCCGCAGGCGCTGCTCGCCGCCTCCGCCGGCGCCCGTTACATCTCGCCGTTCGTCGGCCGCTTCGATGACATCGGAGACGACGGCATCGCCCAGCTCGAGACCGTTGTCACCTGCGTGAAGAACTACGACTACGGCTACTGGGAGCAGGAGGACGGCCCCGAGATCATCACCGCCTCCGTGCGCACGCCCAACCACGTGACGCAGGCCGCCCTCATGGGCGCCGACATCGCCACGGTGCCGTTCGCCGCGCTCAAGAAGTGCGTGCACCACCCGCTCACCGACAAGGGCCTCGCGTCCTTCACGGCCGACTGGGAGAAGGTCAAGAACGCCTAGGCGGCGCTTTTGATTTGCTGGATCGGAGGGCGTCCCGGGAAACCGGGGCGCCCTTTTTGTGTGGCGTGGGCGCGTGCGTGCAGCGCGGCTTTGGGGCGAGGGCGGCGGAGGTGAGCCGCCCGGCGCGGGCGCGTGCGTGCGGCGCGGCTTTGGGGCGAGAGCGGCGGGGTGGCCGCCCGGCGCGGGCGCGTCTTGGCGACCCTCAAACCCCTCCGCACCCGCCCCTCGCGCCGCATGCCCTCAACTGGAACAACGGGGCTGGTATGTGGCCTGTGTGTTGTCTACCTCGCGTTTGGTATGATGTGAGGCGTATCTGCCTTCCTATCGCGCGAAAAAAGGAGCAATAAGTGGCAACCCACTTCCGCAGCAGCGAGGGACAGGACGGGATGGACCAGCTCAACCCTGAGGCCATGCCGTACGAACAGCAGCCCGACGCCCAGGCCTACGCCCCGGCGGAGGACTTCCCTCAGCAGTACGCATCGGGCTATTCCGACGCCACTGCCTACACGGACGCCAGCGCCTATGCCGCCGCGCCCGCAACTTACCAAGACACAACCTATGGCACCGAGGCCCCGGCCTATGCCGAGCCCACTGCCGCCTACGGCGACGCCGGCGACTACGCCGCCGCCGGCTACGCGGCCCCTGCGGCCCCGGCCTATGACGCCACGGCCTTCGACGCCAGCGCCTACGCCGCATCCGGCTACCAGGAGCAGCCCTACCAGGTGGCCGACTACCAGCAGCAGGCCTACCAGGGCACTTCTGCCTACCAGGACGCCCAGGCCTACGACGAGCAGATCCCTGCCTACCAGGAGGCCTCCGTCTACCAGGACGCCCCGACCTACCAGCCCGCGGCCGCCCAGCCCGCCGCGTACAGCGCCAACGCCGGCGCCGCCGCGAGCTTTGCCGCCCAGCGCGCCTACGCCATCGACCCCGAGGTGCAGGCAAACACGCCGAGCGCCTCGCAGGTGCCCGACCCCTTCGCAGCTCCGGCCGAGGCCCCGGCCACCGAGGCCTTCTCCAGTGCCTCTGCCGAGGCTTACGCGGAAGAGGTGAGCTACGAGCCCTCCGAGGAGGCTGGCTTCACCACCGCCTTCGCGCCCGTCACCGCCGGTGCCGACACCGTGCAGGTTAACCAGGGCGGCGTGCCGGTCATCTCGTTCCAGGACGTCTCTGTGGTCTACCCCGCGCAGCCCAACAAGCCCGCGCTCGAGGGCGTGAACATCGACGTCTACGCCGGCGAGTTCGTGTTCCTCGTGGGCCACTCCGGCTCTGGTAAGTCCACGTTCCTTAAGCTCATCACCCGCGAGCTCAAGCCCACCACCGGCAAGATCGTGGTGGCCGGCCAGGACCTCACCTCCATGCGCAACTGGAAGGTGCCCTACCTCCGCCGCCAGATCGGCTGCGTGTTCCAGGACTTCAAGCTCCTGCCCGACAAGACCATCTTTGACAACGTGGCCTTTGCCCTTGAGTGCATCGGCAAGCCGCGCTCGGTCGTGAAGGCTCAGGTGCCCGAGGTACTTCGCCTCGTTGGCCTGGGCGAGAAGATGGACGTCTATCCCGACCAGCTTTCCGGCGGCGAGCAGCAGCGCGTCTCCGTCGCCCGAGCGATGGTCAACCGCCCGCCGCTGCTGGTCTGCGACGAGCCCACTGGTAACCTCGACCCGGCGATCTCGCTGGGCATCATGAAGCTGCTCGAGCGCATTAACCGCACGGGCACCACGGTCCTTATGGCGACGCACGACCGCGAGATGGTCGATTCCATGCGCAAGCGCGTTATCGCGCTTGAGGGTGGACACGTCGTCCGTGACCAGGAGAGGGGAGGCTACGGCTACTATGGCGCCGTCTAACATTGGCTATTCGCTCCGCGAGGCGGGGCACCACTTCGTGCGTAACGGCTCCACCACCTTTGGTGCCGTCATCACCATCTTCCTGTCGCTGTTCATCATCGGCCTGTTCGCCATGGGCTCCGTGCTGCTCGACGGCATGGTTGGCACCGTGGAGGACCAGGTGACCATCCAGGCGTTCCTCTCCGACAACGCCGACGACTCCACCGTGAGCCAGCTCGAGGACACCATCCAGGGCTGGGACGAGGTCGAGTCTGTGACCTACAAGAGCAAGGACGAGGCGCTCTCTGAGTACCGCGAGACCATGACCAAGCGCAACGCCGCCGACGCCGTGGCCGCCCTCGACGACCGCAACCCCATCCCGGCCTCTCTGGTCATCAAGCTCTCCGATCCGCAGAACGTCGAGACCGTGGCCAAGCGCCTTGGCGCCGACTCCACGTTTGCCGAGGTGGCCGACGTCACCACCAACGATGACGGCACCACCTCCGACCCGGCCGACCAGGTTCAGTACGGCCAGGGCACGGTCGAGCGCCTCTTCACGGTGACCAACTGGATCCGCATCATCACGATCATCCTCGTGGTGCTGCTGACCTTCGTGGCGTTCGTCTTCATCAACAACACCATTCGCCTCTCCATCAGCTCTCGCCGCCGCGAGATTGCGATCCAGCGTCTGGTGGGCGCCTCCAACGGCTTCATTCGCGGGCCGTTCATCACCGAGGGCGTGCTGCAGGCCCTCATCGGCTCCATCCTCTCCATTGGCGCCCTTGAGGTCATCCGCCGCTTTGGCCTGCCGATGCTGGCCGAGCGCATCACGTTCCTCAACTTCACGATCAGCACGCGCGCCACGCTTTCCACCTATGGTCTGCTCGTTTGCATGGGCCTGATCATCGGTATGTTTGGCTCGCTCATCGCCATGAGGCGCTACCTCAAGGTCTAAGGAGCTACGTGGCCAAGCGTCGTCACAAGAACCAGACCCAACGGCATGCCGGTCCCACGAGGGGCCGGCATGCGGCGTTAACCGGCACGCTGCACGTGGCGCGTCCCGGCTCTGCCACGGTGGAAACTGCCGAGGGCACCTTCTTGGTGGCCCGCGGGGGCCTGCGCGAGGGCATGGATGGCGACACCGCCACCGTGGTGCTGGTAAAGCGCGGCCCGGGCGAGCCCCAAGCCGTGGTACAGGGCGTGCTCATCCGCGCGTGCGAGCGCTTTATGGGCACCTTTGAGGTGGCCGGCCCCCTGGGTGCCGTGGTGCCTTTGGACGAGCGAATCCGCCGCGACTTCTTCGTGCTGCCGGACGACAAGAGCGCCGAGAGGTTGGACGTTGCAGAAGGCGACGTGGTGGAGGCGCGCATCCTCACCTACCCCAGCCGCTACGAGGCCGGCGTGGTTACGGTGGAGCGCCGCGTGGGCAGGCCCGAGGGGCTTTGCCTGCCGATTGAGCGCATCATCGCGAGCCACGGCCTGGCCGTGCGCTTTGGCGAGGCCGCGCTGGCCGAGGCCGAGGCGATCGAGGACGACGCCGCGGCCGTGCTGGCGAAGCAGACCTGGCGCGAGGACCTCCGCGAGCTTTTGTGCGTGACGGTGGACCCTGCCACCGCCAAGGACTTTGACGACGCTGTCTCGTGCGAGCGCACGGAGGCCGGCGGCTACCGGCTGGGCGTGCACATCGCTGACGTCACCCACTACGTGGGCTGGGGGAGCTCCATCGACTTTGAGGCTCGGGCGCGCACCTGCTCGGTCTATTTGGCCGACCGCGTGCTGCCGATGCTGCCGGAGCGCCTTTGCGACGACGTCTGCTCGCTGCGCCCGGGCGTGGATAGGCTTGCCATGAGCGTGTTTATCGAGCTGGATGGGCATGGCGAGGTACTTGACGCCCGTGCGTGTGCCTCCGCCATTCGCTCCAAGGCGCGCCTTTGCTATGACGATGTGGATGCGCTGCTCGAGGGCCGCACCTCCGCTGGCGAGCTTGCCTGCGAGCCGGGTGTGGACGCCGGGCGCGTGGCCGCGATGCTGCGTGAGCTGGACGAGCTGGCGCAACTCCGCGGCGAGGTACGCCGACGCCGTGGCTCGGTGGACTTCGAGGGTGTGGAGGCCAAGGTGCTGCTTGCCGAGGACGGCACGCCAACCGGTGTCTCCGTGCGCCACCGCACCCGCGCGACCTCCCTTGTGGAGGAGGCGATGCTGCTTGCCAACGAGGCCGTGGCAGAAATGCTCGCCGGCCGCGAGGAGAGCCTCCCCTGCGCCTTCCGCGTGCACGAGGCGCCCTCACCCGATTCGCTCATGAGCACGGTGCCGGTGCTGCGCGAGCTGGAGCTTTTGCGCGCCGGCGAGCCCGACCGCCTCTGCGCGGGCGACCCGTTTGCCATCCAGGCCGTACTTGGCCGCGCCAAGGGCACGGCTGCCGAGGCACCTGCCAACGCGCTTCTCCTCCGTGCGCAAAAGAGGGCCATCTACCTGCCGAGAAACGACGGCCACTACGCGCTGGGCGCGAGGGCCTACTGCCATTTCACCTCGCCCATCCGCCGCTACCCAGACGTCACGGTGCACCGTGCGCTCAAGGCGCTGCTGGGCCACGGGGGAGAGGCGGGCTACGACAAGGCCGGCCGCAAGGCCGCCGGCGAGCTCATGCCGCAGCTCTGCCGTACTTGCTCTGAGCGCGAGCGCATCGCAGACACCGCCGCGCGCGACAGCCAGAAGACAAAGATGGCCGAGCTCATGGAGGCTCACGTGGGCGAGAGCTTCTCTGGCGTGGTGACGGGAGCTGCCCGCTATGGGCTCTTCGTGCGCCTGGACGAGACCTGCGCCGAGGGCCTTCTGCCTATTCGCGCCCTTGGTGAGGAGTGGTTCGCCTACGATGAGGGTAGGATGTGTCTCACCGGCGAGGCGAGCGGCCGCACCTGGCGCTTGGGCCAGCGCGTTGCCGTGACCGTTGCCGGTTGCGTGCCCGAGAAGGGCCAGATTGACTTCACGCTTGCGAGGGGTCGCTCCTCGCTCGAAAGGATTTAGCGATGACCGAACGCACCAACATGACCGAGGAGCTGGAGGCCGCCGAGGGCCTCTTTGCCGGCGGCCAGGGCGAGCTTGCCGCCGAGCTGCTCGAGCGCCTGGCGGCCGACGCCGAGGAGTACGTGGACAAGAACTGCACCGCCACCGAGGAAGACCAGTGGTTCAGCTTCCCCACGCCCTTTGAGCGCCTGTGCTACCGCCGCGTGGAGAAGGACCCGCGTACGCTGCACGACGTAGGCGAGCCGCTCGACCGCCTCTACTCCGACCTGGCCTTTGTGCTCGTGAGCGAGGGCGACTACTCTGCCGCCACCGAGGCCCTGCGCCAGGCCGTGCGCTGGAACCCCATGGGCTGCGGCTACAGGCTCGACCTTGCCGAGCTCTACCGCACCAACGGCGACATGAACGAGTACCTGGCGCTTACCTACTCCGTCTTTGAGCGCGCGAGCGACGTGCGCCACCTGGTGCGCGCCTTCTGCAACTTTGCCCGCCACTTCATGGACACGGGTGCTGACGCCTCCGTGGCCGCATGCCTTCGCTGTGCGCGCAGGCTCGACTGGGCCGACGAGGTGCTCGACGGCCTCATCGAGCGCGTGAAGGGCACCGACCAGGACCCGGATACGCTCACCGACGAGCAGGCCGCCAACGTTATGGCGGAGGAGGGCCTGCCCGAGGGCGCCAACGCCGAGGTGGCGCTCTGCCTGCTCATGTGCGCGACCGACCTTGCGCCCACCGACCGTGCGCTGGCCACCACGCTTACCGTGCGCGCCCGCGACCTGGTGGGGGCGCCTGCCGTGAAGGCGCTGCTCGCCCTTATCCGCGAGGCGGACGCCGAGGGCGCCGACGGAGGTGTCAGCGATGCCGACGCCTAAGAAGCGCGAGCGCAAGACCATCGCGAAGAACCGCTCCGCGCGCCACGAGTACGCCATTGAGGAGACGTTTGAGGCGGGCCTCGTGCTCAAGGGCACCGAGGTGAGGAGCCTGCGCGAGCGCGCCTCGCAGATCACCGACTCGTTCTGCCTCATCCGCAACGGCGAGTGCTGGCTGCATGGCGTGCACATCCACCCCTTCAGCCACGGCACCATCTTCAACGTGGACTCCGATCGCAAGCGCAAGCTGCTGCTCCACCGCAGGCAGATCGACTACCTGGACGGCAAGCTGCGCACCAAGGGCATGGCGCTGATTCCGTTGGAGATGTACTTTGACGAGCACAACCGCGTGAAGCTCATCATCGGCCTCGGCCGAGGCAAGAAGCTCTACGACAAGCGCAACGACATGGCCAAGCGCGACATGGAGCGCGAGATTGCCCGCACCCTCAAGGAGCGCAACCGCTAGGGCCGCGCTAGCGCGGTGCGTGGCCGCGCGAGTGTTGCCGCTGCGCGAGGGCGCGCACGGGCGCTGCCCGAAACCTCGCGCCGTCCCCTCAATTTCTGCGCGCGCCCGTCGCTTGGATGGGTATAGTTAGCGCGTCCAAACTGGCCGCGAGGCCAAACCGAAAGGAGCCATCATGGCCGAGGAGAGCACGTTCGACCGCATCGTCAAGATCGTCCAGGAGCAGGACGGCCTTGAGGACACCGAGATTACCCCCGAGACCAAGCTTGCCGACCTTGGCCTCGACAGCCTTGCCATCGCCGAGGCCGTCATGGCCTGCGAGGACGAGTTTGGCATCGAGTTTGACGGCGAGGAGATCCCCGAGACCTTCGCCGAGCTAGCCGACATGGTGGACTCTCTCGCCTAAGGCGGGTAGAATCCTCTACGCGCTGTTTGGCGCGGGCGCCTGCGGCATGTTCGCCGGCACGCCCGCCTGACGACGCACCGCGGCTCCGGCCGCAACGCGGCCCGCGCGGCCGCGACGTACCTTTGACAACTCGCATGGTGGTCAGTGGCGCCGGCAAGGCTGGCGCCGTGCCCTCATCCACCACCCGTGGGGGCGACTGGTTTCGACAGGGTGGTCCTGAGGTGGGCAGCAAGCCGTGGTCTCCTCGCCACGTAAAACAGGGGTACCGTCAAATTGAATTGACGACAACTCTTATCAGGGCTCTTACGCCCTCGCCGCTTAATTAATTAGTGGCCGTCGAAGCGGGGGTTTCTCCTGCTCCCGTGGAGACGTCATTTTAGGGAGATGCACGCGCGGACGTAGCCGGTATGCCGCGCGCTAAGCCTGAACCAGCTTGGATGCCGAACGCGGGTCGCTGAGTGCGACGCATCCGAGACCTAATCAGCGACTGAGCTTGGAGACACCTGCCAGGGGACTGCTTTGGACCGGAGTTCGATCCTCCGCGCCTCCACCATGAAGAGTATGGGAGCCGTAGGCCTAACACCTACGGC
>CAVIES010000043.1:0-5504 GCA_963641675.1 Anaerovoracaceae bacterium
TACCTGGTCATTGCCGTGTTCTACCTCATCATGACGGCGTTTGCCTCGTGGCTCCTGGGCAAGCTCTCGGGCCTGCTCGACGTCCAGGCCCAGCCCGTTGGCAGCACGTCCGACGCCGGCATCACCCCCAAGAAGCAGGAGGCCTAAGGCTATGGCTAACGAGAATAACGCCGAGGTGAGCGCCGTGGCAGAGACCGCCGCCCAAGAGCCCGTCATCCGCGTGGAGGGCCTGCGCAAGTCGTTCGGCAGCCACGAGGTTCTCCACAGCATCGACCTCTCCGTCATGCCCGGCCAGGTGGTCACCATCATCGGCGCCTCCGGCTCTGGCAAGTCGACCCTTTTGCGCTGCCTCAACCTGCTAGAGACGCCCGACGCGGGCCACGTGTGGTTCCATGGCGCCGACCTTGCGGCCGACCACGTGGACATGAACAAGCTGCGCGAGAAGATCGGCATGGTCTTCCAGGGCTTTAACCTCTTCAACAACATGAATGTGCTGGATAACTGCACGCTCGCGCCTGTGACGCTCGAGAAGATGACCAAGGCCGAGGCCGAGGACGTGGCCAGGAAGCACCTGGCCGAGGTGGGTCTCTCAGACTTTGCCACCGCCGACGTGCGCACGCTCTCTGGCGGCCAGAAGCAGCGCGTTGCCATCGCCCGCTCGCTCTGCATGCAGCCAGAGATCATGCTCTTTGACGAGCCGACCTCCGCGCTCGACCCAGAGATCTCTGGCGAGGTGCTCAACGTCATGCGCGACCTCGCCTCCGACGGCATGACGATGGTGGTGGTCACCCACGAGATGGCCTTCGCCCGCAGCGTCTCCGACGAGCTTGTCTTTATGGACAAGGGCGTCATTGCCGAGAAGGGCGACCCCGAGAAGCTCTTCACCAACCCCGAGCTGCCGCGCACCCGCGAGTTCCTCTCGCGCTACATCGACTAGCACCGGTCACATAAGCTGGGGTTTATTTGATTTGCGGGCCCCGCCTCGCGCCGTCTTCCGGCTTGCGGGGCGGGGCCTCTCTTTTAGCTGACGCACTGGCGTGGCACCGCGCGCGAGCTGCCCAAATGCGGTACCCTCAAAGCGTTGAACCTGCGGGCGGCGCCCGCGCTTTAGAGGAGGCACCATGCGAGACGGCTTTATCCAGGTAGCGGCCCTTACCCCGGCGGTTCGCGTGGCGGACGTCGCCTATAACGTCGCCGCGTGCGCGAGCGCCGTTCGCGAGGCGTGCCCGCGCGTGGGCGAGGCCGGCCACGGCGCCCAGGTGGCGGTGCTTCCCGAGCTCGCCATCACGGCCTACACCTGCGAGGACCTCTTCTGGCAGGACGCCCTCCTGAACGCCGCCGAGGACGGCGTGGCAGAGCTTGCCGCCGAGCTTGCCGACGTGGACGCCCTCGTGCTCGTGGGCGTGCCGGTGCGCATTGCCGCCAAGCTCTACAACTGCGCCGCCGTGCTCTGCCGCGGGCAGATCCTCGGCCTCGTGCCCAAGCTCAACATCCCCACCTACGGCGAGTTCTACGAGGGCAGGCGCTTCTCGGCCGGCCCCATCGACGTCACGCTCGTCTCCTTTGCGGGTGAGGACGAGGTGCCCTTTGGCGCCTCCCAGCTCTTTGAATGCGAGAGCCTGCCGGGCCTCGTTGTGGGCGCGGAGATCTGCGAGGACCTCTGGGTTCCCAACCCGCCGAGCACCGCGGCCACGCTTGCCGGCGCCACCCTCATCTGCAACCTCTCGGCCTCCAACGAGCTCGTGGGCAAGGCCGACTACCGTAAGGGCCTCGTGAACTCCACGAGCGCCCGCCTCGTCTGCGCCTACGCCTACGCGAGCGCCGGCTGGGGCGAGTCCACGCAGGACGTGGTCTATGGCGGCCACTGCCTGGTGGCGGAGAACGGCCGCATGCTGGCCGAGGCCAAGCCGCTTGATGACGAGGACCTTGCCCTGGCGGGGGAGGGCCATGCCGCCACCGGCGCCACTGCCGTGGTCGACCTCGGGCTTCTTGCCGCCGACCGCCGTCGCATGTCCACCTACCAGACGAGCCCCGACGCCGCGGACTTCGTGGTCTCGCTCTTCCCCTTGGGCGAGCGCGAGACCCCGCTGGTGGAGCGCTTTGTGGACCCGCACCCCTTCGTGCCGGCCGACCCGGCCCGCCGCGCCGAGCGCTGCGAGTCCATCTTTGCCATCCAGGCGCACGGCCTGGCCAAGCGCCTTGCCCACACGCACTCAAAGTGCGTGGTCATCGGTGTCTCCGGCGGGCTCGACTCCACGCTGGCGCTGCTCGTCTGCGCCCGCGCGTTCGACCTTCTGGGCCTTGAGCGCAGGGGCATCATCGCCATCACCATGCCCGGCTTTGGCACCACCGAGCGCACGCACGGCAACGCCACCGCCATGGCCGAGGCCCTGGGCTGCGAGCTGCGCGAGGTGAGCATCGCCGCCGCCGTGCGCCAGCACTTCTCAGACATCGGCCACGACGAGGCCGACCACTCCGTCACCTACGAGAACGCGCAGGCCCGCGAGCGCACGCAGATCCTCATGGACGTCGCCAACCAGGAGGGCGGCCTGGTGGTTGGCACCGGCGACCTCTCCGAGCTCGCGCTTGGCTGGGCCACCTACAACGCCGACCACATGAGCATGTACGGCGTGAACGCCGGCGTGCCCAAGACGCTCGTGCGCCACCTCGTGCGCTACGTGGCAGACGACGCCCGCGCCAGCGAGGACGACGCCCTGGCAGACGTGCTGGTGGACGTGCTCGACACGCCCGTCTCGCCCGAGCTGCTGCCCGCCACGGGCGACGGCAAGATCAGCCAGAAGACCGAGGACCTCGTAGGCCCCTACGAGCTGCACGACTTCTTCCTCTACAACATGCTGCGCTGCGGCTTTGAGCCCAAGAAGGTCTACCGGCTGGCGCTCGAGGCCTTTGGCGGCAACTACGCCACCGGCGCCGACGCCGACGACGCGGCCGTGGGCACCTATGACGCCGAGACGATCCTGAAGTGGCTCAAGAAGTTCTACTGGCGCTTCTTCTCGCAGCAGTTCAAGCGCAGCTGCCTGCCCGACGGCCCCAAGGTGGGCAGCGTGGCCGTGAGCCCGCGCGGAGACCTGCGCATGCCAAGCGACGCCTCCTGCGCCCTCTGGCAAAAGCAGCTCGAGGAGCTTGGATAACCCGTCGATATATTTGACCTGCGAAAACGCCGCGAGGGAGCCACTCTCTCGCGGCGTTTTCTCGCTTGCTGGCTCGCGCATCACAAAATCTAAGCGTGGAGACAGAAGATTTTTTCAATCCAATTGGTATAAGTCCGAGACTCTGGGTATCATTCTCAACGTTGGATAGAGTGACTAGGCATGTATGCCGCACGTCGCACGTGTGAACGCCCGCGTGGGCGTCCAAGAAGGAGGTTCTTTCGATATGACGACTCTGAAGCCGCTTGGTGACCGCGTCCTCGTCAAGCCCGCCCCCAAGGAGGAGAAGACCGCCACTGGTCTCTACATCTCCAGCGGTGCGCAGGAGAAGCCCCAGAAGGGCGAGGTTGTTGCCGTGGGCGCTGGCAAGCTCAACGACAAGGGCGAGCGCAACGCCATCGACGTCAAGGTTGGCGACGAGGTCTACTACGGCAAGTTCGGCGGCAACGAGGTCAAGGTCGACGGCGAGGAGTACCTGCTCCTCCGCGCTGATGACATCTACGCCATCATCGAGGCCTAAATCCCTCGCGAGCTTGCTCGCTTACCTCTGACCACTCCCGCCGCGCGGCTTTGACTCGGACGCGCGGCACGCATCGAAAGGAAGCCACCAATGGCTAAGAACATTACGTTTGGTACCGACGCTCGCGCCAAGCTCGCCAAGGGCGTCAACACCCTGGCCGACGCCGTCACCGCCACCATGGGCCCCAAGGGCCGCTACGTCGCCCTCGAGCGCTCCTACGGCGCCCCCACGATCACCAACGACGGCGTCTCCGTCGCCAAGGAGATCGAGCTGGCCGACCACGAGGAGAACATGGGCGCCCAGCTGGTGAAGGAGGTCGCCACCAAGACCAACGACACCGTGGGTGACGGCACCACCACCGCCACGCTCCTCGCCCAGGTCATCGTGAACGAGGGCCTGCGCAACGTCGCCGCCGGTGCCGACCCGCTGGCCATCCGCCGCGGCATCGACAAGGCCGTCAACGCCGTTGTCGACTCCATGAAGTCCTCCGCCCGCACGGTCGAGACCAAGGAGCAGATCGCTTCCGTCGGCACCATCTCTGCCTCCGACCCGCAGGTTGGCCAGAAGATCGCCGACGCCATGGAGGTCGTGGGCAAGGACGGCGTCATCACCGTCGATGAGGACAAGGTCAACTTCGGCATCTCCGTCGACACCGTCGAGGGCATGCAGTTCGACAAGGGCTACATCACCCCGTACTTCGCCACCGACAACTCCAACATGGTGTGCGAGCTCGATAACCCCTACATCCTCATGACCGACCAGAAGGTCACCAACATCCAGGACATCCTGCCGGTGCTTGAGGCCGTCCAGAAGTCCGGCGCGTCTCTCCTCATCATCTCCGAGGACGTCGAGGGCGAGGCTCTTGCCACCCTGATCCTCAACAAGCTCCGCGGCACGCTGAAGATCGCCGCCGTCAAGGCCCCCGGCTACGGTGACCGTCGCAAGCGCATGCTCGAGGACATCGCCGTCCTCACCGGCGGCCAGGTTGCCATGGAGGAGCTCGGCATCAAGCTCGCCGACACCACCGCCGAGATGCTCGGCCGCGCCAAGTCCGTCAAGATCACCAAGGACAACACCACCATCGTCTCCGGCGCCGGCTCCAAGCAGGCCATCGACGACCGTGTTGCCCAGATCAAGGCCGAGATCGAGCGCACCGACTCCGACTTCGACCGTGAGAAGCTCCAGGAGCGCCTCGCCAAGCTCTCCGGCGGCGTTGCCGTCATCAAGGTCGGCGCTGCCACCGAGGTTGAGCTGAAGGAGATCAAGCACCGCATCGAGGACGCCCTCCAGGCCACCCGCGCTGCCGTTGAGGAGGGCATCGTCGCCGGCGGCGGCGTCGCCTTCCTGAGCTCCCTCACCGCCCTCGACGCCATCGAGGCCACCGAGGACGAGAAGATCGGCGTGGAGATCATCCGCAAGGCCCTCACCGCCCCGGTGAAGAAGATCGCCGAGAACGCCGGCTACGAGGGCTCCGTCGTGGTCGAGAAGATCAAGACCCTGCCCGCCGGCCAGGGCCTCAACTCCGCCAACGGCGAGTGGGGCGACATGATCGAGATGGGCGTGCTCGACCCGGTCAAGGTCTCCCGCGTGACCCTGCAGAACGCCGCCTCCGTCGCCAGCCTCATCCTCATCACCGAGGCCACGGTTTCCGACGAGCCCAAGAACACCACCATCGAGGAGGCCATCTCCGCGGCCGCCGCGCAGGGTGGCCAGGGCGGCATGTACTAAGAGCCGCGTCGGCTGACATAGCGACCTGACGAGGCCCCGGGCCTTCCGCACCAGCGGGAGCCCGGGGCCTCTGCTTGTGTCTGGCG
>CAVIES010000043.1:5598-14177 GCA_963641675.1 Anaerovoracaceae bacterium
GCCACTCGCCTTCGGCGGTACGGGACAGATGCCCTTTGGGTATCATTCGATGTAAAGATAGGAGGTAGCGGCAATGATGTATCCATACATAACGTTTGAGGACGGGACCGAGGTCGTTCACTCGGAGCTTCTTGGCGGTGCGGGTGAGGAGAGGGTCCTCGTGCACTTTGAGCGCCCCTCATCCGATGGCTTTGATTCCGCCCGTTGTGAGCTGCCTACCTACGCGTGGACGGATTGGGAGGGCAACTTCTCCGCAGAGGAGAAGAAGGGCTTTGAGGAGTTCCTAGAGAACAACGCCCACCTTCTGTTCCGCTACGCGGCTTCTGGTGGTGCCCAAGTTGCCTAGCCTCTTCCTTGTTGGCGGTTATCGCGTCTTCTTCTGGTCGAACGAGGCTGGCGAGCCCATTCACGTGCATGTTTGCAAGGGCGCTCCCTCGGAGCATTCGACCAAGATTTGGCTTACGCGTCGTGGTGGCTGCATCGTGGCGAACAACGGGGCGGACATCCCCAAGAAGAGCCTGGACGACCTGTGCGAGATCATCTCTGCGCAACATGGGCTCATCTGCGCCAAGTGGAAGGAATTCTTCCTTGTGGACGAGGTTTCCTTCTACTGCTAGGCGCGTTTTGCCTTTCTGATTTGTGAGTCTTATCAATCCGGTGCCGTACGCCGTGCCGGTTGGCTTCTGCCATGCTCGGCGGGGTATCATTGGAACGTTGCTGCGTCTGGGGATTGGCGCGGCTTGTTTTTAGGAGAGACCCATGGCCGAGGAAAAGCGCGACCTCATCGATGACTTCATCGACATCAAGAACGACTTCCAGTCGCTCTCAAACCCGGTGCAGGACATCGCCGGCGCCCTTGCCGCCAACCCCGAGGACGTCGACGCCTGGAACCCGGCCGACTACAAGGACAAGCCCCGCGGCAACGTGAACAGCTGCATCAGCTGCATGGGCAAGAACCACGATGCCTGCACCAAGTGCCAGGACGTGTGCCCCACCAAGTCCATCGACCTCTCCGACGGCTCGATTGAGATTGCCGACAACTGCCGCAAGTGCGGCCTCTGCGTGGCCGTGTGCCCCAGCGGCTCGCTCACCGCGCCCAAGATCAACCCGCGCCGCCTCTACGAGCGCATCGTGCGCGCCGCGAGCGCCTACGAGCACGCCTACGTAACCTGCACGCGCGCCATCGGCCGCCGCCCGCAGGACAACGAGGTCGTGCTGCCGTGCCTGGGCGACGTGCCGGCCGAGGTCTGGTACACCATCCTCATCGACTACCCCAACGTGAGCGCCTACCTGCCGCTTGGCGTCTGCGACCGCTGCCGCAACACCACCGGCGAGGAGACGCTGGGCAACCAGATCGAGCTTGCCGAGCAGATGAGCGGCAAGGGCCTTGGCCTCGAGGTTGACGAGAAGGCGCTCGACTACACCAAGAACCACGCCTTTGAGCGCAAGGAGTTCCTCGACAGCCTGGGCAAGCAGGGCATGGCCGCCATCGGCGCCGCCAACCCGGCCGTTGCCATGGCACGCTCCATCACGGCCAAGATCGACGAGAACACCCGCCGCATCAACGCCATCACCCACGCGGTGGAGGGCGCCACCGCGCCCGCGCCCACGCGCAAGCGCCGCGTGCTCACCCAGCGCCGCCAGCTCATGATGACGACGCTGCAGCGCCACCCCAAGCTCGCCGTGCGCCTAACGCCCAAGGCCCCCACCTGCGACCCCGCCAAGTGCAACCTCTGCGGCGACTGCGTGGACATCTGCCCCGTGCGTGCCTGCGAGCTCACCGACAACGGCGTCTTTAAGGTGGAGCGCACCTACTGCGTGGAGTGCGGCGCCTGCCTCAAGGCCTGCTCTGAGGGCGCTCTCAGCTACGAGAGCTACAACCCCTCCGAGCTCGTGATCCCCGACAAGGAGGAGATCGAGCGCAAGAAGCGCCAGGCCGAGCAGAAGGCCGAGGTCGAGAAGCTCAAGAAGCAGGGCAGGGACCAGCTCAAGCGTGGCCTCGACTTCCTGGAGAAGCTCGACACCGACTAGCATCCAAGCGCGGGCGGCACGCGACTGCGGCGCCCGCATCTGATAGAAACCGCGCGGCACGGCCGCGAGAAAGAAAGGACGAACGTGGCACTCTCCATCGGCATCGTGGGCCTCCCCAACGTGGGCAAGTCCACCCTCTTCACCGCCCTCACCAAGAAGGGTGGCCTGGCCGCCAACTACCCCTTCGCCACGATCGAGCCCAACGTGGGCATCGTCGACGTGCCGGACGCCCGCCTGCAGAAGCTGGCCGACATCGTGCACCCGGGCCGCATCGTGCCGGCCACGGTGGAGTTCGTCGACATCGCCGGCCTGGTGAAGGGCGCCTCCGAGGGAGAGGGCCTGGGCAACCAGTTCCTCGCCAACATCCGCGAGACCGACGCCATCTGCGAGGTCGTGCGCTACTTCTCCGACCCCAACGTCATGCGCGAGGTTGGCCGCACGGCCGATTTCGTCGATCCGGCGGGCGACGCCGAGACGATCATGACCGAGCTCGTCCTGGCCGACATCCAGACGCTCGAGAAGCAGATTCCCAAGCTTGAGAAGGAGGCCCGCCGCGACAAGGAGCTCGCCCCCAAGCTCGAGGTGGCCAAGCGCCTGGTGGAGTGGCTGAACGAGGGCAACCGCGCCGCCACCATGGAGATGACGCCCGAGGAGCGCGCCGCCGCCCGCGACCTGTTCCTGCTCACCATGAAGCCCATGATCTACGTGGCCAACGTGGACGAGGACTCCCTCACCGAGGACCTCGCCCCCATCGACGGCATCAAGCCCATTCCCGTCTGCGCCAAGATCGAGGCCGAGCTCTCTGAGCTCGACGCCGAGGAGGCCGCCGAGTACCTGGCCGATCTGGGCATCGAGGCGAGCGGCTTGGACGTGCTCGCCCGCGTCGCCTACAGCACGCTGGGTCTGCAGAGCTACTTTACGGCCGGCGAGATGGAGGTCAAGGCCTGGACCATCCCCGTGGGCGCCAAGGCCCCGCAGGCGGCCGGCGTCATCCACTCCGACTTCGAGCGCGGCTTCATTAAGGCCGAGGTCGCCAGCTACGACGACTACGTTGAGCTCGGCGGCGAGCAGGGCTGCAAGGCGGCCGGCAAGCTCCGCATGGAGGGCAAGGAGTACGTCGTCAACGATGGCGACGTCATGCACTTCCGCTTCAACGTGTAGCGCGCGGATTCAAGAACGCATCAGCGCCCGGTGGCCAAACGGCTGCCGGGCGCTTTTCTGTACCGGGGGACAACTCGCTTTCTCGAATTGCGACTATTGCAGCGAGGCCAAGGGTTGTCGCTATGTCGCAGGAGAGTACAAACTGCCAATTTGTATCCACCTGCGGCATTGGAGACCCGCAGGGGAGTGCAAACGAACGATTTGTATCTATATGCGACATTAAATTGAAGACTGGAATCCAGCGCAACCGATTTGCCTGCGGCGATGCACGAGAGCAATGTCTCCGACGGGAGGCGAATGTCGCAGGAGAGTACATTTTGGAAATTTGTATCCAGCTGCGACCTTGAAAACCCGCAGGGGGATACAAACGATCAGTTTGTATCCCCCTGCGTATTCGGAACTGCTCGGTTCAACTCCGTTAGCCCGGGCCAAGGGGTGCCGCGGCCAGCGAGATTCCGCATGAGCCGGAAGTGACTAAATGTCACTTCCGTGCGAGCTCAGGACTGCCTGAGCTGGACGTGGTGCCCCTTGGGCCCGGCTGACGTGGCTGAGGGTTATGCGGCACCGGCGGCTATGCCGGCTGTGGTGTCTTGGGAGGCGTCTTCGTAGGGGGAGAGGCCCTGGTCCACGCGGCTCATCATGGTGGTCCAGGCTTCCTCGTTCACGCGCTCGTACCAGGTGTTGTTCTCGTAGCTCGAGACAGTGGGTTCAAGGGCCGAGTAGAGGTTGTTCTCTGCGTTGAAGCCCACGAAGCGCAGGCCCAGGAACATGAGGTCGAAGCCCGTGAGCGTGGTGTTGACGCTGGAGGAGCCCGCGTTCATGACGGCGAGGAACGTGAAGGGGTTGCCGCTGAGCGACTTCTTGAGGATGGCGCCCAAGACCATGCGCTGGTTGGCCGTGCGGTAGTAGTCGCCGGCGCCGTACTGGTCGTAGGCGTGGCGGGCGCGGCAGAGCTTGAGCGCGTCGTCGCCGTTCAAGGTCTGCACGCCGGCCTTGATGTCGGCGCCGGTGTAGTCCGGGTCATAGCAGTCCACCGGCACGTTTACCGTGATGCCGCCGATGGCATCCACCACAGAGATGAACTGGTCGAGGTCAATCTCGGCATAGTGCGAGATGTTGACCCCCGCAAGGCTCGAGACCGCCTTGATGAGCATGGGCGGGCCGCCGAGCGCGTAGGCGGCGTTGATCTTCTGCTCGCCGTAGTCGTCGCCGAGGTCTACCAGCGTGTCGCGCTGGATGGAGACGAGCGTGAGCTTGGCCTGGATGGGGTCCACGCGGGCGAGGATGATCGAGTCGGTGCGGTAGACGCCGCCGGTCTCGCCCGTCTCCTCGCGGTAGGAATCCTTGTCGGTGCCCACAAGCAGCATGTAGAAGGGCTGGCCGGGAAGCGTTGGCGTGAGCGCCAGGCGCGTCTCGAGCGAGACGCCGAGGTTCATGCGAACGGTGATGACGAGCGCAAAGGCCAAAAGGGCGCAGAGCAGGCCGATAAGGCCGCGCTTGGTGTACTTGAGCGCGCGCTTGGCGTCGAAGCTGCGGGGCTGGCGGGAGGCTGCAAGCTGGCCACCCACGCCGCTGCGGCTGCGACCGTTGCCTACGGGCAGCGCCTCCTGCCCGCGGCGAACCGCGCGGCGGAGCTTGCCCTCGTCCTTGGTCTGGCGCATCTGGCGGTAGCGGTTGACGTCCTCCGCCTCGTTGCGGCTGACGGTGCGCGGCTGGTATCCGGCGTTGTTGGAGGCGCCGTGGTTGCTGGAGCCGTAGCCGCCGGCGTTGCCGTAGCCACCCGTGCCGGCGTTGCTGCCGTAGCGCGAGCCAAAGCGCGAGCCCTGCGCCTGGCCGGCGTTGCCGTAGCCGGCGCCGGAGTAACCGCTATTGGAGGTGGGGGAGCCGTTGCCGTAGCCGTTGGCAGAGCCGTGCCCGCCGCTAGCATTGCCGTAGCCGCTACCGGCGGAATATCCGCCCTGCCCCTGCGCCGAGCCATCGGCCCCGCGCGAGAAGCGCGAGCCTGCCTGCGGCGTTCCTGCGGCATGGCGACCCTGGGCGCCGGCGCCGTTGGCGCGCTGCTCCGCCTCGGTCATGACCCTGTGCTCGCGCCTGGGAGACATGGTTGGTTCCGTGCCCGCTAAAACAGCGGCTTAGCTGTTGGACATGTCGGCGCCGAGCACCACCACGACGTCGGCCTGGCCGGAATAGGTGCCGTCGTCGGCCACGACGTTGGAGAGGCCCAGCTTGTCGGCCACGGCCTGCGCCTTGCTCTGGTTCTCGGAGCCCACGTAGATGATCTGCGTGGTGGTGTAGTCGTAGCTGTCGGCCGTGTCGGCGGAGGTGGTGAAGCCGCTGTCAGAGAGCGTGGAGGCCACGCGGGCCGCAAGGCCCTGGACGCCCGCGCCGTTCAGCACCTCAACCGTGCCGCTGTAGTCGGAGGAACTCGAATCCGAGCTCGAGTCAGAAGAGCTGCTGTCGGAGGAGGCGGCGGTGGTGCCGTCCTCGTTCTTGACGGCGGTGCCGGAGCCGGCGATGCCCAACGTGGTGTCCTCGTCCTCGCTCTCGTAGGGGGAGAGGCCCTGGTTCACGCGGGTCATCATCTTCTGCCAGGCATCGACGTCGCAGATCTCGTACCAGGTGTTGTTCACGTACTTGGAGTCTGTGGGCTCCATGCCGCTGAACATGTCGGTGCTCATGTCAAAGCCCTGGAACTGCGTGCAGAGGGAGACGATGTCGGTGACGCTCAGGTCGGTGGAGACGGCGTCTGCCAGCGTGGTGACGGTGCTGGCGATGGTGGCGACGTCGCTCGCCAGGATCTTCTTCATGATGGCACCGATAACCATGCGCTGGTTGGCGGCACGGTAGACGTCGCCGTCGCCGTAGGAGTCGTAGGCGTGGCGGGCGCGGCAGAGCTTAAGGGCGTTGTCGCCGTCGAGGGTCTGCTCGCCGGCCTTGATGTTGGCGCCGGTGTATTCCGGGTCGATGCAGTCGACCGGCACGTTTACCGTGATGCCGCCGATGGTGTCGACGACGGAGATGAACTGCTCGAGGTCGACCTCGGCGTAGTGCGAGATGGGCACGCCGGCGAACTTGGAGATGGTCTCCACCGTGTAGGAGGCGCCGGAGACGTCGGTCTCGCCGGCGGCGTTGCGCTCCCAGCCGATGGAGTAGGCGGCGTTGATCTTCTGCTTGCCGTACTCGCCGAAGTCGGTGAGGGTGTCGCGGTGGATGGAGACGAGCGTCACCTGCTTCTCGGTGGGGTCAACACGGGCAAGCAGGATGGAGTCGGTGCGGTAGCTGCTCTGGGCAGAGCCGTACTCGGAGCTCTCCTCGCGGTAGGAGTCCTTGTCGACGCCGATGAGGACCATGTAGAACGGGTCGCCAGAGGCGGCCTCGGAAAGCGTGTTGTGAAGGGCGGTGTCGCTCGCCATGCCAAAGCTGTTGGAGAAGCGCGACATGAGGGCCCACGCGGCGCCGCAGCCGATGACGAGGACGGCGATGAGGACGCCGAGGAAGATCTTGACGCCCTTGCCCAGGCCGCGCTTGCGGCGGGCCTTGGTGTAGCGGGCGGTAGAGTTGCGCGAGTACTCGCTGCCAGAGGCGTTTGCCTGGCCGGCAAACTGCTCGCGGCTGACAGGCTGGTTGCCGGCGGCATTGCCCTTGGCGGCGCGGCGTGCGGAGCCGCGGCGTGCGGAGTTGCGGCGGTCTTTCCTGCTCTGGGCCATGAAAAAACTCCCTTGGTCTCTCGTCGGGTGGAGGGCCGTGCGCCCTCCTCGTTCGAGCGCGGCCCGTGAAGCGACGGGCCGGTTGCGCGGGCGTATCCCGCGCGTAAGCGTAAATATGGTACTAGCCCTGCTTGAAAGCCTCCCAAAGTCCACAGTATCGATAACGGATGTTCACAAGAATCGCGCGAGGTGAGCCGTGTTAGCGGGGCGCATGTCGTATGATGGTGGGGTTGTAAATCGCCCGGGCATGCCTGCCCGGTAACGTGGCCCCAAACTCTATGGAGGAGTCCATGCAGACAAGCCAGCAGAAGGTTATCGTCCTCGACTTTGGCGCGCAGTACGGCCAGCTCATCGCCCGCCGCGTGCGCGACCTGCACGTCTACTCCGAGATTCTTCCCTGCGACGCCTCGGCCGAGGAGATTCGCGCCGCCGGTGCCTCCGCGCTCATCCTCTCTGGCGGCCCCGCCAGCGTGAACGCCGAGGACGCCCCGCGTGTTGACCCGGCCATCTACGAGCTCGGCATCCCGGTGCTGGGCTTCTGCTACGGCCACCAGATCACGGCCGTGACGCTCGGCGGCACCGTGCACCACCCCGAGGTGGGCGAGTACGGCCCGGCCGAGCTGCACGTCACCGGCGAGTCCAAGCTCTTTGCCGAGACCCCGGCCAGCCAGACCGTCTGGATGAGCCACTTCGACGCCGTGAAGGACGTCCCCGAGGGCTTCGTGGTCACCGCCAGCACCGACGTCTGCCCCGTGGCCGCCATGGAGAACGCCGAGAAGCAGATCTTCACCACGCAGTTCCACCCCGAGGTCAAGCACACCGAGTACGGCCAGCAGCTGCTGAAGAACTTCCTGTTTGGCATCTGCGGTCTTGAGGCCAACTGGTCCATGGACAACCTGGTGGAGACCATGACGGCCGAGTTCCGCGAGAAGGTCGGCAGCGACCGCGTCATCCTCGCGCTCTCTGGCGGCGTGGATTCCTCCGTCGTGGCCGCGCTTGGCGCCCGCGCCGTGGGCAAGCAGATGACCTGCGTGTTCATCAACCACGGCCTGCTGCGCAAGGGCGAGCCCGAGCAGGTGGAGGAGGTCTTCACCAAGCAGTTTGACGTCGACTTCATCCACGTCCACGCCGAGGACCGCTACGCCGAGCTGCTTGCCGGCGTGACCGAGCCCGAGCAGAAGCGCAAGATCATCGGCACGCAGTTCTGGAAGGAATTCTTCGCCGTTGCCCAGCAGCTGGAGACCGACGGCAAGCCGGTGACCTACCTCGCGCAGGGCACCATCTACCCCGACATCATCGAGAGCGGTGCGCGCAAGACGGGCGGCAAGGCCAGCACCATCAAGAGCCACCACAACCTCATCCCGTTCCCCGAGGGCGTGCACTTCGACCTCATCGAGCCGCTGGACCACTTCTTTAAGGACGAGGTCCGCGCGCTTGGTACCGCCCTTGGCCTGCCGGCGCACATCGTGCACCGCCAGCCGTTCCCGGGCCCGGGCCTGGCCATCCGCATCATCGGCGCGGTGGACAAGGAGAAGCTGGAGATCCTGAAGAACGCCGACGCCATCGTGCGCGAGGAGCTGGATGCCTACAACCAGCGCCTCTTTGAGGAGACCGGCGAGCGCAACTCCGAGCACAGCTGCTGGCAGTACTTTGCCGTGCTGCCCGACATCAAGAGCGTGG
>CAVIES010000044.1:0-14174 GCA_963641675.1 Anaerovoracaceae bacterium
CCTGGACCTTGGGATTAAGAGTCCCCTGCTCTACCAGCTGAGCTAACGATCCGTACGCTTACTAAGATGGGGTGGGTGAAGGGGCTCGAACCCTCGACCTACGGAGCCACGGTCCGTCGCTCTGCCAACTGAGCTACACCCACCATCGCGCCACCTCTTTAAGCAGCTCGACTATTATGCACACTACCCAAGCCGCATGCAAGGGTGAATTTTAGAAATCTTTGGAAGGCTCCACATGCACGCCCACAGGCGTGGCAGAAGCGCAGTTCACTCCCCCGCCTGGCTCCTCCAGCTCCCCTTCTAAAACGAAAAAGGCCGAGGCGTTTGGCCCCGGCCTTGGTAGTTCTTGGTGCGCCCTGAGCGATTCGAACGCTCGACCGTCGGATTAGAAGTCCGGTGCTCTATCCAGCTGAGCTAAGGGCGCGTGCGAATCATCTTACCAGCAATCCCCCGCTCCCTGCCACACCAACGGCGTTAGCGGGTTTCCCTGGAGCCCCTAGGTGGGGTGCCGGGGAAAGCCGGCCGCTAGAGAAGAAGCTCAGCGATTTGCACGGCGTTGGTCGCCGCGCCCTTGCGGATCTGGTCGCCACAGCACCAGAAGGTGATTCCGCAGCCTTCCTTCGGGTTGGAGATGTCCTTGCGAATGCGACCGACCCAGACGAGGTCCTGGTCGCTGGTGTAGAGCGGCATCGGGAAGCGGTCCTGGGCGCTCTCGGCGCCGAGGTCGTCGACGAGCTTCACGCCGGGCGCGGCGGCAAGCGCCTCACGGGCAGCCTCGAGCGAGACCGGCTCGTCAAACTCGAGCGTCACGCTCTCGGAGTGGGAGCGCAGCACCGGCACGCGCACGCAGGTGCAGTTAACGCGCAGCTCCGGCAGGTGCATGATCTTGCGGCCCTCGTTCTGCATCTTCATCTCCTCGGAGGTGAAGCCCTCGAACTTCTCGCCGCCGATCTGCGGGATGAGGTTGCTGGCGAGCTGGTCGGCGAACGCAGTGGGCGCGGGCATCTCCTCGCCGCGGCCAAGGGCTGCGAGCTCGGCCTCGAGCTCTGCCATGCCGGGCACGCCGGCGCCGCTCGCGGCCTGGTAGGTGGAGACGACCATGCGGGTCACGTGGCCGAGCTTGTGAAGCGGCCAGGTGGGCACGAGGCCGATGATGGTGGCGCAGTTGGGGTTGGAAATGAGTCCCTTGTTCCAGGCGACGTCCTCGGGGTTGATCTCGGGCACCACCAGGGGCACGTCCGCATCCAGGCGGAAGGCATGGGAGTTGTCGACCACGGTGGCGCCGCGCTTCACGGCCTCGGGCAGAAGCTCCTTGGCGGTGGCGTCACCGGCAGCGCCGAGCACGATGTCCATGCCCTCGAAGGCCTCGGGCGTGGCCTCCATGACCTCGACCTCACGGCCGTTCCACTCGACCTTCTTGCCGGCAGAGCGGGCGCTCGCGAGCAGGCGCAGCTCCCCCACCGGGAAGTCGCGCTCGGCCAGGCACTCGAGCATCTGGGTGCCGACGGCGCCGGTGGCGCCAAGGATGGCGACGTTCTTGAGATCTGCCATGGGTTACTCCTCGTCAAGGAACGCGTCGTAGACGGCGCGGATGGTGGACTCGAAATCGGCGTTGTTCACGCCGAAGATGATGTTGATCTCCTGCGAGCTCTGGGTGATCAGGCGGATGTTGATGCCCTTGGAGCCGAGCTCGTTGAAGAGGCGGCCCGAGGTGCCCGGGCGGTTGCTCATGTTGCGACCCACCACGCTGATGAGGGCGAGCTGGTCGATGACCTTGACCTCGTCGGGCTTAAGCTCGCGCTGGATGTCGGCAATGATGGAGTAGATCTTGTCGTGGACGTCGGCGCTGTTCACCACGACGCCGAAGGAGTCGATGCCGGTGGGCACGTGCTCCACCGAGACGTCGTAGCGCTCGAAGATAGCGAGGGCGCGGGCAAGCAGGCCCACGGTGTTTCCCATCTTGGCCTTGGAGATGTGAACGGTAAGGAAGTCCTTCTTGCCGGCGATGCCCGTGATGACCGGGTCGTCCGCGCAGGGCTCAACTCGCTCCTGGATGATGGTGCCGCGCTCCTCGGGGTGGTTGGTGTTGAGGATCGCGATGGGGATGTTGGCTTCGCGCACGGGGAAGATGGCCTCCTCGTGCAGCACCGAGGCACCCATGTAGGAGAGCTCGTGCATTTCGTCGAAGGTGATGCGACGGATGGCGCGCGGGCGCTTCACGATGCGCGGGTCTGCCGTGAGGAAGCCCGAGACGTCAGTCCAGTTCTCGTAGAGGTCGGCGTTGAGCGCGCGGGCGGCGATGGCGCCCGTGATGTCGCCGCCGCCGCGGCTAAAGAGCTTGACGTCGCCCTCGCTCGTGGCGCCGTAGAAGCCCGGCAGCACGAAGCAGCCCTCGCGCACCACGAGGTCGTGGATGCGGTCGCAGGTGCGCTCCATGTCGAGCGTGCCGTCGTGGTGGAAGCGCACGTAGTCGGCGGCGTCTGCGAAGGGAAGGCCCAGGTACTCGCTCATGAGCTGGGCGGTGAAGTACTCGCCGCGGCTCACGATGTACTCGGTGGTGTAGTTCTTGATGTTGGCGGCGAACTCGTCAAACTTCTCGGCCATGGGGTAGGTGAGCCCGAGCTCGTCGCGAATCTCCACAAAGCGCTGCTTGATGTCCTCGAGAAGCGGCGTGCAGTCCACGTGGTAGGTGCGGTGCGCGTCCACCAGGTAGAGCAGGTCGGTGATCTTGTTGTCGTCGGAGTTGCGCTTGCCGGCGGCCGAGACCACCACGAAACGACGGCCCTCGTCGGCCTCGATGATTCCCTTGACCTTCTTGAACTGGCCGGCGTCGGCGACGCTCGAGCCTCCGAACTTGGTGATCTTGATCATGTGGCTCCTCATCGGGGTCAGATGCGCTGACAGCGCTAGCTTGCGCCCAGGCGTAGGTTTCGAGTCTGTCTCGGCTTCGCCTTTTGGGACCGTACTCTTGCCTCCCGCGTTATTATGCCGAAAACGTCTTGAGCGCCCACCGTAACAGGTGCGCGGACAAAACCGCCATGACGCAAGGAGAAAGCAGTGACTACGTTCTACCACAGCACGCGCTCGCGAAACGAATCCTTAACAAGTAAGCAGGCGATTCTTGAAGGAATTGCAGCCGACGGCGGCCTGTTCGTTCGCGATGACGTTGCCACGGGGGCGCCCTCGCTCGCCTCCCTCATGGAGGGTACCTACCAGGACCGCGCCCGCGCGGTGCTCGGCCACCTCTTGGACGATTTCACCGCCGATGAGATTGCCGGCTGCGTAGAGGCCGCCTACGGCGCCAACTTCGACTCCCCCGCCGTGACGCCCGTCACGCCCTGCGGCGACGACTGGACGCTCGAGCTCTACCACGGCCCCACGAGCGCCTTCAAGGACGTGGCGCTCCAGATGCTGCCGCAGCTCATGCGCGTTTCCCGCGAGGGCGACGGAAGGGGCGTCATGATCGTTACCGCCACGAGCGGCGACACCGGCAAGGCCGCGCTCGAGGGCTTCGCCGACGTGGAGGGCACGGGCGTCACCGTGTTCTACCCGCACGGCAAGGTCTCCGACGTACAGCGCCTGCAGATGGCCACCCAGAAGGGCGAAAATGTCGCCGTTTGCGCCATCGAGGGCAACTTCGACGACGCCCAGACCGAGGTGAAGCGCATCTTCGCCGACGAGGAGCTCCGCCGTCGCCTGGCCGAGAAGAACGTCGTGCTCTCCAGCGCCAACTCCATCAACGTCGGTCGCCTCGTGCCGCAGGTGACCTACTACTTCGACGCCTACGCTCAACTCGTTGCCGCCGGCGCCGTCAAGCTTGGCGACCAAGTTGACTTCTGCGTGCCCACCGGCAACTTCGGCGACGTGCTCGCCGGCTACTACGCCAAGCTCATGGGCCTGCCCGTGCGCAAGCTCATCGTGGCCTCCAACGCCAACGACGTCCTCACCGACTTCATCACCACCGGCACCTACGACCGTCGCCGCCCGTTCCACAAGACCATCTCGCCCTCCATGGACATCCTGGTCTCGTCGAACCTCGAGCGCCTGCTCTTCTATCTGTCCGACGGCGACTGCGAGCTCGTGTCCTCCCTCATGGAGAGCCTCGCCACCGAGGGCTACTACACGCTGCCCGCCGAGCTTCTCGAGAAGCTCCACGAGACCTTTGCCTGCGGCCGCGCCGACGACGACGCCACGCGCAAGACCATCCGCGAGGTGTGGGAGGCCCACCACGTGCTGCTCGACCCGCACACCGCCGTCGCCCGCCACGTGCTGGAGAGCTTCCCGGCAGACGGCACCGCGCGCGTCTGCCTCTCCACGGCAAGCCCCTACAAGTTCAGCGCCGACGTGCTGGCCGCCCTTGGCGAGGACACCTCCGGCATGGACGGCTTTGCCTGCATGGACAAGCTCGCCGAGCTCACGGGCACCGTCCCGCCCGCCGCGCTCTCCGCGCTGCGCAGCGCAACCGAGCGCTTCGCCGACGTGGTGGAGGTCGCCGGCATGAACGGCTACGTTGAGTCCGCGGCCACGAGGATCCTCGCATGATAAAGATCACCGTTCCCGCCACCAGCGCCAACCTGGGCATCGGCTACGACACGCTCGGCATGGCCGTCTCGCTCTACTCGCACTTCACGTTCGAGCGCGCAGACTCCCTCACCATCACGGGCTGCCCCGAGGAGTTCCAGAACGAGGACAACCTCGTCTACGTGAGCCTCGTGAACGCCCTTGCCGAGTGGGGCGAGGAGCCCTTTGGCGTGGCCATCGACATCCAGACCGAGGTGCCCGTGGCCCGTGGCTTGGGCTCAAGCTCCACTTGCGTGGTCGCCGGCATCATGGCCGCCGCCGCGCTCACCGGCCACACCGTCACGCGCGAGGAGCTCGTGGCCATGGCAACCGCGGTGGAGGGCCACCCCGACAACGTCGCCCCTGCCATCCTGGGCGCGGCCGTGTGCTCGTTCACGCCCGAGGGCCAGCTGCCGGAGTGCCTGCGCTACGACGTGAGTCAGAAGCTGCGCTTTGTCACCGTGATCCCGCCCTATGAGGTGCACACCGCGGACGCCCGCAAGGTGGTGCCGCACGAGGTGCCGCTTAGCACCGCCGTGTGGCAGATGGGCCGCGTCGCCGGCCTCACCCGAGGGCTGGAGACGGGCGACACCCGCCTCATCGCCGCCGCCAACGACGACCGCCTGCAGGAGCCCTACCGCAAGGCCCTCATCCCCGACTACGAGGCCATCCGCGAGACCTGCCTTGAGGGTGGCGCCTCCACGATGTGGATCAGCGGCTCGGGCTCGACCCTCATGGCCGTCACCGACGACACCATCGTGGCGAAGTTCCTCCAGGTGCGCCTGCGCGAGCAGTTCCCCGCCTGCGAGACGCACATCCTTACCTGCGACGTGGATGGCGCGCAGATCGAGTATCTGTAGCAGCTGGTAATTTGAATTGCTTGGCGGCGCGTGGCCATTGGCTGCGCGCCGCTTTTGTATGGCGGGATAAAGACCCCGCCTAAGCGACGCCTCTAAGACGCGTCCCCGGCCCTTCTCGCCATAAGGCGGCGCACGAGAAGCACCAGGCAGAAGCCCACGAGGGCGCCCGCGCAGTCGAGCGCAGAGTCTGAGAGCTGGCCCGAGCGACCCGGCACGAAGAGCTGGATAGTCTCGTCGGCAAGCGCAACGAAGGCGGCCGGGAGCCAGTGCGCGCGCACGAGGGCAGGCTCCTCTCCCCTCCCTGCTGTGGCGGCGAGCAAGCCGCCCAAGATGGCGTACTCGGTAAAGTGGCCGCACTTGCGCACGATGAACGACATGAGGCTCGCGTCGGTGAGCCCCACGAGCTCAAAGACGGGCCTCACGAACTGCAGCACGAAGTTGCTCTGCTCGGTGGACTCGGGCCCAGCGAAGAGCGAGCGGCTCCAGATGAAGAGCGCCCACGCGAACACAAGGAGCCACCGCACCCAGGTGGGGATGCGGTGGCCCGAGTCGAATCGTGTGTTCTGGCGCGCGTGCAAGCCTTGTGGCCTAGAGCGCGACGTGGTGCGGGGCGGGGGCGGGCTTGGGCGCGATGTCGGCCGTGCCGCCGTCGACGACCCTGAAGTACTCGTGGGCGTCGTGCTGGGCGAGCTTGCGCACGGCCTCGGAGTCGCTCTTGGCGAGCTCCTGGTCGAGCAGCATGTCAACGTAGCTCTCGGCATCCACGACCTCGGGCTTGCCGCCCTGCGGCTTGAAGCTCATGAACTGGGTGGCGGGCTCCATGTGGTCGGGCTCGTCGAGGGTGGAGAAGTCGGTGGTGTAGGAGAGGCGCGCGGAGGCGGCGGCGCCCATGGCGACCTGCTCGGCCGTGCGCTCGTCAAGCGCGTTCAGGGCGACGTTCCAAAGGTCCTGCTGCTCGTCGCTCCAGTGGTGGGTCTGGTCGGGGAAGACGACCTTCGGGTCGGCAAGGCGGCCGGCGATGGCCGCGCGGTCGGTGCGTGGAGTGTAGGCAACCTCGCCGGTCTGCTGCGCGGGCTGGGCGGTACGGGCCTGCTGCGTGGGCTGTGCCGGGCGCGCCTGCTGCGGGCGCTGCTGTGCCTGGGTCTGCTGCGGGCGCTGCTGCGCCTGCCAGCGGTCCTTGGCGGCCTGGGCCTGCTCACGGGTCTGGGCGGTGAAGAGCACGGCGGAGTTGTCGAGCATGGACTCCTCCACGCCACGAAGGCCGGTGGCGCCGTCGGCCACGGCGCGCACGTCGTCGCCCATGGCGTCGTTCCACCAAGACTCGCCCACGTCGCCCACCGAACCGTCGGCACGGGCGATCACGGGCAGGCCCTCCATCTTGGAGGCGCCGAGGCGCTCGGAGAGGACGCCGGCCACGCCCTTGGCGCGCTGTGCCATGCGGTCCTTGAGCGTGATGCGGTTCACGTACTCCTCGGCGACGTCGAGGTAGTCGGCGCCGTTGTTGGCGCCGGCGCCCGTCTGCCAGGCCTCCCACGCGGCGGAGACGCCGGGGTCGGTTGAGGCGGAGCCATAGTGGGCGGCAACGGTGTAGCGGGGCTTGCCCTGCTGAGGGGCGGCCTGGGCCGGGCCCTGCTTCTGAGCCTTGGCGCGCGGGGCGTTGGGAGCGGCCTGCACGCGGATGTCGCCGGTCTTGTCCCAAGTGCCGGTCGCGTCGGCGCGGACGGTGCTGCGTGCGGCGTGGCGCGGGCGGCCCGCCTCGGCGGCGTGCGGGGCCTCGTGGTGCTGCTCCTCGCGGGGCTGCTGGGCGCGCTGTGCGGGCGCGGCCTCGCGAGCGGAGACACCCACCTCGGCCACCTTTTGGCCAATCCCCTGCTGCACGCCGGGCACGTGCATGCCCTGGGCCACGTAGGCCGCCTGCTGTGCGGCATAGGCCGCGGCCTGACGGGCGGCATAGACGTCGGCCTGGTGGGCGACGGCGTTCTGTGCCCGCTCGGCGGCCTTGCGAGCCTGATCGGCCTTTGCCTGGGCGGCCTTGACCTTAAGCTGCGCCTCGGCTATTGCAGCCTCGCGAGCGGCCTCGGCCTGGCGAGCGGCGCGCTCTGCCGGAGCCTGCTGGGCGCGCTGGGCGGGAGCACCCGCATGCACGCGCTGCGCCGCGGCCCGAGCGCGCTGGGCCGGCGTCGCGGGCGCGGTCTGCTGCTGGGCAGCGCGCTGGGCGGCGGCGCGGGCGGCCATCTGCTGCTGGAGCGGGCCCTGCGGCGCCGTTTGCTGGGCAGCCTGCGGGCGCACCTGCTGGCGCGGCTGCTGCGGGCGCTGCTGCTGGCCGGCCGGCTGCGGGTAGGCAACGTGGGCCGCGCCCTTCTCCTGCGCGGCACGGGCGGCGAGATAGGCCTCGCGCTCCTCAAGGCGCTTCACGGCGTCGCGGTTGCGGGCAGCTTTGGCGCTGCGGGCATGGGCTGCAAGCGCCTGCTCGGCGGCCTCGCGCTCGCGACGGGAGTTAACGGCATGGTTGATGGCGAGCGACGTGCCGCTCGCCACGACGGCGCCGGCGACGCAGCCGGCAATGAAGGAGAGCGCGGGCTCGGAGATGGGCACCTCTGTGCCGAATACGGTCAGCGCGCTGGCGCACGTGGGGGCTGCCCACGCGGCCGCACCGGCAAGACCGGCATAGATGGCAGGGTTGGTGTGCCTGCTCGTCATGTCCAAACGCCCCCTTTTCGGAGGCGACGGCATGCGCAGATTGTTAGCGGGATTGCGTCGATGGGCCAGCTGCAAAAGCGCAGGCTATACGGCCAATCGGGCAACGGCGGTGTGTGTTTGGTCTGCGTGTACCGTCGCTCGAACGAAGTCTGTCCTGTAGGCACAAAAGTCGCCTACAGGACAGACTATACATCACGTTTCAGCAAGTTTTGACGTAAACCTGCGTTTAAACGCCTATTTTTGGCCGAAGAGCCTAGCCCCTTACGCCGGGTCTGAGTAGTCGGTCTGCTGGGCCTTCTTGGCCGAGCGGATGAGGAACTCCTCGTTGTTGGCCGTGGCGCGCAGGCCCTTGATGAGCGAGGCTTCGGCGCGCTCGATGTTGTTCATGTTGGCCAGCACCCTGCGGATGCCCCAGACGAAGGGCTGGAGGTCGGCGTCGATGAGCAGCTCCTCGTTGCGCGTGCCGGAGGAAACCGGGTCGATGGCCGGGAAGATGCGCTTGTCGGCCAGCTCGCGGTCGAGCTTGAGCTCCATGTTGCCGGTGCCCTTGAACTCCTCGAAGATGACCTCGTCCATCTTGGAGCCCGTCTCAACCAGGGCGCTCGCGAGAATCGTGAGCGAGCCGCCGTTCTCGATGTTGCGGGCGGCGCCCAGGAACTTCTTGGGCGGGTAGAGGGCCGCGGAGTCGACGCCGCCGGAGAGGATGCGGCCGGAGGCCGGGGCGGCGAGGTTGTAGGCGCGGGCGAGGCGGGTGATGGAGTCGAGCACCACGACGACGTCGCGGCCCATCTCCACCAGGCGCTTGGCGCGCTCGATCACGAGCTCGGAGACCGTGGTGTGGTTCTCGGCCGGCATGTCGAACGTGGAGGCCACGACGTCGCCCTTGATGGAGCGCTCCATGTCGGTGACCTCTTCGGGGCGCTCGTCCACCAGAAGGCAGATGAGGTAGACCTCGGGGTTGTTGGCGGCAATGGACTCACATACGCGCTTGAGCACCGTGGTCTTGCCGGCCTTGGGCGGGCTCACGATGAGGCCGCGCTGGCCCTTGCCGATGGGCGCCACCAGGTCGATGGCGCGGCCGGTGATGGAGTCCTTGCCGTGCTCCATGCGCAGGCGCTCGTTGGGATAGACGGGCGTGAGGTCGCGGAAGCGCGGGCGGTTGCGGATGAGCTCGGGCTCAAGGCCGTTCACGCTGCTGATCTTCTGCAGCGCCGGGTACTTGTCGTTGGGGCGGGAGGGACGCACGGTGCCCTCCACCCAGTCGCCGCGGCGAAGACCCAGGTGCTTGATGAGCTGCTGGGGCACGAATGCATCGTCGTCGCCGGGCATGTAGTTGCCCGTGCGCACGAAGCCGTAGCCCTCCCCCATGATGTCGAGCACGCCGGCGGCCTCACGGAAGCCCTCGGCGCGGGCCGAGGCCACGTAGACGGCCTCGACAAGGTCGGCCTTGCGCACGCCCACGTACTCGACGTCGAGCGCGGCGGCCTCCTGGCGAAGCTCGGCCACGAGCATCTGCTGCAGGTCCTCGCGCGAGAGGCGCGGCATCACGATCTGCTGGTTGCCGTTGCCGCCGTTGTTGTGGCGGTTGCGGCGACGGCCGTTGCCGAACTGCTTCTGGTTGTTCTGCTGGTTCTGGCCGCGGCCGGGGCGGTTGTCTCGCTGCTGCTTGCCGTTGTCGCTGTTCTGGAAGTCACCGGCGTTCTTGCGGTTGCGCTGGCGGCGGCGCTTCTGGCCGCCCTCGTTGCCGCCCTCCTGGGCAGGAGCGGGCGCAGGCGCGGGGGTCTCGGCCTTGGCCGGTTTAGGCTCGGCGGCGGGCTTGGCCTCCGGCTTCTCCGCCTTTGCCTTAGCGGTCTTGGCCTTGGCCTTAGGGGCCTTCTCGGCAGCTTCGGCCGCGGCGTCGGCGGCCTTCTTGGTGCGGGCGGGCTTCGCGGGCTTCTCGGCCGCGTCGTCTGCCTTCTTGGCCTTGGTCACCTTGGCGGGCTTTACCTCAGAGACGGCAGCGGCCTCGGCATCCTTGCGCGGACGGCCACGACGGCGCTTGGGGGCCTGCGGGGTCTCGGTGTTCTCTTCTGCCACGTGTGTTCCTTAGGAGTCTGGCGTAAGTTCGCCCCCAACCCATACGTGTGAGCCGGCACGGCATTGCCGCGGGCAAGTTATGGTTGGGAATGTGGAAGTGGGCGCCAATTGAGCGGCGCAACGGGCCATGCGGCCCAACACGGCAGACTATAGCACGGATGCGGCAGAATTCGTCAAGAACCAGTCAACCTGCGCCAAATTCCCCGCCAGAGGACGGGTGGCTTCTGCGGCAAGGCATACTGCGCCGCTTTGGATCCAACAGCAAGGCGGCCCAATTCCCGCCAAAAGGCGGGCGTACCGCATGGCCGAGCTGCCCCATGGCTGGCCCCGGCCCAAGAGCGCCCGGCAAGAAAAAGCCCCGCGCGCCACTTGGGCACACGGGACCTACGTCAGCCATATGGCGCGAAGGCAACCCCTTCGCCAACCGCGCAGCGCCTATCCCTTGGAGCGGCGCACGTGGAACGTCTCGATGCGCTCAACGAGCCCACCACTTCGCTCCTCGCCCTTGGACGTAAGGGCGACGAGGGCAGCCCTTCCGGCCTCGGTACCCTCCTGCACGCGCTCGACCAGGCCCTGCTTTGTTAGGGTGGAGACGGCCATGGAGACCGTGGGCTGCAAAAGGCCCAGGGCCGCCACGAGCGTGCCCACGCTCGCGCCCGACTCCGACTCGCAGGCGTAAAGCCCAAGGAGTACGAGATCTGCAGAGGAGAAGGAGGCACGGCCGAGCTCGTCAACGACGAGCCCCATGCGCGCCGGCGTGCAGCGCGAGAGCGGCATGCCCGGCTTGATGCTCGCGCACATCTGGGCGAGCAGAACCTCCATGCGGCGCTCACCCTTGTCGGTGAGGGTGCAGCAAACGCTCCTGCGGTCAAGCTCGCCCGCCTCGCGCGAGATGAGACCGAGTTCGTCCAGGTGGCTGCTCCTGTGCGTCATCGTGGGCCTGAGCACGCCTTGGTACTCGGCAATCTCCGACGTCCGCAACGGGCGCCCGAGATTGCCGAGGTGGCAGACGATGCCAAGCTCCTCAAACGTAATTCGTTCTTCGGCCGGCATGCCCTGTCTGACGAGTCCAAAGGCGCGTCTGACCGATAGATACTCGCGAACGTTCACGTATGAACCTCCCGAATAGCCCTTTGTTACCGGAGAGTAAGGATACGTCTTTCATGGGTAGGTTACTTGATATTTAGGGACTCACAAAAGAAAAATTAACGTAAATATTTGATATTCAATCTACCTGCAGGTTTATGGAGAAAGCCCGCTCGTTCCAGAGTCGGAAACAAGCGGGCTTTCTGGTTAAGAATTTAAGCATCGCAGGCGTGCGCGACCGGAGCTGCACACAGGCGCGAAGACGCGCCGGGCGCGGGACGGGCGCGTGCGAGGCACAGCGGTAGACGCCTCTCCCCTACATCCTCTCGGGCGCGGTGACGCCGATGAGGCCGAGGGTGAGCGCGAGCACGCGGCGGGTGGCGTCGCAGGCGGCGAGGCGGGCCTGGCTCACGGCCGCATCAACCGGACGGCCCTCGCTCGGCAGCACCTGGCAGGCGGTGTAGAAGGCGTGGAAGGCGCCGGCGAGCTCCTGCGCGTAGTGCGTGAGGCGGAAGGGCGCGCGGTCGCGGGCGCAGCCCTCCACCAGCTCGCCGAACTCGCCGAGCTTGCGGGCGAGCGCGGCCTCGGTGGGGTCGGTCAGTACGGAGAGGTCGCAGTCGATGGGGCAAGCCTTGGCGGCAACGCCGTCCATACCGAGCTCGGCGGCCTGCTCGGCCGTGACGCCCGCGGCGCGGCGCAGGATCGAGCAGATGCGCGCGTGGGCGTACTGCACGTAGTAGACGGGGTTGGTGTTGTCCTGGCGCTTCACGGCCTCGATATCGAAGTCGATCATCTGGTTGGAGCTCTTGGAGACGAGCGTGAAGCGCGTGGCGTCGGCGCCCACCTCGTCGAGCAGCTCGCGCAGCGGCACCATGGTGCCCTTGCGCTTGCTCATCTTCACCGGCTGGCCGTTGCGCAGCAGGTTCACGAGCTGGCCAAGCAGCACCTCGAACTTGCCCTCGTAGCCGAGGGCGTCGGTGGCGGCGCGCACGCGGGCGATATAGCCGTGGTGGTCGGCGCCCCAGACGTCGATGACGTGGTCGACGCGCTCGTACTTGTTCCAGTGGTAGGCAACGTCGGAGGCAAAGTAGGTGTAGGCGCCGTCGGCCTTCACGAGCACGCGGTCCTTGTCGTCGCCGAAGTCGGTGGAGCGGAACCACAGGGCGCCGTCGGCCTCGTAGAGGTAGCCCTGCTCGCGGAGCTTCGCGAAGGCGCGCTCCACGGGGCTCGTGCCCTGCTCGTCCTTCTCGTAGAGCGAGCGCTCGGAGAACCACTTATCGAAGGTGGTGCGCATGTCCTCGCAGGTCTGGGAGATGTCCTCGAGCATGAGCTTGTAGCCGCGCTCGCGGAAGGAGAGCATGCGCTCGCCCTCGTCGGCCCCAACCCACTTGGTGCCGTCGGCCTCCATAAAGTGGGCAGCGAGATCGATGATGTAGTCGCCGCCGTAGGAGTCAGCGCCGAGGCTCTCGCGGAAGGCGTCCATGTAGGGGTGGGAATCGGGGTGCTCGTCGGCCTCGTCCTCCACGAAGGCGGCCCAGTCGGCGATGAGGGCCTCGTGGGCGGCGTGGGCGTCGACGCCCTTCTCGTCCATGATCTGGGCGAGCTGCATGTAGCGCGCGGAGACGGAGTTGCCGAAGGTGTTCATCTGGTTGCCGTGGTCGTTCACGTAGTACTCGCGCTCGACCTCGTAGCCGGCGTGCTCGAGCACGCGGGAGAGCGAGTCGCCCAGGGCGGCCCAGCGGCCGTGACCGATGTGGAGCGGGCCCACGGGGTTGGCGGAGACGAACTCCACCTGCACGCGCTGGCCGGCGCCGAGGTTGGAGCGGCCGAAGTCGGCGCCCTGCTCGCGCACGGTGCGGAAGACCTCGTTGCCGGCGGCGGTGGAGAGGTAGACATTCACGAAGCCGGGGCCGGCAACCTCCACGTGATCAATCTCGGGCGAGGCGGCCATGTGGGCCACGATGGCGTCGGCGATGGCGCGCGGGGCCATGTGGGCGAGCTTGGCGCTGCGCATGGCGACGGTGCTCGACCAGTCTCCGTTTGCGGAGTCGGCCGGGCGCTCGAGGCCGAGGTCGGCGACCTCAAACTCGGGCAGCTCGCCAGCGGCCTGGGCCTCAGCGATTGCCTCGCGAACAAGCTTCTCGATCGTCTCGACCACGGTTCAAGTCCCTTCGATGAGGAAGCGGCCCCGTCCGGGGCCGCCAAATTGCAGCTTAGAGCCGCTTATGCGGCTGAATGAGTGTAACAAAAGTGCAGGCCTCATGCCCCGCTCGGGCGCCTCGCACACAGAGTGCGCCAACGCGGGCGGCAAGTGCGGGCGCCTAACGGGCGGCCCCTGCGTTGGCGCGCTCCTCGCGGGCGAGCCTCACGCGCAGCGCCGCGAGGTTGTCCTCCACGCCCACCGGGTAGAGCTGGGGGTTGAGGAAGCGGCGGACGGCCGGGTCGAGGTGCATGAGGGCCTCGCGGCAGACACGCTTGGCCTCCTCCAGGCTCGCGGGCTCGCCCACGCGCCTGCCGCCCTCAACCACCTGCACGAGCAGCTCGTGGCCCTCGTAGGCCGTGAAGTCGTAGCTCGTCTCCGCGTCTGTGACGTTCACGGCGAGCGCGGGCGTGGCGGCCGGCATCGTCTCGTCGTAGATGACGTCGCCCACCGGGCAGCCGGAGTCGTCCACGAAGCGCATGACCTGCTGGATGCCGGGGATGGTGCGCTTGTAGGCGACCTCGGAGAGCTTCATCGTGGGGCGCCACTCGGCCTCGCCCGCCTTGCGCACGGCGCTGAGCTTGTAGACGCCGCCGAGCGAGGGCTGCGGGTCGCAGGTGGCGAGCTTGGTGCCCACGCCGAACGAGTCGATCGGGGCGCCCTGCGTGAACAGCGACTGGATCGTGTACTCG
>CAVIES010000045.1:0-13596 GCA_963641675.1 Anaerovoracaceae bacterium
GCCGCGGCCGCCGCGAACAGGGGCCTTACGGGCGTCATCGCCTGGTTTATGGGCCACCCTGCCGTCATCGTCGGCGTCATCATCGCCATCGCGCTCGTAATCATGGTCTATCCGCCGGCCTGCGCCCTCTACGGCGCCCAGCGCACCAACGCGATTCTCTCCGCTCAGCTTGAGGAGCTCAACAACACAAACGACGAGCTCCAGACCACGGTGAGCAGCCTCATGACGCAGGAGGGCATCGAGGACGAGGCCCGCCAGCGCGGCTACGTGAAGGAGGGCGAGACCGCCGTGGAGATGAGCGGCCTCGGCGACGACGCCGCAACCACGGAGTCCGCCACGACCGATGCCGCCACCGGCGATTCGGCTGAGGCGACGACGGGGGAGGCCTCTACTGCGGAGTCGGCCAGCACGAGCGACTCTGCCAGCACGAGCTCTAGCTCCAGCAGCTCCAGCTCGAGCAGCACCACCGCGAGCTCCTCCAGCACATCGACTACCCCTTGGTACCTCCAGTTCTTCGACTTCATCTTCCAGTACAACGCCTACGACAACGGAGTGACCTCATGAGCCGCGTAGCCGTCATTGACATCGGCACCGTCACCGCACGTCTCGGCGTGGCGGACGTCACGGCCGGCCACGTGGACGAGTGCGCCAAGACCTCAACTATCTGCAGTCTGGGCGAGGGCGTGGCCGAGACGGGCGAGCTTTCCGCCGCTGCCATCGAGCGCGTGCTCACCTGCGTCGATGGCTACCTGGCAAGCGCCCGCGAGGCCAACGCCGAGGCCGCCGTCTGCACGCTTACGAGCGCCGCCCGCGACGCCTCCAACGCAGAGGTCCTGCTCGGTGGCCTTCGCAGCCGCGGCGTCATCCCGCAGGTCATCCCCGGCGAGCTCGAGGGCTCGCTCACCTTCCTCGGCGTAGCGCAAGACTTTGCAGGTCAGCGCATCGCCGTGGCCGACAACGGCGGCGGCTCCACCGAGGTCGCCGTCGGCACGCTACATGGCGCCAAGCCCGGGCTCGCGCTCGAGGCCGTCCACTCGCTCAACGTCGGCTGTCGTCGCGTCACCGACCTCTTCCTCTCGCGCGAGGACCCTCCCGCGCCCTCTGCGTTGGCAGAGGCGCGCGAGTTCTGTCGCGCGGCATTTGCGTCGGAGCTCCCGGGCCAGGCCAAGAGGCCCGGCAGGCTTGTCTGTGTCGGCGGCACCGTGACCACCCTCGTAGCCATCTCGGCTGCGCTTGATCCTTACGACGCGAGTTTCGTTCACCTCCACGGCCTCTCCCTGGCCGAGGTGGATGAGCTGGCGGAGCGCCTGGCGAAGCTCGCGCTCGAGGAGCGCCGTGGCGTGGTGGGCCTCCAGCCCAAGCGCGCCAACGTGATCGTGGCGGGTGCCGTCTGCGTGAGCGAGCTCATGCGCGCCTGCGAGGTAGCCGAGCTCACCGTGAGCGAGAGCGACCTGCTCTACGGCCTGGCGCTGGCCACTGCCGCCGCCCACGATGGCGCCGGCGTTCCGGTGCCCTGGAAGCCGGAGCTCTTCTCTTTGCGCTAAGGTAGAACGCACACAACACATGGGGGCGTGGCGGAATTGGCAGACGCAGGGGCCTTAAAAGCCCTCGCCGAGAGGCTTGTGGGTTCGAGTCCCACCGCCCCTACCATGAAATTAGTAAGGCGCCGGCAATGGCGCCTTTTCTTTTGCGAGCCCCGCGCATGGACTCGAACCCGCGAGGGCGCGAGCGTCAAGAAAACGCGGAGCGTTTTTAGCGAGCGGGCAAGGCATGCGGAGCATGCCGTAGCCGGCAAAGTTTGCGAAGCAAACTTTGGACGTCCCACCGCCCCTACCATGAAATTAGTAAGGCGCCGACAATGGCGCCTTTTCTTTTTAGAACCTGTCCGGGGCGTTCATGAGGGCCACGAGGGCGCGTTCCGACTCGGTGGCGTCGTTGCCGGTGAGGAAGGGAACACCGTTCACATAGGGAATCTCAAGCGTGCCGGAGATGAGCGTCACGGCAATGAGAAAGTCGTGCGTGTGGGCAAGCTCGGGAACGTCGGCCATCTTGCACTGGGTGACGTCATACTTGCCGGCATAGCCGTTCTCGTCCAAGAACGTGCTTACGCGGAAACGAACCGCCGAAGATGTGCAGATGCCCGTGCCACAGGCCATGAGGATGTGCTTCATTGCCGTCCTTCTAAAACGACATTGACCTGGCGATTTCGGGTTCTGCGGGCTGCGCATTCGTTTGTGGTGTGACTCGCGCGCTCAGGTTCGTATTCGATTTCACAAGCGGATACTTTAGCGCTATTTCAGAAAAAAGGTAGGCCTCCACGCCCTGTCGGGTTCGTGATACGAGCGCATGGGCCCGCAGGTTGCATTTGGTCGTGCCCGCGGGCATCACGTTCTTCTGTGCCCCCAGCGGGATGTCCGCGTATTTGCTTCGCAAATCCGCGCTCGCTCAGCGCTGCGCGCTTCGCGCGTTCGCTAAAAACGCTTCGCGTTTTCTTAACGCTCACGCCCTGTCGGGTTCGAATCCCGCTACTGGCGTAATGAAAAGACCCACCTCGTTGCGAGGTGGGTCCATCCATGAGGCATCTGGTGCCCCCAGCGGGATTCGAACCCGCGGTATCCACCTTGAAAGGGTGGCGTCCTAGGCCGCTAGACGATGGGGACAGCGGTGTTGAGTATAGCAAAGGAGTTGCTTGTTGCTAGCGGGGACCGTTCGCGGGCTACCAGTCGAGGTCGTGGTCGCGGGCGAACTTCTCCGCCTGGGCGGCAAAGCCGTCCTGCGCCGTGGCCCAGGCGATGAAGTCCGGGGTGTCCATCACCGCGGGGTCGCACTCGTGCACGGCGAGAGCCGCCTCCTCAAAGCTGCCGGGCTCAAACGCGGGGCGATCGGGCAGGTAGGTCTCTATGAAGGTCGGGCGCAGCAGGGCATAGGCGCCGCCCTTGCAGAGGCTCGCGTAGCCGCGCAGGGCGCGGCGGGCGGCCGGCATGCGGTCGAGCTTGAACATGAGCAGCGTGCGAGCAAGATGGCTCCAGGCGTTGCCGGTGCGCCCAAAGCGGGCGTCGAGCGCGTCAAAGCCCTTCTCGTCCTCAAGGCGCGCCAGGGCAATGGCCCAGGTGTAGCGGGCGCCAAGGTGGTCCTCGGCATCAAGCTCCACGAGCTTTTCGCAGGTGGCGATGGCCAGCTTGTAGCGGGCGGTCTCGCACCTGGCGCGGGCAATCGCCGCGAGCAGGCGCAGCTGCGGGCGGGCAAAGACGTCGTCCCAGGCGCTGGCGGCAGGGGAGGGCGCGGACTCGCTCGGCTCGGGATCGCCGTCGGCGATCGCGCCCGCAAGCTCGGTGGCCCCAGCGCCGTCGCCGGGTGCGCCTGCGCCCTCGGTGCTCTTGCCGGCGGGCGCATCTGCCGCCTCATCCTCGGCGCGATCCGCTTCAACGGCGTCCAGCCCCTCCTCGTGCGCGAGCGCCTCCAGCGCCACGAGCGAGCCGTCGGGGTTCTCGTTTTCGAGCATGGCGAGGATCGTGCGGGCATCCAGGCAGCCCTCGTCCATGGCGAGTGCCTCGGCGCATCCCTGGCGGAGCTTCTCCAAGCGCTTGTTGCGAGACTTCTCGTAGGCGTTGTCGTCGAGGAACTCCTCCTCGGCCATGGCGCTCTCGTTAGCGGCAAGCGCGCGGCCAAGCCGCTCGTAGGCGCGGTCGGCGTCGTCGGTGAGGAAGGCCGCCGGGTCTGCCTTCACGGCAAGCACGAGCTCCTCATAGGCCTCGGCGGAGAGCTGGCCCAGCTGCGCGCGGCGGCGCTGCGCCAGGCGCTCTATCAGTTCTTCCTTGCATCTCATGAGGCGCCTCCCTCAAGAAGCGTCGGGTCGAGCGCGGCCTCGCGGGCGGCGGCCTCCACAACCTCGGGCCTGGCGGCAAGCCACGAGCCGAGCGTGCCGCGCATGCGCGGGTCGCAGCCTTCTTGCAAAAGCACGGTGGATTCCGAGGTGGCAAGGATCAGCTCGTCCTCGCTCAGGGGCTCCACGTTGATGCGGCAGAAGATGCCGTCGGGCAGGTCGTCCTGGCGGCTGAGCGTGGTGCCGGCGTTGGGATAGGTGTTGAGCAACATGTAGACCTCGTGCTCGGCGGCCACGCGGTCCTCGCGCTTAAAGGCGAGCGCCATCCGCGCGAGCGCGAACCATGCATAGCCCGGGCCCTTCTCGGCCTTCCCGCAAAGCTCTTCGAGCGACTCGGCGTCCTCAAGCTTGGCATAGGCGAGCGCGAGCGAGTAGCGCACGTCGCAGGGGTCCGCCGGATCAAGCTCCAGCGCCTCCAGCGCGAGCTTCACGCACAGGCGGTAGCGCCCGCACACGAGCGCGTTCATAGACTCCACGGCAAGCCAGCGCAGGTAGGGCATCATGGCAAGCATGCAGATGGCGTTGCCCGCCTCGCCCGGGCCAAAGGCCTCTCGGGCGCGGTCGCGCTCCTTCTCGCAGGCAGCGCGAATCTCGGCGGCGTTGTCGGCCAAGAAGCGATGGTAGTCGTTGGGCGAGCTCGAGTCCGCGGCGGCAAGCATACGGCGCGCGTCCGGGCAGACCGGGTCGAGCTCGAGCGCCTCCTTCAGGAGCTTGCGTGCCTCGGCAATAACGCCGGGCGCGGTCTCCTCTGTGGAGAAGGGCAGCTGGTAGTCGATGAGGTCAGTCGCCTTGGCAACCAGGTGGAAGGCACGGTCGGCGTCGGTCTGCGGCAGTGAGTCGCGGTTGTTGCGGAACTTGCGGCTGAAGTCGGCTGCCGCACGCGCGGCCGCAAACGGGTCGCTCGCGTCAATGCCCATGGCAAAGCGCAGGCCAAGCCGCTGGAAGTCCTCGTAATGTGGGTCAATAGCCAAAGCGCGCCTCCTCTCGTTACTCTTATGGTAACAAGCCTTGCGGACATTGGTCGGGGGAGGGCTCGCGCCGCCAACCGGGGGCAGCTCCCGCGTTGTGCCCGTGCACTCAGCCTGCGCGGGTGGCGTATGGCGCAAGCGCCACCAGCATATATGCGCGAAAACGTTTCTTTCAGCTTTACCATGCGCTAACAATGCATAAACGGCCGCGCATATACAAATCAAATGCATACTGTTTCGCGAATGTTACACATGTTCACTCATAAACAATTAATTCTTGACGCTGTGCGCGCTCAAAGCCAAGATGTTGAACCATCCACTGGAGAGGGCGCGTGGGGATACGCGTCCAGTGTGAACTAGGAGTTCTACGCATGAACAAGCAGCTATCCATTATTGAGGTCGTCATTATCTAAGACGGGTGGCTGAATTCGCCGCCCGAGCTTTCGGGCGGCCTTAACGAGGGGCCGTCGGGTCAACAAACCCAACGGCCCCTCGTTTTTTGCGCAGAGCAACTGGTTTGGTTTTGGAAGGAGTTTTTTCTCGTGAACGGAATCGTACTCATGGCCGTTTGTGGCGTCGTGCTCTTCGGCGGCTACATGCTTTACGGCCGCTGGCTGGCCAAGACTTGGGGCGTTGACAAGAACGCCTTTACCCCGGCCCGCCGCATGGAGGATGGCAGCGCCTTTGCCCCGGCCTCTGCCTTCACTGTTTTCTCGCACCAGTTCAGCTCGATCTGCGGCGCCGGCCCCGTCACGGGCACCATCGTGGCCATGGCCTTCGGCTGGCTCCCCGTGCTTCTTTGGGTCCTCGTCGGCGGCATCTTCTTCGGTGCCGTCCACGACTTCGGCGCCCTCTACGCCTCTATGAAGAACAACGGCAAGTCGATCGCCCAGATCGTCGATAAGTACATCGGCAAGACCGGCCGTCGCCTGTTCCTGCTCTTCCAGTGGCTCTTCTGCATCATCGTCATCGCTGCCTTCACCTCGATGGTCTGCGGCACCTTCGCCCAGAACGCCGAGGCCACCGACACCGCCAACTTCGCCGCTGGCGCCACCGGCACGATCTCGGTCCTCTTCACCTTCGTCGCCATCGCCTTCGGCTGGCTGCGCAAGAAGTTCAACCTCACTGGCGCCGCCGAGTTCGCCCTCGCCGTCGTGATGGTCGTCGCCATGTTCGGCGTCGGCATGGCCTTCCCGCTGTGCTTCGACACCAACACCTGGATCGCCATCGTCATGGTGTACCTCATCGCCGTCTCTTCCGTGCCTATCCAGACGCTGAAGCAGCCGCGTGACTACCTCACCACCATCATGATGCTCGTCATGATCATCTGCGCCGTGCTCGGCATCGTCGTCCTCGGCGTCAAGGGCGAGGCCACGATGACCGCCCCGGTGTTCACCGGCTTCACCACCGCCTCCGGCAACATGTTCCCGGTGCTGTTCGTCTCCGTCGCCTGTGGCGCCCTCTCCGGCTTCCACAGCCTCGTGAGCTCCACCACCTCCTCCAAGCAGATCTCCAACGAGGAGGATGCCGTTAAGGTCGGCTATGGCGCCATGATCCTCGAGTCCTTCGTGGGCGTGCTCGTCATCATCATCGCCGGCATCATGTACACCACCGTCAACACCACCGGTGCTGGTGGCGCCGAGACCGGCACCGCCTTCCAGATCTTCGCTCGCGGCGTCGCCAAGGGCATGACCGCCTTCGGCGTTGACTCCACCGTTGCCACCGTCTTCATGCAGATGAACGTCTCCGCCCTCTGCCTGACCTCGCTCGACGCCGTGGCCCGCATCGCCCGCACCGCCTTCTCTGAGTTCTTCGCCAGCTCCAACGACGCTCTCGCCATCGAGAGCCGTGAGGGTGCCATGAAGGTCCTCGGCAACCCCTGGTTCGCCACCGTCGTCACCCTCATCCCGGGCCTCGCCCTCACCTTCGGCGGCTACCTGGCCATCTGGCCGCTCTTCGGTGCCTCCAACCAGCTGCTCGGCGGCATGACCATGATCACGCTCGCCGTGTTCTGCAAGTGCACCGGCCGCAAGGGCTGGATGCTCTACGTGCCCGTCGCGTTCCTGCTCTGCTGCACCTTCACCTCGCTGGTGCTCTCCCTCACGGGCTGCTACACCGCCCTCACCACCGGCACCGCTGTGAGCGTCTTCAACTCCGCTCTCCAGCTCGTCTTCGCCGTGCTGCTGCTCGTCCTCGGCCTCATCGTGGCCTACAACTGCCTCAAGGAGCTCTTCACCAAGGAGGCCGGCTCCATGCCCGACGAGGAGGAGGAGTGGACCGAGCTTGGTCGCCAGAACTGCGGCGTTTCTGCCGAGAAGGCCGAGTAAGCTCACCCAACCTCTCCAATGAGCTAGCTCCAGCGACTCAAAGCTAGCCTTGGCAGGCCCGCAACCACCTCGGTTGCGGGCCTTTTTCTTTCCGGGGGGCATGGGCAGGGCCAGCCGCGGGTGGCGTGACCCGTGCCGCCGCACCTGGCCGAGGTGCGGCGCCTCCGCGCTTGCGCACCTGGCCGTGCCCTGCGCCATCGCGCCCGTCTGCGAGCCCGCGCCAGGCGCGGGGCCTTGTGTTGATAGCAGGGAATCGGCCGCTAAGGCCGTATACTTAAAACGTTGCAAATTTACTGAGGAGACGTCCATGGCAGACCAGATCGAGAACGAGGCCGCAGAGACCGCCGAGGCCCCGCGCGAGCTTACCCTCGACGAGCGCATCGAGCAGGCTGTGCGTGCCACCGCGCCCGGCACCGCCGTGCGCCGCGCCCTCGACATGATCATCGCCGGCCACCTGGGAGCGCTCATCTGCGTGGGCGATACCGACGCCGTGCTGGCCGCCGGCAACGACGGCTTCCCGCTGAACATCTCGTTCACGGCCAACCGCCTCTTCGAGCTTTCCAAGATGGACGGCGCCATCGTGGTCGACCGCGACCTCACCCAGATCCTGCGCGCCAACTTCCATCTCAACCCTGACGCGAGCCTGCCCACGAGCGAGACGGGCATGCGCCACCGCACCGCGGCGCGCATGAGCCTGCTCACCAACGCGCTCGTGATCTCCGTCTCAGAGCGCCGCCAGGTCGTGCACCTCTACGTGGGCGGCCGCGTGCGCCAGATCCGCCCGGTCTCCGAGCTCATGACCAACGCCTCGCAGCTCATCACCACGATGCAGACCACGCGCCAGTCACTCGACCGCGCCCTGCTGCGCCTCACCACGCTCGAGCTCGACAACTACGTCACGCTTGCCGACGTCACCACGATCCTCAACTACTTCGAGACCCTGCTCACCGCCGCCGACGAAATCGACCGCATCGTCGACCAGCTCGGCACCGAGGGCCGCACGGTCGAGATGCAGCGCGAGCAGCTCGTGGGCGACATGGAGAGCGAGTACCTGCTGCTCATCCGCGACTACGCCCAGGATTCCTCCGAGGAGAACGCCGAGGCCATTCGCGAGCAGCTCCATGCGGCCGACCCGGGCCAGTGGCGCTCGCCCAAGCGTGTCGCCAAGGTCCTCGGCTACGAGGAGATGCGCGAGGACAGCGTCATGGTGCCGCTGGGCCTGCGCACCCTCAACCGCGTCTCGGTCGTCCGCGAGGGCATGGCCGATAAGATCGTCGACGAGTATGGCAACCTCCGCGAGCTCATGGACGACATCGAGCAGAACCCGAGCCGCCTGGACGACCTGGGTGTCAAGAACCCCGGCATCCTGGCCGACAGCCTGTACCGCATGTGGGGCAAGAAGGAGTAGCGATGGCCGCACGCACGCCTGCGCGCCCAAGCGCGCCAGATACCTGCGCCGTCGTCGCTGCCGGCGGCCTCGGCATGCGCTTTGGCGACCCGCGCGGCAAGCAGTACGTTGAGCTTTGCGGGCTGCCCGTGCTCTGCTGGTCCATCATCGCGCTGGACGAGGCTTCCTCCGTCGGCCACATCGTCGTGGTGTGCCCGGCCGGCCGCGTGGCCGAGACCAAGGCCGTGGTGGCCAAGGTCAAGACCCGCGCGAGCGTGAGCTTCGTGCCCGGCGGCGCCACTCGCCAGGAGTCGTGCCTCGCAGGCATCCGCGCGGTGCCCGAGGGCTACGCCTACGTGGCCATCCACGACGGCGCCCGCCCTCTTATCCTTCCAGAGACCATCGAGGCCGTCATCGCGCGCGTTCGCGACGACGCCTCCATCCAGGGCGCCATCTGCGCCCACCCCTCCGCCGACACCCTCAAGGTGGTGGAGGATGGCATCGTCTGCTCCACGCCGGATCGCTCCCGCTACTGGGCCGTGCAGACCCCGCAGGTCTTCCGCACGCCCGAGGTACTCTCCGCACACGAGCGCGCCGCGGCCGAGGGCTTCGTTGGCACCGACGACTCCTCCCTCGTGGAGCGCATGGGCGGCCGCGTTGCCTGCGTGGAGAGCCCGAGCGACAACATGAAGGTCACCGTGCCCGAGGACCGCGCACCCGTCGAGGCCATCCTCGAGCGCCGCTTGGCCGAGCGCGGCCTTACCTCCGCCCGCGTGGCCGGGGGTGAGCGCTAATGCTGCGTATTGGCCACGGTTACGACGTACACAAGCTGGTTGAGGGCCGCGAGCTCATCCTATGCGGCGTCCACATCCCCCATACACTGGGGCTTCTTGGCCACTCCGACGCCGATGTGGCCACCCATGCGGTTGCCGACGCCATTCTTGGCGCCACGCGTCTGGGAGACCTCGGCAAGCTCTTCCCCGACACAGACCCGGCCTATGCCGGCGCCGATTCGCTCAAGCTCCTCTCCGAGGTCATGCGCCTTGCGCGCGAGTGCGGCTACGAGCTCCTGGACTGCGACTGTACCATCGCCGCCCAGGCGCCCAAGCTGGCTCCCCACCGCGAGCAGATGCGTGCTAATCTCGCCTCTGCCCTCGGCGTTGAGGTAGAGTCCGTGGGCGTTAAGGCCACCACCACCGAGCGCCTCGGCTTCGTCGGGCGCGAGGAGGGCATGGCAGCCTGGGCGGTTTGCCTTATGGAAGACGGCCGCAAGAACTCTCGTTAGGACTCACATGTTCGATCGCTTTCGCGAGGACATAGCGGCGTTCAGGGCCAACGACCCCGCCGCCACCTCGACCATCTCAATCATCCTCAACTCGCCCGGCATGCGCGCCATCTGGGCCTACCGCCGCCAGCACTGGTGGTGGACCCACAACCACAAGCTCCTGGCACGTTGGCTCTCTACCTGGAGCCGCCATCGCTTTGGGGTAGAGATCCACCCCGGCGCCACCATCGGCCGCCGGTTCATCATCGACCACGGCATGGGCACCGTCATCGGCGAGACCACCATCATCGGCGATGACTGCCAGCTCTACCAGGGCGTCACCCTCGGCGGCACCGGCAAGGAGAGCGGCAAGCGCCATCCCACGCTCGGCAACCACGTCGTCGTTGGCGTGGGCGCGTCCGTGCTCGGCAACATCACCCTGGGCGACAACGTCAAGGTCGGCGGCGGCGCCGTCGTCGTGCGCGACGTGCCGGCCGACTGCACGGTCGTGGGCATTCCGGGCCACGTCACCACCCGCGGCGGCGTGCGCGTGCGCTCCGCCAAGGGCGACCGCCTCACCTGCCTCACCATGAGCGACGAGGCTACAATCAGCAAGGTCCTCCACGAGCGCGAGGACGTCGAGCACCACGAGTACCTGCCCGACCCCATCGACCGCACGGTCGACGACCTCACCGCCAAGGTGGAGCAACTCGAGAAGCAAATCGCCGAGCTCACAGCCAAGCTCGAGAACAAGGAGTAACCAATGCTCGTCTACAACACCCAGCTGCACAAGAAGGTCGAGCTTGAGCCCATCGAGCCTGGCAAGATCCGCATGTACGTCTGCGGCCCCACCGTCTACGACCAGATCCACGTCGGCAACGGCCGCACCTTCCTGGCCTTCGACGTCATCCGCCGCTACCTCACCTACAAGGGTTACCAGGTCACCTTCGCCCAGAACCTCACCGACGTCGATGACAAGATCATCAACCGCGCCAACGAGCAGGGCCGCACGGCCGAGGAGGTGGCGAGCGAGTTCTCCGACGCCTTCATCGAGCAGATGCACCGCCTGGGCGTGCTCGACCCCGATATCCGCCCGCGCGCCACGCAAGAGATCGAGGCCATGATCGAGATGATCCAGGGCCTCATCGAGCAGGGCCACGCCTACGCACCCGGCAACGGTGACGTCTACTTCTCCGTCCGAAGCGATCCCACCTACGGCACCATCTCCGGCCGCAACATCGACGATCTCAAGGTCGGCGCCCGCATCGAGGCCAACGACGAGAAGGCGGACCCGCTCGACTTCGCCCTCTGGAAGGCCGCCAAGCCCGGCGAGCCTATGTGGGACTCCCCCTGGGGCAAGGGCCGTCCCGGCTGGCACACCGAGTGCGGCGCCATGGTGCACCGCTACCTCGGCACCCCCATCGACATCCACGGCGGTGGCCAGGACCTGCAGTTCCCCCACCACGAGAACGAGAACGCCCAGGCGCACTGCTGCTGGCACGAGCCGCTCGCCAACGTGTGGATGCACACGGGCATGCTGCTCATCGACGGCGAGAAGATGTCCAAGAGTCTCGGCAACTTCTACACGCTCAAGGAGGTCCTGGACAAGTACCCCGCAGACGCCGTGCGCCTGCTGATGCTCCAGACCCACTACCGCTCGCCGCTCGACTTCTCCTTCGAGCGCCTCGACGGCGCCGTGGGCACGCTCGAGCGCGTGCGCGGCACCATCGCCAACCTGCGCTGGGCAGCCGAGAGCGAGGGCGCCTGCGGCCGCGAGCTCGGCGAGGCCGACCGTGCCTTTGGCGCTGCGGTTGACGAGGCCGCTGCCGAGTTCGGCCGCCAAATGGACGACGACTTCAACACCGCCGGTGCTCTGGCCGCGCTCTTTGGCCTCGTGACCACCGCAAACACCTACCTGGCCGAGGCTGGCGCCAACGTGGCCGGCGCCGTGGCCCTTCGCGCCTCCGACACGCTCGTCGAGCTCCTCGGCGTGCTGGGCGTCGAGTCCGTGCGCCCGAGCGCCTCTGAGCTCCCGCACGAGCTCGTCGACCTCGCCCGCGAGCAGGCCGGATACGCCGGCGACGACGCCAATGAGGCGGCAGAGGCCCTCGTGGCCGCCCGCGCCGAGGCCCGCGCCGCAAAGAACTGGGGCGTGGCCGACGCCATCCGCGACGGCATCGCCGCGCTCGGCCTCGTCGTGGAAGACACCGCTGCCGGCACGCGCATCAAGCCGGCTTCCAAGGAGGCCTAAATGGCAAGGCGAGCCGGCGGGCAGGTCCCGCGCAACAACAACTCAAACGGCGGTCGCAAGGGCCGCGGCAACCAGGATTCGCGTTTCTCGCGCGACTCTCGCGCAGGCCAGGGCGGCCGTGGCAACCAGGGTGGCCGTGGCGGCCAGTCCCAGGGCGGCAAGCGCGGCCCCGCGCCCGCTCGCGGCGCCCGTGCCGGCCAGCGCCCCGAGCGCGAGCAGGCGGGTTCCAGCCGTCCCCGCTCCGGTGCCAACCGCAGCAAGGGCGACCTGATCGAGGGCCGTCGCGCCGCGGCTGAGGCCATGGAGATGGGCCTTCCCATCACGCGTGCCCTTATCCAGAAGGACTCCGGCGGCACCGACCAGCAGCTGGCAGAGATCGCTCGCGCCCTCGAGCTCGACGGCGTCGAGGTTGAGCGCGTGGCCAAGGGCATCCTGGATTCGCTCTCCTCGCACGGCGCCCACCAGGGTGTCATGCTCAAGGTCAAGCCCTATCGCTACGCCGAGCTTGCCGACGTCATCGCGGCGGCAGGGGAGGGCAACGCCCTCGTCATCGTGCTCGACCACGTCACCGACGAGGGCAACTTCGGCGCCATCGTCCGCACGGCCGAGGTCGTTGGCGCGGCGGGCGTCGTCGTGGCCAAGGCCCGCGCCGCGCGCGTGGGCACCGCCGCCTATAAGACCTCAGCGGGCGCGGTGCTGCACCTTCCCATCGCGCAGGTCTCAAACCTCGCTACGGCGCTCGACGAGCTCAAGGAGCACGGCTTCTGGGCCGGCGGCGCCACCGAGCACGCCCACGACGTCATCTGGGACGCGCCCGTGCAGGGTCGCCTCGCGCTCGTCATGGGCTCCGAGGGCAACGGCATCTCGCGCCTCGTGCGCGAGCACTGCGACTTTGAGTTCCGCCTGCCGCAGCGCGGCCAGGTGGAGTCGCTGAACGTCGCCCAGGCAACCACCGCCATAGCCTACGAGTGGATGCGCCGCGACATGCTCACGGGCGAATCTGCGGCAGAGGCCCCGGCGCCGGATGCCGATTACGTCGGCGCAGGCATGCCCGACACGAGCGACTTTGCCTTCCCGGATACGAGCGACTTCGACTTTGGCGAGGGCGACCTTGGCTAAGCGCGCAAAACGCGAGCTCTTGGTGGTCGACGGCTACAACGTCATCTTCGGCACGCCTCGCTACGAGGCCCTCATGGACGAGCCCGATCCCGGCAGCCGCGAGAGCGACCCCTTCGACCGCGCCCGCGACCTGCTCGTGGGTGACGTCGCTGCCTTTGCCCAGGGCCGCTACGAGCCGGTGATCGTCTTCGACGCCGCCGGCAACGTCAACCCCGACCACCCCGAGCTCCGCCGCGCGGGCGTGCGCATGATCTTCTCGCCCACGGGCGTCACGGCAGACACGGTGATCGAGAAGCTCGTCACCGACTGCCGCCAGCAGATGCGCGAGGTCACGGTTGTCACCAGCGACAACGCCATTCGCGCCACCGTGGGCGGCATCCCGGTCACCCGCATCTCG
>CAVIES010000046.1:0-13299 GCA_963641675.1 Anaerovoracaceae bacterium
TGGCTCTGGTAGTCCGAACCATAGCAATGGGTCATGAATTTGCCGTCTACCAGCGAAATTGAAAGGGCCTCGTCGGCAACGAACGTAGCCCCAAGGCTCTCCGCATGGCTTCTCATGGACTCGCCGAGCTCGGCTCCGCCCACGCCAGGCAAGCCTGGGTAGTTGTCGAGGTCAGGCGTCGTGGTGATCTGGCCACCATATGAGGCCATTTCAATCGTTACGGCATCGAGGCCATAGCGAGTCGCATAGAGAGCGGCGGAAAGCCCCGCAGGCCCTCCGCCGACAATCACTAGGTCATGTGAAACGGTAGCGCTCATGCCGGCGACATCGCTTACTGGACGCCGCTCGAGCCGAAGCCGCCCGCACCGCGGTCGGTCTCGTCAAGCTCGTCGACCTCAACGAGGGTAACGACGGGGACCTTCTGAATGACGAGCTGGGCGATGCGCTCGCCGCGCTCGATGTGAATGGTTTTCTCGGCGTCGAGGTTGACGGCACAGACCTTGAGCTCGCCGCGATAGTGGGCGTCGATGAGGCCGGGCGTGTTGGCCATGGAGAGGCCCTCGCGAAGGGCAAGGCCGCTCCTCGGCTGGACGAAGCCGGCATAGCCGTCGGGTATAGCGATGGCAAGGCCGGTGGCAATGAGCCTGCGCTCGAGGGGTGCCAGGTCGACGTCCTCGTTGGCGCGAAGGTCGAGTCCGGCGTCGCCCGCATAGGCATAGCTCGGGAGCTCGACCGTTGGGTCGAGGCGCTTGATGGGCAGGTTTATGGCGTCGCTACTCACTGGAAAGCCTCCTGAGCTCATCGGAGAACTCATCGATGTCCTTGAAGTCGCGGTAGACCGAAGCAAAGCGGACATAAGCGACCTTGTCGATGTCGCCAAGGCGCTTCAGGACCATCTCGCCAACGGAGCTCGACTCGACCTCGGTGATGCCGTTGTCTCGAAGCTCGGACTCGATGTTGTTAATGATGGAGTCGAGAACCTCGACGGGTACGTCGCGCTTGACCGTGGCACGAACGAGACCGCGCATGATCTTCTCGCGGTCGAACGGCTCCTTGGTGCCAGAGTGCTTGAGGACGACGAGCGGAAGTTCCTCTCGCCTCTCGTAGGTGGTGAACCTAAACCCACAGTCGACGCACTCGCGACGGCGCCTGATCGAATCATTGCTCTCTGCGGGGCGCGAATCCACGACCTTGGACTCCTCGCATCCACACTTGGGACAGCGCATGGTACCCCTTTCATAGCCATTACTACGAAAAAGATACCATAAGCTGCGAATATATGACCTAGAAGATGGCACCGAGGAGAACATAGCCAACGACGACGATGGCGATGGAGCCAAGCAGGCCAAGGGTCGCGGCAAGCTCCTGATCGGAGTTAAGGACCGGCGTGGCCGCAACGGGTTGAGGCAGGGGCTCGACCCTGCGCGCGGCACGCTGGGCGCGCACGCGTGCAGCGCGGGGAAGATCGCGAGAAGAGCGGGCGTCACTCTGACGCAAGGAACCGTATGCGGACATCTGGTTGGCAGAATATGACTTGCCGCCAGCTACGAGCACGAGGTTGGAAGCCTGCTCCACCTTGAGAGCCGACGTGCCGTTGACCATATAAGTCGTGTTGAGCGATGCCATATTACTACCTCCTGTTTCTCGTTTTCGTTGCTTCTAGTTATAGGCCGTATACCGGACATTAATTACTACAGAACCTCTGTTCCCCTATTAGAATACTCGCACACGTGTTCGTGTCAAGGAAAAACTAGAACATTTGTTTGAAATAGAAAACGAACGGGTGTATGATTTGCCCAACGATAAAAGGAGGAGCTATGGCCAAGGCAAAGATCACCAAGCGTCAGCAGGAGGCCTACGACTACATCTGCAGCTTCACCGCTGCCCACGGCTATCCGCCTTCGGTCCGAGAGATCGGCTCGGCAATCGGCCTCTCCTCCCCCTCCACGGTCCACTCGCATCTGCACAAGCTTGAGGAGGCCGGCTACATCAAGCGCGATCCTAACAAGCCGCGCACGATTGAGATAACCGGCCCCGGCTCCGAAAAGCTCCAGCAGGGCGCGCAGCTTGCGACCGTCTCCCAGGACGTCGACAAGAACACGATCACGCTTCCCCTCGTTGGTCGCGTAGCCGCCGGCACGCCGATCCTAGCCGAGCAGAACGTCGAGGAGGTCATGACGCTCCCCACGAGCGTGGTGGGAGACTCCAACTCCTTCATCCTGCGCGTGCGCGGCGAGTCCATGATCAACGCCGGCATCTTCGATGGCGACTACATCGTTGTCCGCGAGCAGAACGACGCCCACAACGGGGAGATCGTCGTCGCCATGATCGACGACTCCGCCACGGTAAAGACCTTCTACCGCGAGAAGGACCGTATCCGCCTTCAGCCGGAGAATGACACGATGGAGCCCATCTATGCCGTGAACCCGACCATCCTCGGTCGCGTGACGGGCCTTTTCCGCTCCATCTAAGGCGCATAGCATGGCTCAAAGTGGCCGCATCCACGGGTTTGATGTCATCAGGGGCCTTAGCGTCATCTCGATGGTCGCGTTCCATGCCTGCTATGACATCGTCTATATCTATGACGTTGACCTCGGCTGGTTCAAACCGCCCTTCCAGGACGTCTGGAGGGCGTCAATCTCATGGGTGTTCCTGCTCGTGGCGGGCATCATGTGCTCCTACTCAAGGAACAACCTCAAGCGCGCTGGCAAGTATCTCCTGGTAGCAGCACTCATTTGGCTTGCTACCACTGTGGCGGCCGTAGACACGCCCATCAGCTTTGGAATCATCTACTGCATGGGTGCGAGCACGCTGCTCGTATGGGCCCTCGAACGCGTTGGGGCATTTTCCAAAAGCAAACGCGCGCTTATCGTGCTTGCGGCGATTACATCTGTGCTGTTCTTGCTTTGCCTGCAGGTCCCAAACGGCCGCTTTGGCCTTGGCGCCTTTGGCGGGCCTAGCGTTCGAATTCCGAGCGCGCCATACGACTCGGGCCTTCTAAGCTGGCTCGGTTTCCCGGGACCGCACTTTGAGTCGGGGGATTACTACACGCCCCTCCCCTTCTCGCTTCTCTACGTTGCAGGCGCCTGCCTTGGCAAGGTCGTCCGGCAACAGGGCGCACCGGCATGGCTCGAGGGCCTGAGCGTCGCCCCGCTCGAATGGGTGGGCAAGCACGCCCTGGAGATCTATGTGCTGCACCAGCCCATCGTGTTGCTACTCTGTCAGTTGCTCTTTGGATAGAGCAGAAGGACCAGACAACCGCGGAGAATTTGCCGAGCGCCTATTCCTCAACCACATAAGGCGCGAGGGTGGAAGCCATGCGCTGGGAGGCCTTAAGGGTCACGAGCAGGCCGCCATCCTGGTATTGCTCGCGAATGACCTGGCAACGCTCGTGCACCATCTTCATGAGCATGCCCTTCGAATACGGGACCAGAGCCGTGAGCGTGACGTCACCGGCGCTCGCCTCGTTCGCGATTCTGTGCAGCAAGCCATTGAGGTTCGTGCCCTTCTCAGCAGAGACGAACTCGGCGTCAGGCTGGGCAAGCTTAAGAGCTCGCAGGTCGTCCTCGTCAAGTCGGTCGCACTTGTTGAACACGAGCACGCGACGAATCTCGCCGGCGTCAATCTGGCCAAGCACGTCCTCTACGGCCGCACGCTTCTTCCCCCAGTTCTCATCGCTCGCATCCACGACCTCAAGCACGAGGTCGGCGGCGCGAACCTCCGCGAGCGTAGACTTGAAGCTCTCGATGAGGCTCGTGGGAAGCTTCTGGATGAAGCCAACCGTGTCGGTGAGGGTGACTTTGCGCCCCTCGGCAAGGTCGATGGAGCGTGTGGTTGGGTCAAGCGTCGCAAAGAGCTCGTCCTTTGCATAGACGCCGGAATCAGTTAGGGCATTGAGAAGCGTCGACTTGCCGGCGTTCGTGTAGCCCGCAAGCGCCACGCGATACACGCCGGAGTCCCAGCGTGCCTTGCTCTGCGTGTTGCGACGGACTTCCAGCTTCGCCAGCTCATGGCGAAGGCTCGCGATTCTGTCACGAATGAGCCTGCGGTCCACCTCAAGCTGGGACTCGCCCTGGCCAAAGCGGCTACCGATGCCTCCGCGGGTCTGCTCGCCCATAAGGTGACTCCACATGCCTCGCAGGCGCGGGAGCACGTACTGGAGCTGAGCGAGCTGAACCTGCAGGCGACCCTCGCGCGTGGTCGCATGGCGGCCGAAGATGTCGAGGATGAGCGCCGTGCGGTCGATGACCTTGACGGGCTCGCCAAAGATTCGCTCAAGGTTGGACTGTTGCGAGGGCGAGAGCTCGTCATCAAAGACCACGACGTCGATGTCCATGCGATGGACGATGTCCGCAAGCTCCTGCGCCTTGCCGGAGCCGACGAACGTCTTGGGAATAGGCGAGTCGAGTTTCTGGGTCTCTCTTGCCACGACCTCGCCGTCGGCGGTGGCTACCAGCCGCTCAAGCTCGTCAAGCGACTCCTGCATGCCCCAATCGGAGCGCCCGGTGTCAACGCCAACGATAAGCGCACGCTCTGGGACGGGCGCCGTGGAGATATGCTTAAAGCGAGGCATGGACCGCACTCCCCTCTTCGCAGCCTGCGGTGCCCGCAAGCTCTGCAAGGACGAGTTCGAGCGCCCCTTCCTGCGAGAGCCTGTCGTAATCGAGCCACTTCACGCGGCCGTCCCGCTTGAGCCAAGAAATCTGGCGCTTGGCGTAGCGTCGGGATCTCTGCTTGATCAGCTCGGATGCTTCGCCGAGCGAGATTGCGCCATCGAGATAGTCAAGCACTTCCTTATAGCCAATCGCCTGGCGAGCAGTAAGGTCGGTGCCGTAGCCAGCCTCCCGAAGCGCCCTTACCTCGTCAAGAAGCCCTTGCTCGAACATGAGGTCAACTCGCAGGTTAATGCGCTCGTAGAGTCGCTCGCGAGCCATGGTGATGCCCCAGATGCGAGCGTCATAGTGCGGACGCTTGGCCTTGAGGCCAGGAAGCTTCTCCGCATAGGAGGTTCCCTCGTCGAGCATCTCCAGCGCACGGGCGACGCGCCTCTGGTTGTTGGGATGAATCGCCTCGGCACTCTTGGGGTCGCGCTCGCGCAAGAGCTCCCACAGCCCCTCGCTGCCGTGCTCGGCGGCATAAGCCTCGTACTTCGTGCGTGCACAGCCGTGAGTCTCCCCGGAGGGAAAATCCATCTCGTCAATTACGGCATCGAGATAAAGGCCCGTGCCGCCACAAAGAACGGGCGTCTTCCCAAGCACAAGGCGCTCGTCAACAAGTGCGCGCGCCTCGGCCTGGAAGCGAGCCACCGAGTAATCCTCGGAAATCTCGGCGACGTCGACCATCTGAAGGGGCACGACGCGCTCCTCGGCAGGGGTCTTCGCCGTACCGATGTCCATGCCGCGATAGACCTGCATGGAGTCGACGGAGATGACGTCAGTCCCCAGGCGCAACGCAAGGGCATCTGCAAGCGAGCTCTTGCCGGAGGCCGTGGGCCCAACTATGCAGACGACGGGCCCGGGCGTGGAATGCCCCGCCTCAATCATGTCCCGCCCAGAGATCAACGAGCCTCGCCCACCATGGGGCCGCGCAGGTACCAAGTCTTGGCTTCCTCGACCTTGACGGTTACGAGCTTGCCGATGAGGCTCTCCGGATCCGTGCCCTCGGGGCACTCGAAGTGCACCGTCTTGTTCTTGGGGCTGTGGCCCACAAGCACGTTGGCGTCACGCTTGGAGGTGCCCTCCACGAGGGCCTCGACCTCCTGGCCAAGCTCGACCTGGTTTGCCTCATGGGCAAGGTCCGCCACCAGCTCGGCCAAACGGTCGAAGCGCTCCTGGATGACCTCGCGAGGCGTCGGGTCATCGATCTTTGCGGCGGGCGTACCCGGGCGCTTGGAATAGATGAAGGTGAAGGCAGAGGCAAAGCCAACCTCGCGCACAAGCGAGAGCGTCTCCTCGAAGTCCTCCTCGGTCTCCCCGGGGAAGCCGACGATGATGTCGGTGGAGAGGGCGATGTCGGGCATAGCCGCCTTGATGCGGCCTGCAAGCGCGATGTAGTCCTCACGCGTGTAGTGGCGGTTCATGGCCTTGAGCACGCGAGTAGAGCCACTCTGCACGGCCAGATGGAGCTGCGGCATCACGGCAGGCGTCTCAGCCATGGCGGCGATGGTCTCGTCAGAGAGGTCCTTGGGGTGCGAGCTCGTGAAGCGAATGCGCTCGATACCCGTCTCACCCACAGCGCGCAGCAGCTCTGCGAAGCGAGGCTCACCGTAGCGCTGACGACCGTAGGAGTTGACGTTCTGGCCCAAGAGGCAGACCTCGCGAACGCCGTCTTCCTTGAGCTTCTTGACCTCATCGACGACGTCCTCGAAGACGCGGTCGCGCTCGCGGCCGCGAACATAGGGCACGATGCAGTAGCTGCAGAAGTTGTTGCAGCCGGTCATGATAGGCACCCACGCGTGCCAAGCGTCGTCGCGCTTGCTAGGTAGGTCGGTGGAGAAGCCCGGGTCGTCCTCGCTTACGTCAGCCTTGACCTCCTCGCCACCGGCAAGGGCCTCGGAAAGCAGCGTAGGCAGGCTGGCGATGGCGCGCGTGCCAAAGACGACGTCGACGTTCTTCATGTGCTCGCGGATGTTGGCGCCGTCGCGCTGGGCGATGCAGCCACCGATGGCGACGAGTCTGCGACCGCTCGGAGGGGCAGGCATGCTCACGGTGGCAGAAACCTGCCCGTACAGGTGCGTATCGGCCTTCTCACGCACGCAGCAGGTCATAAAGACGACGATGTCGGCCTCTTCAGGCGTGGCAACCTCAATGCAGCCGCAAGATCCGAGCACGCCGGAGACGCGCTCGGAGTCGTGGAGGTTCATCTGGCAACCAAAGGTCTTGACGATGTAGGTGAGCCCCGCGAGGGAGTTGTTGGAAGACACTAGGCGGACACCGTCCCGGCACCCTGCTCCACACGAGTGGCATCTGCGGGCGTGAGCTTGTGGACATAGACGGCGATGCGAATGGCCGTGCGGCTCTGGCCGTCGATGTCGATGTCAGAGAAGGTGGGTGCGCAAGAGATGTCATAGCCCGTGGGGATGAGGAAACCGCGCGCGATGGCCACAGCCTTGATGGCCTGGTTCACGGCGCCGGCTCCAACCGACTGAATGTTCACGGGCACGCCGTCCTTGACCATGCCGGCAATGGCGCCGGCGACCGAGGCGGGCGAAGACTTGCTAGAAACCTTCAGGTAGTCCATCTAAGCTGCTCCTGTCACGTAATGGGGCGTTCGTGGCTCGTTTTGCTAATACGTTTGGTTGCGTCCGCTTATCGCGGAGGTGGTGCTATTTATAAGGGCCTTTAATCTAGTCGCCCTTTTCAAGGTCGAAGGTGACGGTAATCTTATCGCGTTGGACGCTCACGCGGGGCTCTCCCTGAAGACTCAGGTAATAGCGCTCGGCGATGACGTCAAAGTCGCGCTCCATTATGCGCGCAAACTCCTCGACGTCGTCCTTCGAAATCTTAAGGCCTCTGCGGTCCTTCTCGAGGTCGACCTCACGCTCCCCCGGAGTACCGGCATGATGCGTAAGGCGAGCGGCAACGGGGCGAAGGGGCTTGATCTGGCCTGCCAGGATGCGGTGCGCGGTTCGCTCGGAGATGTCGAGGCCAAGCGACTCGGCAATGGAGGCGAGCTCATGGGCGTCGCCAGCGATGGCGGGTCGCTCGATGACGCGAACCTCCTCCGGGTCGTCGACGAAGAGGAAACGCGAGCGGTCGGGTACCTCGTCTGCGAGCGCCCTCGCCGTGGCAAGCACCTCAGCGGCAGAGCCTAGGTAGACGTCACAGGTCGAACGCTCCTCCAAGGCGAACTCGCAGCAGGTGCGAACGATGTTCTTGGGACCCTTGAGCTGGGCCTCCCCCTCGTCTCCCCTGCCGATCGTGGGCCAGGTGCTCTGGTCCTTGCGCTCGGTGAGGACGTTGGCATCGGTCTCCACGCGAATGGAAGAACCAAGACCAGGCGCGGAGGCCATCACGCGGGCGCTCTTCGCGTTTTCCTTGATGGAGAAGAGCGCCATGCCACGGCCGTGAACGCCCCACCTGTCCATGTGGACCGTATCGAGCTTGGAGGTCACGCGGGCGTCGAAGATGCGCTCGCGCATGGAGTCTGGCACGCCGGAGCCGTCGTCGAGCATGACGATGGTGCGGGTGTCGCCCTCACGCGATGAGGCGACGAGGATCTTCGTAGCGCCAGCATCCCTCGAGTTACGAAGCATCTCGATGACGGCGTCCTCCGCGCAGCGGATGTCATGCTTGGCCTGGCGACGCTCGGCCTCGCCGACGCGAAGTCGGACGAAGCCGTCGCCCAACGACTCCTCGACGCGAATGGCCGAATCACCGGAGACGGACGCCACAAAATCAGCGAGCGAGGGAGCCTCGGAAGAGACCCCCTCGTTGGTCTTGATGTCTACGTTCTCGCTCATTAAAGCAGGCGTGACTTACTTGGCGACGTCGACGGCGCGAGACTCGCGAATGACCACGACGCGAACCTGGCCGGGGTACTCCATCTCGTCCTCGATCTGCTTGGCGATGTCGTGGGCAAGGACGGTGGCGTCGGCGTCAGAGATCTTCTCGGGCTGGACCATGACATGAAGCTCGCGTCCGGCCTGCATGGCGTAGGTGCGCTCGACGCCCTCGTGGGCGTTGGAGATCTCCTCGAGCTTCTCGAGACGCTTGATGTAGGTCTCAGCGCTCTCGCGGCGGGCGCCCGGACGAGCGGCGGAGACGGCATCGGCGGCCATCACGAGCATGTCGAGGATGGTGTTGGGCTCGACATCGGCGTGGTGGGCCTCGATGGCGTGGACGACCTCGGGGCGCTCGCCATAGCGACGAGCAAGGTCAGCGCCGATGACGGCGTGCGGGCCCTCGACCTCGTGGTCAATGGCCTTGCCAAGGTCGTGGAGAAGACCGGCGCGCTTGAAGATGGTCGGGTCGAGGCCGAGTTCGGAGGCCATGATGCCGCAGAGCTCAGAGACCTGCTTGGAGTGCTGGAGCACGTTCTGGCCGAACGAGGTGCGGTAGCGAAGGGCGCCGAGGGTCTTGATGATCTCGGGGTGGAGGTCGTGGATGCCAGCGTCAAAGGCGGCCTGCTCGCCGGCCTCCTGCACGCGCTGCTGCACGAGGGTCTCGGCCTTCTTGTACATCTCCTCGATGCGGGCGGGGTGTATGCGGCCATCGGCGATGAGGTTCTCGAGGGCGACGCGCGCGGTCTCACGACGAACCGGCTCGAAACTGGAGAGCAGGACGGTCTCGGGAGTGTCGTCAATGACGAGGGAAACGCCGGAGACCTGCTCGAAGGTGCGGATGTTACGACCCTCGCGGCCGATGATGCGACCCTTGAGGTCGTCGGAGGGGATGTGGACGGTTGTGACGGTGACCTCGCCGGCCTGGTCGGCGGCGCAGCGCTGGATGGCGGTGGTCACGATCTCGCGGGCGGTCTTGTCGGCCTGGGCGCGGACGCGCTGCTCGCTGTCACGAAGAATCTGAGCCTCCTCGCGCACGGTGTCCTGGCGAACGCGGTCGAGGAGCTCCTTGTGTGCCTCGTCGGAGGTAAGCGCGGAAATGCGCTCGAGCTCGGCAGTCTGCTGCTTCACGAGCTCGTCGAGGTCGGCCTGACGACGATCAAGCTGTCCGGCCTGGCTGGAGAGCTGGTGCTCACGCTTGTCGAGGGCATCATTGCGGCGGTCGAGGGACTCCTCGCGCTGGAGAACGCGGTTCTCCATAGCGCGAATCTCGCTCTTGCGCTGCTTCTCCTCGGCCTCGGCGGCCTGCTTCTGCTTGAGGATGTCCTCCTTGGCGGCAAGGATGGACTCCTTCTTGGTGGTCTCCGCCTGACGCTCGGCGTCTGAGGTAATCTGGGCGGCCTGGCGCTCGGCGTCCTCGAGCTTGCGGTTGGCCTCCTGGACCTTCTGAGAGTTCTGGCCGTTGACGATGAAGTAGGCGATGCAGAAACCCACCACCAGTGCGACGACGGCCGCGATGATTGCGATTGCCATAGTGACTCCTAGGATCAATGTTCGGAAATGAGTTCAGGAGACCGCCCGATCCACGGGCGGAACCCACCATCCGAGAAATCCCGGCGCCATATGCGAGAAAAAAATAAATCGCAGGTATAACGGACAAAAAGTACGTCTGCCGCAGCTTTGGCGGCCGACGGGATAGACCCAAATGGTTCATCTATTTTAGGTTGAACCCCTGTTCGCGTCAACAAAGCGTAAGGGCCTGCTACCAATCATCATCAGTTTGCTTAAGCTTGTCTAAAACGACCGATTTAGCAACGCTCAGCGGGTATCCGCGAGTGGCCAAGAAGCGCACGAGTTTCTCGTATGCGTTCTTCTCGGGAATGCGCTTCGTGGCGAGCAGCTCACGCGCCCGATCCTCGACAGAATCCTGCCCGAGGAACTCATCAGGCCAGCCAGGTACGTCACGCAGCTCGACGCCACGCTGGCGCAGCTCGCGTTCGAGACGGACGGGACCCCAGCCGCTTGCGAGCTTCATTCGAACGAAGCTCTCGGCAAAGCGAGAGTCGTTGATGATCCTCTTCTCCTGGGCCTTGGCGACAACCGATTCGGCGCATGGCGAGGAATAGCCATCGAAGCGAAGCTTGTCGGTTGCCTCCTTCGAGGAGTACTCGCGCCTCGAGGCCATGTCGATGACCCGCTGCCACGCACAGGTCTCTGCCGCCCTCCTCACGCGGTAGAGGAGTTCGGCTCGGCTTTCCGGCTCGACCTCCTCTGAGGCCTCGAGCTTGCGAGCCACAGGGACGGGGACGTGTAGCGGCTCATGCCCATCGACTTCAACTATGGCCAGCGGCTTTCTCTGCCCTATGGCACTCCCCCGCTCGGGATATATGAGCGTCCAAGAAAAGCCGGAGGGCGCCACGTGCTCGTGGGCGCCCTCCTGGCCATTCCTTTTGCGTGGGCTATGCCTCGGCATCAGCGGAAGCCGCCTCAGAGGCCTCGGGGGCAACCGAACCCTCACCAATGGGCTCGAGACCCACTGCGACGCGGACCTGCGACTCGATCTCGTCACGCAGCTCGGGATTGGTGCGCAGCATCTCCTTGGCGGCCTCACGGCCCTGGCCAAGGCGCTCGCCCTGGTAGGTGTACCAGGCGCCGGACTTGTCGACGACCTTGGCCTCGACGCCGAGGTCGAGGATCGACCCCTCCTTGGAGATGCCCGTGCCGTACATGATGTCGAACTCGCACACCTTGAAGGGAGGGGCGACCTTGTTCTTGACGACCTTGACGCGCACACGGTTACCGATGATGTCGGTGCCCTGCTTGATGGAGTCGACGCGACGGATGTCCATGCGCACGGAAGAGAAGAACTTGAGCGCACGGCCGCCGGGCGTGGTCTCGGGGTTGCCGAACATGACGCCGATCTTCTCGCGAAGCTGGTTGATGAAGATGCAGGTGGTGTTGGACTTGGAGAGGGAGCCAGCAAGCTTGCGTAGGGCCTGGCTCATAAGACGTGCCTGGAGGCCAACCGTGGTGTCACCAATCTCGCCCTCGATCTCCGCACGCGGGACGAGCGCGGCGACGGAGTCTACGACCACGACGTCGATGGCGCCGGAGCGAACGAGCATGTCGCAAATCTCGAGCGCTTGCTCGCCGGTGTCGGGCTGGGAGATGAGAACCTCGTCGATGTCGACGCCGATGCGGGCGGCATAGCCCGGGTCGAGCGCGTGCTCCGCGTCAATGAAGGCGACGACGCCACCCATGGCCTGCGCCTCGGCGAGAATCTCAAGCGAGAGCGTAGTCTTGCCGGAGGACTCGGGGCCATAGATCTCTACGATACGGCCACGCGGGACGCCGCCGATGCCAAGGGCCACATCAAGCGCGATGGAACCGGTGGGAATTGCCTCGACCGCGAGGTCTGGGCCACCGTCGCCGAACTTCATGATCGAGCCCTTACCGAACTTCTTCTCAATCTCGGCCGTAGTGGACTTGATCATGTCGTCGCGCTCTTTGCCAACCGTGGGAGCGTGGATCTCGCGAGGGGTGCCGTTAGACTTAGCCATATCTTTTCCTTCCATTGCCGTCCTCCTCATAATACGCGAACGTCCGTTCGAAATCAACAAGACGAGGCAAGCGTATCTCTGAGAAATCTGACAAATCCTGTTATCGACCTGACGCAAACCTGACGCTCGAGCTAGAAGGCATCAAACAGCGTCAACAGACAACGAAGCAAATCCGCAAGCGGCCATGTGTGGCGCCTAAGCGAACGGGGGCTTCCGGCTCAAACATCCGAAAGCCCCCGTTTTGGTAAATCGGGTTCTGAACCTGTAAGGCCTTACTCGCAGGCACCCTTAAGAAGCTCAAGCGCTCGCATGACGGATTGCAGGCGAACTTCAGAACGATTGCCCGAGAAGGTCTCGCTCACAGTCGTCGTGCCAGAGGGCGTGGCCAGGCCAAACCACACGAGGCCGACGGGCTTGCCGGGAACGGCACCGCCAGGACCGGCGATGCCCGTAACGCTCACGGCCACGTCGGCGCCAAGGGCCTTGCGGGCACCCTCGGCCATCTCGGTCGCGCACTCGCTGGAGACGGCTCCGACACTCGCGAGCGTCTGCTCGGAGACGCCGAGAATAGCGCTCTTGACCGAGCAGGCATAGCTGCCGACGGCGCCCATAACCACGTCAGACGAGCCGGGAACCGCCGTAAGCGAGGCCTCGACGAGGCCGCCCGTGCAGCTCTCGGCCGTGCCGAGCTTTACGCCCTTGGTGCGCGCGGCCTCAAGGACCTCAGCAGCAAGGTCAGTCGCAGACTCCCAGCTCACGCCGACGCCGGACTCGCACTCACCGGCGGTCTCCTCGACAGTGGGCTTCTCGTCAGCGGGCTCCTCATCAGCGAGGTAAGCCCAAGCGCCCTTGAAGTAGTCGAGGCCGCTCCAGATGGTAAGGATGACGGCAGCCGCAAGAAGCACATATGAGATGAGACGCAGGATGCCAAATGCAGCAGAGCCCTCGGGGAACGAGAGCGCAAGGAGCAGGCCGCAGATGGAAAGCATGGTCGTAGCGGTCTTCCACTTGCCAAGGTTGGCGGCGGCAATCACGACGCCCTTGGAGGCGACGACCATGCGCAGGCCGCTCACGAGGAACTCGCGCGTCACGATAACGAGCAGCGACCACGTGATGACCTCCCCGCCGCCGCGCTCGAGCAGGTAGCAAAGCGAGACGACCACGACGAGCTTGTCGGCAATCGGGTCGAGGAACTTGCCGAAGGTCGTGACCTCGTTGCGGCTGCGAGCGAGGTAGCCG
>CAVIES010000047.1:0-12848 GCA_963641675.1 Anaerovoracaceae bacterium
GACGTTCTCCGTGCGTACGGTGGTGTAGCTCGTGACCTGTGCGTCCGCCGTGAGGTTGGCGGCGGCGGTGGCGAGGTCGTCCGGCTGCGTTACGGCCAGCGCGTCGTAGGCATAGATGCCCTCGCGACTCTCGTCGCCGTACTGGTTGGGGCAGAGGGCGAGCACCGTGTCGCGGATGGCAAAGCCCGCGATCATGAGGGCGCAGCAGCCGGCCACGCCAAAGACCGTCATGGCCAGGCGCTTCTTGTAGCGGAAGAGGTTGCGCGCCGTGACCTTGTTGAGGAACCCCATGCGGTTCCAGATGGCCGGGATGCGCTCGAGCAGGATGCGCTTGCCCGCCTTGGGGGCGCGCGGGCGCATGAGCTGCGCCGGCTGCTCGGAGAGCTCGCCGCCCACGGTCGCCGCGGTGGCGAGGCTGATGCCGATGACGAACATGCCGGCGGCAATGGCGCAAAGGCCGGCGCTGAAGTGCAGCGAAAACGCGGGGAAGACGTACATCACGGCAAAGACCTGGAAGAGGAAGAGCGGCAGCGCCACAAAGCCCAGCACGCAGCCGACGGCGCAACCAACCACGGCGGCGCTCGCGGTGTAGGCCACGTACTTGCCCATGATGGAGCGCTTCTTGTAGCCGAGCGCCTTGTAGAGGCCGATGAGCTCGCGCTCCTCCTCAACCATGCGCGTGGCCGTGGTGAGCGACATCAGCACGGCCACCGTGAGGAAGATGATGGGAAAGACCGTGCCGATGACCTCGATGGAGCTCGCGTCGGAGTCGATGGAGGAGAAGCTCGAGATGGCGGAGCGGTCCTGCACGTACCAGGTGGCGGAGCCAATCTCGGCGAGTTTGGCGCGGGCGTCGGCGATCTTCTGGAGGGCCTCGGCCTTCTGCTTTTCGTACTCGGCGCGGTTCTCGTCGAGCTCGGCCTGGCCCTCGTCCACCTGGGCCTGCGCGCTCTTTAGCTGGGCCTGGCCCTCGGCAAGGGCAGCATCCAGCTGGGCCTTGCTGGAGTCGAGCTCGGCTTGGGCCTCATCGAGCTGGGCCTTGCTCTGGGCGAGCTGCTCGTCCACGGCGGCCACGGCAGCGTCCTCTGCCTGCTGCCTGGCGCTCGCCATGCCGTCCTCGGCCGCCTGGATGGTGGCGGGGAGCATGTCGGGCGTCATGCCCTGCTGGGCGAGCGCCTGCTCTATCTGGGTGATGCCGGCCTCCACCTGGGCGAGCTGGGCCTTGAGCTCGGTGGCGTCGGTGCCTGCGGCCTCTGCCTCAGAAATTGCGGCCTCGAGCGCAGCCTTGCTCTGGGCGAGCCGGTCGTAGCTCTCCTTGGTGGATTTGAGGGTCTTGAGCTGGGCGGCGTAGGTCTGGTACTGCTCGTTCTCCTCCACGGCGGCATCCGCCGCTGCCTTGGCCTGCGCAACCGCGCTCTCGCGGGTGGAGGGGTCTTCGAGCTGGGCGAGGCCGGAGTTGATCTGGGCCTGGGCACTTGCGAGCTGCTCCACCGCGCTTGCCTTCTGGCTTGCGAGCTCGGCCTTGCCGCTCTCGATCTGCGCCACGGCGTCGTCGATGGTCTGCTGCGCCTCGGCGAGCTGGTCCTCCGCCTCTTTGAGCTGGTCCGTGGCGCTCTTCTCGGCATCGTCTATCTGGGAGTTGCCGTCCTCTGCCACCTCTGCCTCGCGCCCGTACTCGCGCTCGGCCTTGATGGTCTCGGCCTCGGCGGTGACGCCGTCCACGAGCTCCTGGTACTCGTCGCTGAAGCAGTTGAGCTCGGCGGCTCCCGCAACGCGCAGGTACACCACCGAGTAGGCGCTGGAGGTAGCGGCCGCCTCGTTCACGTAGAAGCTGTACTTGGCGCCCGTCGCGCGGAAGGAGCTTGAGCCGTTCTTTGCAGCCATGCTCGTGGGGTCGACGATGCTGGCGGTGATGGTGTAGGCGTGGCGCGCGAAGAGTTCATCGGAGTCTTCCGAGTAGAGCTCGTCAGTCGTCTCCTCGGACTCATCCTCGTCTTCCGCGTTGTCGTCGGCCGCCCAGGTGGTCTCGTCGGAATCGACGCCAAAGGTCACGGTGTCGCCGATGCGCTTGCCCGTGGCCTCGAGGTACTCGGAGGTGACGGCGACCTCGCTCGCGCTGCTCGGGAGGCGGCCCTCCACGAGGTAGGGCTCGTTCATGCCGCCCTTGCTGAAGGCATGCACCTCAACGGAGGACTTCGAGTCGCCCACCTCGGTGTAGGCGGTCTCGCCATAGCTGCCTTCGGCGGCGTCCACGCCGTCAAGCGCGGCGAGGGCGGTGACGTCGGAATCGGAGAGGCCGAGGGTCGACTGCACGCTTACGTCGTAGAGGCGCTGCGCGTCGTAGAACTCATCGGCCGTGAGGCGCAGGTCCTCGCAGGCGATGGTGATGCCGATGAGCATGGTGACGCCCAGCACGCAGATAGCGGCGAGCGCGGCAAAGCGGCGCTTGCTGGCGCCAACGGTGCGCAGGGTGTCTTTAAGCAGGGCCGAGCGCATGGGCTACCACTCGATCTGGCTGATCGGGGTGGGGGAGTCGTTCACGCTCATCTCGGTCACGCGGCCGCTCTTGAAGCGGATGAGGCGGTCGGCCATGGGGGCGAGCGCCGAGTTGTGCGTGATGATGATGACGGTGATGCCGTCCTTGCGGCAGGTGTCTTGCAGAAGCTGCAGGATCTGCTTGCCGGTCTGGTAGTCGAGCGCTCCCGTGGGCTCGTCGCAGAGCAGGAGCTTGGGGTTCTTGGCTACGGCGCGGGCGATGGAGACGCGCTGCTGCTCGCCGCCGCTGAGCTGCGCCGGGAAGTTCGCTAGGCGCTTCTCGAGCCCAACCTTTGCGAGCGTCTCGGCCGCGTCCAGCGAATCGGGGCAGATCTGGGCCGCGAGCTCGACGTTCTCGAGCGCGGTGAGGTTGGGCACGAGGTTGTAGAACTGAAAGACGAAGCCCACGTCGGCGCGGCGGTACTCCACGAGTTCCGCCTCGGAGGCGCCAGCGATGTCGCGGCCGTCCACGCGGACGCTTCCCGAGGTGGCGGTGTCCATGCCGCCGAGGATGTTGAGTGCCGTGGTCTTTCCCGCGCCCGAGGCACCGAGGATGACGGCGAGCTCGCCCTTCTCCACGGCAAAGCTCGCGCCGTCGAGGGCATGGATCTCGGTCTCGCCCGAGCCGTAGGACTTAACGACGTCGTTGAACTCGATGTAGGACATGGGCCCGCCTTTGCCACGTATGCTTAATGCCCACGATTATAGGGGAGAACCTCGAGCTTTGCATAACAGTTAGCCCAGGCTAACAACATATGCTTGAAGATAAGCTGATGACGTGGCGAGGAAGGGCGCGGGCGCGCCGGGCGAGGCCCGTATGCGCGGTGCGAATGCCCGCACAAAGCAAGGGCCCCGCTCGCGCTTTGCGAACGGGGCCCTCCTCTGTCTGTTGGCTCGGGTCTACTCGGCTGCCTTCTCGGCGTGGCGCTTGGCGGCCGCCGCGGCGCTTGCCATGAGCTTGGCGCTCTCCTTGCAGTGGCCGTCGTGGCTGGCGTTGCACGAGCCGCCTGAGGCGCAGTCCACGCACTCGCCCTTCTTGGTGGAGCGCACGAGGGACCTCACGCAGAGGGCAAAGACCGCGAGCACGGCTGCGATGATGACGATGTCGGCTACGTTCATGCGGCTCCCTTCTTTGGCGCTTTTCCTTTGCGAGTGTAGCACTAAAAGTTAGCCCTAGTGAATTTTCGTGGGCTCTCCGGGGTCGGGGGCACCGCTTCGGAAACGTCCTCGCTCGCATTCGCTGGTGGATTGGGCGCATAGGCTGCTGCGGAATGTTTCCTTCAGCGGCGCCCCCGACCCCTGCCGCTACTTAGCTGTGGCTTTTAGTGCGACCTGCGGAAGAGGGCTGCCGCAATAGCGGCGGCGCCCGTGGCGGCGATGGCGGTCATGCAGGTCGCCGTATCTCCGGTCTGGGGAAGGAGAGACGAGTCCTTTTTGCTGGTCTCTTCCTTCTTGTCGCCGTCGCCCTCGTCGCTGTCGCCTTTGGGCGTGTCATCCTTGAGGATGTTGTAGGTGAGCTCGAAGGTGCCCTGGTAGTTGCCCTTGCCGGTGACGGTCACCGTCACCATGCCGGGGTTGGTGGTGTCGCCCTCGTAGGTGAGGGTGAAGTCGGTGCCGGCAACGAGCGTCTTGCCCGTCTTGGAATCTGCGATGGTGGGGACCTGTTCCTGGGGCCTGCCGTTCTCGGTCACGTCGGCGAGCGGCTCCACGCTCACGCCGGTCTTCTCGTCCTCCGGAGTCTCGTTCGTGTCGGGCACGATGGACTTGGGCGTGATGGTGAGCTTGGCTGCCGTGTAGTCGGCGAAGTAGGCGTCGTTCTCATCCAGCGTGATCTCGTATTCGCCCACGTCCTCGCCCTCTTCGCGGCCGAGCGAGTAGATGAAGCCCTCGACGTTCTCTGCGTACTTTGTGGTTGCAGTGAACTCGGGGTCTTCCTCGCCGTAGACCTTCGTCTTGGCCTCGGCCGTAATCTCCACCGTGGGCTTCACGATTTCAGAGAAGACCTGCGCGATGACGGCATGGCCGGCGACGGAGGGGTGGAAGTCGAGCGTGAGCGGACTCACGGTGGCGTTGCAGAGCGTGGCGGTTTGCCCGGTGAAGGCGGCGTGGACGTCTGCCACGGTGTAGCTACCGGCCTCGGCGTTGTCCTTCACCGCCTGGGCGAGCTTGTCCGCGCAGGCGCCGATGCGGATGCCGATGTCCTCGTAAGAGCCGCTGAAGTGCTCGTAGGGGTTGTACTGCGTGGTGACGAAGATGCGAGCGTTCGGGTTAAGGCCCTTGATGTAGGCCGTGACCTTGTTGAGGTTCTGGGTGAACTCGGTCACCGCCGACGTAAAGGCCTCTTGGTCTTCGATGTACTCGCCGTCAACGGGGGAGAGGATCGCCGACGCCGCGCACATCTGCACCATCAGGAGCTCCATGCTCGCGTCGGCCGTCGACTGGTCGTTTCGCCAGAGGATGTAGACCACGTCGTCTGCCGTGAGCGCGCCATATTTCTTCACGTTGCTTTCGGTGCTGTTAAAGAGGTCTGCCGCCTTCTGGTAGACGACCTTCATCAGGTCGTTGCCGCCGCAGGTGATGGTGACGATCTTCGCTTCCCTAATGGAACTGTCGAGCTCGCCGGTCTCGAGCTGGCCCATGATGCCCGTGGCGGTGTTGCCGATGACGCCGTAGTTCTCCACCCTATAGCCCTTCTCGGCGGCGAGGATGTTCACGAAGCACTCGTCGGTGAGCTGCTTGCCCTCCTCCTTGGTGGGGTCGTCCGGGTCGGGCTCGTAGCCATAGGTGATGGAGTCGCCAAGCGCGAGGTAGAGGGGCTTGTCGGCGCTCGTGTCCTCGGCATGCGCGGGCGTTGCCGGCACAAGGCCCAGGGCCAACAGGAACATGAGCGCAAGCGCTGCGACGAACTTCTTGGTCTTACTCACGGGGACACTCCTCCACAGGTGCTAGTCAACTTCAAGGAATTCTACAGCTAGCCATGCCTGCTGCTGTGGCTCGCGGGGTATTTGCGGCGGCCCGTTTGGCGTAAAATTAGGGTAACAACGCCGAAACAAGTTTGTGCCAAAGTGTCACGCATAGGCTAGGCCGGCGCTGGCTGGCCCCACCGGTACAAACTCCGTCAGTCTGCGAGGTAGCTCGATGACCAACGAGCAGAACATCGACTTCGTCCTGCGCTCCGTGGAGGAGCGCGACATTCGCTTCGTGCGCCTGTGGTTCACCGACGTGCTCGGCAACCTCAAGTCGTTCGCCATCTCCCCCGAGGACCTCGAGGAGGCCTTCGAGGAGGGCATCGGCTTCGACGGCTCGGCCGTCGACGGCTTTGCCACGCTCGAGGAATCCGACATGCTCGCCTTCCCCGACGCCTCCACCTTCCAGGTGCTGCCCTGGCGCCCCTCCGAGAGCGGCGTGGCCCGCATCTTCTGCGACATCAAGACCCCGCAGCGCGAGGACTTCGAGGGCGACCCGCGCGCCTGCCTGCTGCGCCAGTTCCGCGCGGCCGACAAGGCCGGCTACGTCCTGAACGTCAGCCCCGAGCTTGAGTTCTTCTACTTTGCGGAGGACACCACCGTCGCCAAGGGCTCCGCTGTGCCGCGCCCGCTCGACAAGGCCGGCTACTTCGACCTCACGCCCGAGGACTCCGCCCGCGACCTTCGCCGCGACCTCACTCTCGAGCTCGAGCGCATGTCGGTGCCGGTTGAGTACTCCTACCACGCCGACGCCCCCTCGCAGAACGGCGTCTCGCTGCGCTACGCAGAGGCCGTCACCTGCGCCGACAACATCATGACCGCCCGCCTCGTCATCAAGCAGACGGCCTACGCGCACGGCATGTTCGCCTCATTCATGCCCAAGCCGCTCTCCGGCGTCCCGGGCTCTGCCATGTTCCTCTCCCAGAGCCTCTTCGACCACGACGGCAACAACCTGTTCTGGGCCAAGGGCGAGGGCGTGGTGCACCACCTCTCCGAGACCGCCCAGCACTACATCGCCGGCCTGCTCAAGTACGCCCCGGAGTTCGCGCTCATCACCAACCCCACGGTCAACTCCTATAAGCGCCTCGTGCCCAACGGCGAGGTTCCGTGCTACGCCACCTGGGGTTCCAAGAACCGTTCGGCCTTCGTGCGCGTTCCCACCTACAAGCCGGGCAAGGAGCTGAGCCGCCGTATCGAGCTGCGCAGCCCCGACCCCACCTGCAACCCCTATCTCACGCTGGCCGTGACGCTCGCCGCCGGCATGAAGGGCATCGAGGAGGAGCTGCCGCTTCCTGAGGAGTGCACCGTCCCCTTCGACGAGATCCCCTCCACGGGTGCTGCTCGCCTGCCGCGCGACCTCGGCGAGGCCATCGAGGCCTTCGCCGGCTCCGAGCTCATGCGTGAGACGCTCGGCGACCACATCTACGACTACCTGCTTCGCGAGAAGCGCGCCGAGTGGGAGGACTACTCCCGCACGGTCACCGACTGGGAGCTGCGCCACTACTACGGCGGCTTCTAGGACACGGCAGAAACGCTGGATTTGGAGATACCATGCATCACAAGAAGGTACTTCTCATATCGCGCACCACGCGCCTGCACGACCGCATGCGCGAGCTCTCCCACGAGCTCGACATTTCCGTTCTGCTCGCCACGCCCGACACCTTCGACCAGGCCATCGCGAGCGGCAACGACTTCGGTCTCATCACGCTCGACCTCGCCGGTGCCACTGACGACCTCGTTTCGCGCGTGAACGCCTACTCGGCCGAGAACGGCTGCGTCCCGCAGTTGCTCGTGGTTGACGAGGACAGGCTCTCCGCCATGCGCCTGCCCGTCCAGGGCAAGAACGACTTCATCCTCGCCTCCGCCGGCGAGCCGGAGTTTGGCGTTCGCATGACCCAGCTGCTCTGGCCGGGCGAGGAGAACGCGCCGAGCGATATCGTCTCCATCGACAACATGACCATCAACCTCGCCACCTATCAGATCTACATCGACGACAAGCCGGTTGACCTCACGCTCATGGAGTACTCGCTGCTGAGCTTCTTGGCCACGCACCCCTCCCGCGCCTACTCGCGCGAGACGCTGCTCCACCGCGTCTGGGGCTTTGAGTACTGCGGCGGCACCCGCACGGTTGACGTGCACATCCGTCGCGTGCGCTCCAAGGTGGGCCCGCAGGTGGCCAACCACATCGTCACCGTGCGTGGCGTGGGCTACCTCTTCAAGCTCTAGGCTTGGGTCTAATTGCGCTGTCGGCCGCGTCCCTAGGGGCGCGGCCTTTTTGTTGCGAAGGGCAGCGGAGGGGCGAACGGGGGTTACCGAGCGTTGTTTGGGGTGACCGCGGGCTTTCAGGTTGCAGCGTGCAATTGCGAGGCTATGTGTGGATTTAGGCACCTGCGGCGTTTTCAGACTTCTGCGTTTGCCCAGCTAGATTGTTTTTCAGGCAACTGTAAGTGTTGTTTTGCGGCTGTGTCGCATGTAGTTGAACAAGAGACGCGGCGCCTCATAGGGGTACAACAGGTTCGAACACAAAGCGCGGCCACGGGCCGCATGGAAGCAAGGAGCGGATGATGGCAGATTCCAACCAGGGTCCCGTCTTCCCGGGGGACGAATACAACAGACCGGCAAGCGAGACGGGCGAGCATCCCACGACTCAGGTGCCCTCCCAGCCAACCCAGCAGATGGGTGGCCAGCACTACGGCGAACCCACGCAGGCCTATGCCTCCTACGAGCAGCCGACCACCCAGTACGAGCAGCCCTCTGGCGGCTACGACGGCATGTCGCCCATTCCCTCCTATGACGAGGCGGGCGACCCCAAGCCCAAGAAGCCGCACACGGGCCTGAAGGCGCTCGTCTTTGGCCTCATCGGCGGCGTGGTGGGCGCGGGCGCGCTCACGGCCGGCCTCTACTTTGGCGGCGTCATCGGCAACACCTCTGGCTCCACCACGAGCTCCACCAGCCAGAACGTGACCATCAACGCCAGCAGCGAGGACACCTCGCTCGCCACGGCCGTGGCCACCAAGTGCCTGCCCTCCGTCGTCTCCATCAGCGTCACCACCAGTGACGGCTCGGGCGTGGGCTCGGGCGTCATCCTGGACACCGACGGCAACATCCTCACCAACTACCACGTCATCGAGGACGCCACCGACATCTCCGTCTCCACCACCGACGGCTCCTACGAGGCCTCGGTCGTGGGCTCCGACGAGTCCAGCGACCTCGCTGTCATCAAGATCGACCCGGGCGACACCACCCTCACCCCGATGGAGATCGGCGACTCCAGCTCCCTTGAGGTGGGCGAGTGGGTCATGAGCATCGGCAGCCCGTTCGGCCTCGACCAGTCGGTCTCCACGGGCATCGTGAGCTCGCTCTACCGCTCCACCATGCTCCAGAACACCTCGGGCAACACCATCTACACCAACCTCATCCAGACCGACGCCACCATCAACCCGGGCAACTCCGGCGGCGCCCTGGTCGATAGCGAGGGCAAGCTCATCGGCATCAACTCCCTCATCGAGAGCTACTCCGGCTCCAGCTCGGGCGTGGGCTTCGCGATTCCCGGCAACTACGCCGTGGAGGTCGCCAACACGATCATCGCCGGCAAGACGGTTGAGCACGCCTACCTCGGCGGCAGCTTCCAGACCGTGACGGCCCAGAACGCCAAGAGCGCCAACCTCAGCGTGACCCAGGGCGCCTACGTGGCCTCCGTCACCAGCGGCAGCCCCGCCGAGCAGGCCGGCATCCAGAAGGGCGACGTCATCACCAAGCTCGACGACGAAGAGATCACGAGCTCCGACGGCATCGTGCTCGCGGTGCGCAGCCACAGCGTGGGCGACACGGTGCAGATCACCTACGTCCGCGACGGCAAGGAGAACACGGTCGAGGTCACCCTCGGCTCCGATGCCGACGCCTCTAGCTCAAGCTCCGAGGACGATAGCTCGCAGAACTCGCTTTTGGAGGAGTACCTCAAGCGCTACTACGAGTACTACAACGGCAACGGCTCCAGCAGCGACTCGAGCAGCGGCCTTGGCGACTCCTACGGCAATGACGGCAACGGCTATGGCAACAGCTACGGCAACGGCCTGAGCAGCTACAGCGAGGGCGACGCCGGCCTCAGCAGCTAAGGGCTGGTGGCCAGGCCGCGGCAGATCGGCCACGCGCGACACACGGGTTTTTGAAGGGCGGCTCGCTTCGGCGGGCCGCCTTTTTTGTCAGCCCCTTGCGGTACCATTTGAGCGTTGAACCGACTGACGAGCGGAGACGAAATGGCACGTGGCAACGGCAATAACGCGCAGGTAGAGGGGCAGATGTCGCTCTTTGGTGACCTGCCTGGCTTTGAGGACGAGGCTCACTTGGGCACAAGCGCTCCCGCGCGTGCACCCAAGGCCTCCCCGCGCGCCCGTGCGGCCGAGCTCAACCGCATGCTCAACACCTACGCCTACAGCTACTACGCGCTCGACAAGCCGCAGGTGACCGACGCCGAGTTCGACCGCCTCCTCGTGGAGCTCCAGGGCATCGAGGCCGAGCACCCCGAGCTCGTGACGGCAGACTCCTACACCCAGCGCGTGGGCGGCTACGTCTCAGAGCAGTTTGAGCCGGTCACCCATGCCCAGCGCATGTACTCCATCGACGACGCCATGAACCTCGAGGAACTGGACGAGTGGCTCGCCCGCACCGACGAAGCCCTTGGCGCCTCCGCCGCAAACCCGGTGGCCTATACCTGCGAGCTCAAGATCGATGGCCTTGGCGTGGCGCTCACCTACACCGATGCCCAGTTCGTGCGCGCCGCCACCCGCGGCGACGGCACCACGGGCGAGAACGTTACGGCCAACGTCCTCACCATTAAGGACATCCCGCACGCGCTTGCCGCCGAGGGCCTGGCCAAGGTGGAGGGCGGCGGCCTGGGGCAGTCGGTGGAGGTACGCGGCGAGGTCTACATGCCCAAGCACAGCTTCGTGCGTCTGAACGAGGACGCCGACGCCGCGGGCCGCGAGCCATTTGCCAACCCGAGGAACGCCGCCGCCGGCAGCCTTCGCCAGAAGGACCCGAAGGTGACGGCCCACCGCGACCTAGAGACCTTCATCTACGCCGTGGCCGACGAGGCTCCGCTTGCCGTCAGCACCCAGTGGCAGTTCCTCCAGTGGCTCCGTAGCTGCGGTTTTAACGTGAATCCCAACGCCGCTCGCTGCACGAGCGCCGCGGAGGTGCACGAGTTCTGCACCCAGGCGCTGGCTCACAGAGACGAGCTCGATTACGACATCGACGGCGTGGTGGTAAAGGTCGATTCCTTCGCCAGCCAGGAGGCCCTCGGCTTTACCGCGCGTGCCCCGCGCTGGGCCATCGCATTCAAGTTCCCGCCGGAGGAGAAAGAGACCGTCCTGCGCGAGATCCGCATCCAAGTGGGCCGCACCGGTGTGCTCACGCCGGTGGCCGAGTTCGACCCGGTGCTCGTGGCCGGCTCCACCATCGCCCGCGCGACCCTGCACAACATCGACGAGATTCGTCGCAAGAACGTCCGCGTGGGCGACACCATCGTGGTGCACAAGGCGGGCGACGTCATCCCAGAGGTCGTGGGCCCCGTGCTGAAGCTCCGCCCGGCAGACGCCGTGGAGTTCCAGATGCCCACGCATTGCCCCAGCTGCGGCAGCCCGGTCCTGCGCGAGGAGGGCGAGGTAGCCTACCGCTGCGTCTCAATAGACTGCCCGGCCCAGGCCCACGAGCGCCTCTGCCACTGGGTGAGCCGCAAGGCCATGGACATCGATGGCTTGGGCGACGAGCTCATCGGCAAACTCGTCTCGGCCGGGCTCGTCTCCGACGTGGCCGACTTCTACGACTCGCTCACCGAGGGTGCGCTGGCGGCCTGCCCCACCGGCCGCGTGAGCGTGGCGGGCGAGGACATCCTGGTGGGCAAGACCATCGCCGCCAAGGTCATGGCCCAGATCACCGAGAGCCGCGAGCGCGGCCTTGCGCGCGTGCTCTTTGGCCTTGGCATCCGCCACGTGGGCGAGCAGGTGGCGCGCTCGCTTGCCAAGGAGTTCGGCAGCCTTGCCGCGCTTATGGCGGCAGACGAGGAGCGCATTGCCGGCGTTGAGGGCGTTGGCCCCAAGATCGCCCATAGCGTGCGAGAGTTCCTCCTGGTGGAGGAGAACCTCGCCGTGCTCAACCGCCTGCAAGAGGCGGGCGTGGTGCTGGAGGAGGAGCAGACGGAGACCGCCCCGCAGACGCTTGCGGGCCTCACCTTCGTGCTCACCGGCACGCTGGAGAACCTCAAGCGCGACGAGGCGAAGGCGCAGCTCATGGCCTTTGGCGCCAAGGTAAGTGGCTCCGTCTCCAAGAAGACGAGCTACGTCATCGCCGGTGCCTCCGCTGGCTCCAAGCTCACGAAGGCCCAGGAACTCGGCGTGCCCGTGCTGGATGAGGCCGCGTTGGAGCAGATCCTGGCCACGGGCGAGGTGCCAGAGGCGTAAGAGGGGCCATTAGCGGCTGCCAATAAACAGCTGGTAACCATACGAAAAGAGCCGTCGGGCGCATGCTCGGCGGCTCTTATGCTTTGATTTGACGGAAAATACGGCCTGTTTCTGAGAAATATGCCGTTCTTCCTGCGCTTTATTGCCGTATCTAAATTTCTTACCCGAGCACCTCGGGCGTGAGCCAGGCGGGCTGCTCGGCGCTGACGATGCGGGCTGCGGCGTAGGCGCGGGGGAGTGCCACGACGCTGGCGGCCTGGTAGGCGCCGCTCGGCATGAGCTCGAGCGCGAGGGCGCAGTCGGCGTGCGTCTCGTCCACGAGGGCCAGCGGCAAGAGCAGCAGCGTCTTGTTGCGGGCGGCGTCGTAGGCGGGCGCCACGTGGCGGTAGCTCGCGCGGGCGCGGCGCATGGAGAGGTCAATGGCGTCGTCCAGCGCGCGGCAGATGCGGCGGAAGCTCGCTGGCTCGTCGGCGATGGCGCGGGAGAGCGTGCGAAGGGCCGTTGCGTGCTCGGCCGGCGTGGTCGTGGCGGCAAGTGCCTCAAACGCGTCCGCGGCGCCGGTGCCGGCAACCTGCTCGCGGAGCCACCCCTGCGGCAGGCGGTCGAGGCCCTCGGAGAGCACGGAGCGGTAGTCGGGGATCACCATGGCGCCGGCGCGCGGCAGCACGTCGTCGATGCTCGTGAGGTAGGCGGCCTGCGCCGGCAGCTCGGGGAGCGTCGCCGTAAGGCGCGCGCCCAGCTCGCCGGAGCCTGCGGTGGCAAAGCCCTCGAGGTGCCAGGGGATGTCGGTGTCGGTGGCGCTGAGCACGGCATAGAGCTTCTCGTCCATGGCAGAGGAGAGCCCCGTGTCAAAGGCGGCGAGGCTGCCGTCTGCGGAAACCGCAAGCGC
>CAVIES010000048.1:0-12788 GCA_963641675.1 Anaerovoracaceae bacterium
GGGCGTCCTCGGGGGCGGGCTTCTCCACAAGGCCGTTGACGCGCCAGACGGCGCCGACCTCCTCGGGCTCACCCTCGGTGATGCACTCGCCGGCGATGATGCCGTAGCGGGAGACCTGATCCTCGGGCACGGCGGCGACGGCGATGACGGAGGCGCCGTTGTGCTCGTCGGAGATGGCCTTCATGCGGCGGCACATGTCATGGCCGGGTACGAAGTAGTCGCCAAGCAGGACGAGGAACGGCTCGCCGTCCATCTCGGGCTCGGCCTGAAGCACCGCGTGGCCGAGGCCGAGCGGGCTGTCCTGGTAGACGAATGAAACCGGCAGCTCGCCGGCATGACGGACACCCTCGGCGAGGGCGTGCTTGCCGCGCTCATCGAGAATGCACTCGAGACCGTCGTCCTTCTTGAAGTGACCCTCCACGGCGGGCTTGTCGTGGGAGTTGACGATAACAACGCCGTCAACGCCGTCCACGGCAAGAGCCTCCTCGACAACCTGCTGGATGACGGGGATGTCCTGGACGGGCAGAAGCTCCTTGGGAACCGCCTTGGTGGCGGGCAGGAAGCGGGTACCGAGACCGGCGGCGGGGATGATAGCCTTCACGATGCTCCATTCGACAGTTGCACGTACGACGCGCGGGCACCTGTATGCGGCACCCATGCGGTAAGTAAACCTATGGGATGCTACCGCCCGAACGGGCAGTTCAGACGCCCTGCACAGAAAGAACAAGCTGAGGTTTTGATGGACTAAGCCCCATTTTGGTGGCTATTAGGGGCTTGCTCGGGCGCCGGCGAGGGAAACAGTTTCGCTGCGTGGGTGCCCTCTGAGGCAGCCTTAGCCCTCGACGACGATGCCCTGACGCTCGAGGTAGCCCATGAGGCGCTGGGTGGTGTCCTCGGAGAGGGCGTGCTCCATCTCGCAGGCCTCGTCGTTGGCAACCTCCTCGGAAACGCCGAGCTCGACGGTGAGGAAGGTGCGCAGCATGCGATGGCGGCGCCAGACCATGGAGGCGTACTCGCGGCCCGTCTCGGTTAGTTCGACGCGGCCGTAACGGGTCTGGTCGACAAAGCCGCCCTCCTTGAGGGCCGTGAGCGCCTTGTTGACGCTCGCCTTGGAGACGTCGAGACGGTCGGAGACGTCGACCGAGCGAACGGAGTCGTCGCCGGGGTGCTCGAGCAGGATGCAGTAGATCGCCTCGAGGTAGTCCTCGCCCGCACTCGTGAGAGCGTGCTCTTCGTTCTTCACCTTCATGTGCGTACCTCCGTTACCAACCCTGTTCTTGCTGCTCGCCCTATATGCGAGCCAAAAGTTAACCTTATCTTACCCGACCGAGCCGCCCTGCGACGCCACGACGGCGCAGCAAATCGCCAGAATGAGGGCGAGCAGCACCGCGACGATGATTATGGTGCGGCGACGGGCGTTCCTCTGCACCATGCGCTCGTGATAGGCAGAGCCCGAGGTGGTGCGGTCGCAGTCGAAGTAGCCGGTCTCGCTCGGGTCCATCTCTTGGTGGGCAGCCATGGCTAGTCCTCGATGTCCACGTCGGCCACGGTGTCGCGCCAGACCTTCGCACCGAGCGAGCAGAGCTTGTCGACGAAGCGCTCGTAGCCGCGCTCGATGTGGTGGATGTTGGAGACGACCGTCTCGCCCTCGGCGATGAGGCCGGAGAGGACGAGCGCCGCGCCGCCACGCAGGTCGGGCGACTCCACCTGGGCGCCGGAGAGGCCGCTGACGCCGTGCACGATGGCGTGGTGGCCCTCGATGCGGATGTTGGCGCCCATGCGGGCAATCTCGCCGGCGAACATGAAGCGGTTCTCGAAGATGTTCTCAGTCACCACGCACTGGCCCTCGGAGATGGCGAGCATGGCCATGGTCTGGGCCTGCATGTCGGTGGGGAAGCCCGGGAACGGCAGGGTCTGGATGTCGACAGCCTTGAGACGACCCGGGGCGGAGGCGACGACGCCGTCCTCCTCGCGCTCGATGACGACACCCATGTCCTCGTACTTCTTGAGGACGAGGCCGAGGTGCTCGGGCTTAAAGCCGGTGACGTGAATGGGGCCGCCCGTCATGGCCGCGGCGGCAATGAAGGTGCCCGCCTCGATGCGGTCGCCCACAACGGCGTGGGTGACGGGGTGGAGCTCGTCCACGCCCTCGATGGTGATGACGGGGGTGCCGGCGCCGCTGACCTTGGCGCCCATCTCGTTCAGCATGTTGGCGAGGTCGACGATCTCGGGCTCGCGGGCGGCGTTGTCGATGATGGTGGTGCCCTTGGCGCGGACGGAGGCCATGACGAGGTTCTCCGTGGCACCGACGCTGGCGAACTCGAGCGTGACGTTGGCGCCGTGGATGCCGTTAGGCGAGGTGGCGTGGATGTCGCCGTGGGTGGTCTCGAACTTAACGCCTAGGGCCTCGAGGCCGAGGATGTGCATGTCGATCTTGCGGGCGCCGAGGTTGCAGCCGCCGGGCATGGCGATGATGGCCTTGCCAAAGCGCGAGAGCAAGGGGCCGAGCACGGCGGTGGAAGCGCGCATCTTCACGACGAGGTCGTAGGGGGCCTCCCACTTGGTGACGTTGGTGGTGTCGATGACGAGGGTATGCTCGTCCACCACCTCGATCGTGGCTCCGAGGCGCTTGAGCACCTTGCCCATGACGTGCACGTCGGAGATGTTGGGGACGTTGGTGAGCGTGTTCACGCCCGGCGCCATGATGGTGGCGGCCATGAGCTTGAGCGCGGAGTTCTTGGCGCCCTCCACGCGCACCTCACCGGTTATGGGGTGTCCACCCTCAACCTTGATGACGTCCATGTTCCTCCCCTATCTGAGCTATGAGAAGGTGGGCGCCCGCATCACGGACGCCCACCGGGTCAATCCAACTCTCGATTGTAAACGAGAGGGTATGTTGTGCGCTAATTACGCAGCTATTCGGCCTTCTTGGCTCCGCCATCGGCCTTTGCGAGGAGAAGATCGCACCAAGCCATCTTGTTCTCGTAGTAGGCGCGCTGGTGGTCGCCCTCGGGCAGGGCGTCGCGGGCGGCCTCGGCCTTCTCACGCGTGCGGATGACCGTCTCGGGCTCGACGTCGTCGGTGCGGCGAGCGTGGTCGGCGATGATGACGACCGTGTCGTTGTGCACCTCGGCGTAGCCGCCGGAGACGATGACGCCGTACTCCCCGCCGCCGTCCTCGGGCGTGAGCTTGAGGCGCACCACGCCGTCGCCCAGAGCGCAAATCTCTGAGGCGTGGCCCGGGTAGATGCCCAGCTCGCCGGAGTAGCTGACAAGCGTCATCGAGGCGCACTTGCCCTCGTAAATCTGCTTGTCAGGCCTCACGAACTTGCAGGTTAGATACGCCATGTGCGCCTGCCCTACTCTGCCTTGTGCTCGTCGGCGGCCATCTTGGAGGCGCGCTCGCGCACGTCGTCGATGGTGCCGGCGTAACGGAAGGCCTGCTCGGGGATGTCGTCGCACTCACCGTCGATGATGGCGGCGAAGGAACGGACGGTGTCGTCGATGCGGCAGTAGCAGCCGGGGTTGCCGGTGAACTTCTCCGCCACGTGGAAAGACTGGGAGAGGAACTGCTGCACCTTACGGGCACGGTCGACAACCAGGCGCTGCTCCTCGGAGAGCTCGTCCATACCAAGGATGGCGATGATGTCCTGGAGGTCGGTGTACTCCTGCAGGAGCTCCTGGACGGCGGTGGCCACGCGGTAGTGCTCCTCGCCGACGACGCTCGGGTCGAGGGCGTCGGAAGAGCTCGCCAGCGGGTCGACGGCCGGGTAAATGCCGAGGGAGGCAATGTTACGCGACAGAACCGTGGTGGCATCGAGGTGCGTGAACGTGGTGGCAGGCGCCGGGTCGGTGAGGTCGTCGGCGGGAACGTAGACGGCCTGGACCGAGGTGATCGAGCCCTCCTTGGTGGAGGTGATGCGCTCCTGCAGGTCGCCCATCTCGGTGGCCAGCGTGGGCTGGTAGCCAACGGCGGAGGGCATACGGCCGAGAAGTGCGGAGACCTCGGAGCCGGCCTGAGAGAAGCGGAAGATGTTGTCGATGAAGAGCAGCACGTCCTGGCCCTGGTCACGGAAGTACTCGGCCGTGGTGAGGCCGGCCAGACCGACGCGCAGACGCGCTCCGGGCGGCTCGTTCATCTGGCCGTAGACCAGGCAGGTCTTCTCGATGACGCCGGACTCGGTCATCTCGAGGTAGAGGTCGGTGCCCTCACGGGTGCGCTCGCCAACGCCGGTGAACACCGAGGTGCCGCCGTGCTCCTGGGCGAGGTTGTTGATGAGCTCCTGAATGAGCACCGTCTTGCCGACGCCGGCGCCGCCGAAGAGGCCGGTCTTGCCGCCGCGGACGTAGGGCTCGAGAAGGTCGATGGCCTTGATGCCGGTCTCGAAGATCTCGGTCTGGGTGGTGATGTCCTGGAACTGCGGGGCAGGACGGTGAATCGGGTAGTACTGCACCGAATCGGGGATGGGCTTGCCATCGACCGGCTTGCCGGCAACGTTCCAGACGCGGCCAAGGGTGGCCTCGCCAACGGGCATCATCATCGGAGCGCCCGTGTCGTGGACACGGAGGCCGCGCTGAAGGCCGTCGGTGGAAGCCATGGCGACGCAGCGGACGACGTTGCCCGAAAGCTCGCTCTCGACCTCGAGGGTGACGTTCACGGCGCCAATGGGGGTCTCGCCCGTGACGGTGAGCGCGTTGTAGATCGCGGGAACGCCCTCGTCGAACTTAACGTCAACGATGGAGCCCACGATGCTGACGATGGTGCCATCACCGGCGCTGCGGCTCATGTATTCGAGCGCAGCCTCCTCAAGCACCGTTCGCTTATCAGTGGTTTCTGCCATTAGTTGTCCTCCAATGCGGACGCGCCGCCGATGATCTCAGTGATCTCGGTAGTGATGGAGCTCTGCCTCACGCGGTTGTACGTGCGGCTCAGGTTCGTGATGACCTCTTCTGCGTTCTCGGTGGCCGAGTGCATGGCGCGACGGCGCGCGCCGTGCTCTGCGGCAGCAGAGTCGAGGAGGGCGTGGAAGATGACCGTGCGCACGTAGGCCGGGATGAGGTAGCCCAGGACCGACGAGGCGGAGGGCTCAAACTCAAACGGGCTGTTAAGGTCGTGCTCGAGCGTGGTCATGGCCTCGGGGTTGCGCGGCTCGTTGGGCATCTTGAACACGTCAGGGTCGATCGGGAGAAGCTGCTCGCAGACGAGCTGCTGCTCCACGCGGTTCTTGGCGTGCCAATAGGTGAGCTCAACGCGGTCGACGGCGCCCTTGGCGTACGCGTCCATCACGTAGGTAGCGATCTGGTCGGCCATGTCCATCGTGGGCTCGGAAGAGCTGCCCGTGAAGGAGACGACCGGCTCGACGCCGCGGTAGGTGAAGTACTCGGTGGGCTTGCGGCCGCTGGTAATGAGCTGGGAGCTCACGCCCTTGGCGGCGAGCTTGTCCATCTTGCGCTGGACGTCGCGCTGCGGCTGTACGTTAAAGCCACCGGCAAGGCCTCGGTCGGAGGCAAAGAGGATGAACAGGACGTTCTTCTCCTCCGGGTGCTTCACGAGCAGCGGCTGGCGCTCGTCGAGGCTCGCGCCAACGACCGCGCCCATCATGCGGCTGATCGCGTCCTTGTAGGGCTCAGCCTCTTCGGCACGCTCGAGCGCCTTGCGGATCTTCGCCGTGGAGACCATCTCCATCGTGCGCGTGATCTGCATGGTCGCCTTGACCGAAGAGATGCGCCTTTGTATTTCGCGGAGATTCGACATGAGCCGGTGCCCTACGCCTTCTCCTGGTCGGTTTCTGCGGTCTGCGCAGCGGCCTCTTCCTCAGCCTGCATCGCCTTGGTGGGGTGCTCGAGAAGGAACTGCTTCTTGTAGCTGGCGATGTGGCTCTTGAGGCGCTCGGACATGCTGTCGCTGATCTTGCCCTGGACGAGCTCGCGACGCACGGCGTCGTGGCGCTCCTGCATGTAGGAGGCAAGGCCGTCACGGAACGGGCAGACCTGGTCGATGTCGAGGTCGTCGAGGAAGCCCTCCTTGCCGGCGAACAGGGCAATGATCTGGTCGGCGACGTCGAGAGCGGAGTAACGGCCCTGCTTGAGCAGCTCGGTCATGCGGGCGCCGTGGCTCAGCTGGTACTGAGTGGAGGCATCCAGGTCGGAGCCGAACTGGGCGAAGGCCTGCTTCTCGGCGTAGCTCGCCAGGTCGAGGCGCAGCGTGCCGGAGACCTGCTTCATGGCGGGCAGCTGGGCGGCACCGCCGACTCGGGACACGGAGATGCCCACGTCGACAGCCGGGCGCTGGCCCTGGAAGAACAGGTTGGACTGCAGGTAGATCTGACCGTCGGTAATCGAAATCACGTTGGTCGGGATGTAGGCGGAGACGTCGCCCTCCTGCGTCTCGATGATCGGGAGAGCCGTCATGGAGCCGCCGCCGTTGGCGTCGGACAGCTTGCAGGCGCGCTCGAGGAGGCGAGAGTGCAGGTAGAAGATGTCGCCGGGGTAGGCCTCGCGTCCGGGCGGACGGTGCAGCGTCAGCGACATCTGACGGTAGGCGACGGCCTGCTTGGAGAGGTCGTCGAAGATGACGAGGGCGTGGCCGCCGGGGTGCTCGGCATCGGCCGGGTTGCCGTTCTCGTCGTTGTACATGAAGTACTCGCCAATGGCGGAGCCGGCCATGGGCGCGATGTACTGCATCGGCGCGGAGTCGGCAGCGGTGGCGGCGACGATGACGGTCTTGTCCAGCACGCCGTGGGCCTTGAGGGTGCCCTGGATGGCGGCGACCGTGGAGGCCTTCTGGCCGATGGCGACATAGATGCAGATCATGTCGGTCTTGGCCTGGTTCACGATGGCGTCGATGGCGATGGCGGTCTTACCCGTCTTACGGTCGCCGATGATGAGCTCACGCTGGCCACGGCCCACGGGGACCATGGCGTCGACAGCGAGAAGACCGGTCTGAACCGGCTCGCAGACGGGCTGGCGCTCCATGATGCCGGGGGCCTTGAACTCGATGGGACGACGGTCGGTGGTGTCGATGGGACCCTTGCCGTCGATGGGCTCGCCGAGCGGGTTCACGACGCGGCCGAGCATGGCGCGGCCGACGGGGATGTCCATGACGCGACCGGTGGTACGAACCTCGTCGCCTTCCTTGATGGCGTCGACGTCGCCGAACAGGACGGCGCCGACCTCGGCCTCGTCCAGGTTCTGGGCCAGGCCGTAGATGCTCTTGCCGGTGGCAGAGCTGGTGAACTGCAGAAGCTCGCCGGCCATGGCGGTCTTAAGGCCGGAGATGTGCGCGATACCGTCGCCGACCTCAGTGACGACAGACGCCTCCTGCGTGTCTACCGTGGCGTTGATCTGGGCAAGCTGCTCACGCAGCGTGCGCATGATCACCTCGGAGCTGATCTTGTCTGCCATTAGTCATCACTTCCCATAAAGGTAGAGGAGAGCGTCTTGCGGATTGCGGAGAGCTGGGCACGCACGGAGGCGTCGTAGCGGTTGCCACGGGCCTCGAGGATGATGCCGCCGATGATGGACGGATCAACACGCTCTACCAGGTACACCGGGGCGTTCAGGTCCTTCTCGGCCTTGGAGATGACCTTCTGACGGAGGTCGTCGTCCATCGGCACCGCAGTGGTGACGGTGGCAGAGACGGTCTGGTCCTCGGTGTCGAGGATCTGCTTGTAGGTGCGCGCAACGTCGTCGACGAGGTCGAGGTCGTCCTCGCTGCGCATGGCGGCGAGGGTCTCGAGAACCTCGGGCGAGAACTTGAGCGCGTGGTTCCACTGGACGAGGTCCTTGTTGGCCCTGCCCTCGGAACGCGCGGCCTCGATGAGTGCGCGAGCGTACTTCTCGGACTTCTCCTGCTCGCTACGCCTTGTTGTCATGCGGGGCACCCACTTCCGCGAGATACTTCTCGGCCAGCTTGCGCTGATCCGCCTCGCTGAGGTCGTTGCCGATGATCTTGCTAGCGATCTCCACGGAGAGGTCGACGACCGAGCCGGAGAGCTCGATCATGGCCTTGCGGCGCTCGGAGCTGACGGCGTCGTGGGCCTTGGCGACCACAGCGGCGGCGTCTTCCTGCGCCTTGGCGAGGATGCGAGAGCGCTCGGCCTCGGCCTCACGCTTGGCCTTGGCGACAATCTCGTCGGCCTCGCGGCGAGCGTCGGCGATCTGGGCCTGGTACTCGCGGTGATCCTTCTCGGCAGCGGCCTTCTCGGCAGCGGCGGCATCCAGGTCGTCCTGGATCTTCTGCTGGCGCTTCTCCATCATCCCGAGGATCGAGGGCCAAGCGAGCTTGGCGAGAACGACCCAGATGACGAGGAAGGCGATGAGGGCGGGGATGAACTCCGCCGGCTTCGGCAGCAGCAGGTCCGCGCCGGAAGGCGAGTCAGCAAGGGCGACGGTGGGGGCAGCAGCCACAATGGCGGCGGCGCCCGCGACCCCAAGCTTGTTGATGTTGCTGTTCATTGTTGCCTCCACTCAGCGTTTCCGTCGATTCTCTGACCTAGGCGATCAGCGTAACGACGAAGCCGATGAGGGCGAGGGCCTCAACGAAAGCGGAGCCCAGAATAAAGACCGTGAACAGACGGCTCTGCATCTCAGGCTGGCGAGCGATGGCCGACGTGGCACCATAAGCAGCGAGACCAATGCCGATACCAGCGCCGATAACACCAAGACCATAACCGATAGCTCCCACGATTCCTCCTTTGTCAGTCGTCCGCTTCCATGTATGCGGGCGAGTCGTGAGCGATTTGCATAGCGGGTAGGGACCCGCGGAATGCCTTTTGGCGGTTGCCGCTACTTACTAGTCGCCGTTCTCGGCGAGCTGGATGTAGACGGCGGAAAGCAGGGTGAAGACGTAGGCCTGAATGAGGCCGACCATAATCTCCACCAGGTAGATGACGATAAGGATGGCGACCCAGAAGACGGAGGCGCCAGCCTGGCCGAGAGCCACGACGCTAAAGCTCTGCAGCAGCGGCTCGAAGAAGAGGGAAGCCAGGATTGCGAAGGCGCCCATGACGACGTGGCCGGCGAACATGTTGCAGAACAGACGGACGGCCAGAGTGATGAGGCGCAGGAAGGTCGAGAAGAGCTCGATGACCCAGACGAGCACGTTGATCGGGAAGGCGACGCCCTCGGGAGCAAGGCTCTTGATGTAGCCGATGGGGCCAAGGCGCTTGCAGCCGACCACGATGAAGTAGATGAACGAGCAGATGGCCAGCGCGGCGGTGGTGCCGATGGTGCCGGTGCCGGGGTGGCAGCCGGGGATGACGCCGATGATGGAGTTGGCCGCGATGAAGAAGAAGAGCGCCGCAAGGAACGGGAAGTGCTTCTTCCAGGTGTCGCCGACGATGGACTTGACCATGTCGTCACGCACGAACTCGACCACGTACTCCATGCCGTTCACGAAGAAGCCCTGCGGCACGAGGCTCGCGGCCTGCTTCTTCTTGAACACGAAGATGGCGATGAGCATGAGCCCGAGGGCCACTGCCAGCCAGAACATGTACGTGGTGAAGCCAACCGTCGTATTGCCGACGATGGCGTGGGACATAAAGCTGTCGAGAAGAGAATCTATCTCCTCAGGGAGCTTATCTAGTGGAGACATGCAACGTCCTTTCGCTTGTCCCTTGGCGGCCGCTCCGGCCGCTTTTGTTGGCGGCCATGCCTGGCCGCTTGTGCCCGCTCGCAAGACCCGCTTGCGCGCGGCGTGAGGGATTGTACCCATTGCCGATGGAATATACGCGCGCTTGGGCTTTGGCCGCTTGCCGAAGGCCTACTACCGAACACCGTTTTTCAATCAGCAAGAGGGCATAGTAGCACTTCTAAAAGTTTGTGGTCAGTATTTTTTTCTGGGCTCTTAGCTAGCAGTTTAAATAATGTGTAAAGTTGCTGCTACACCGCGTGTGGTCTTCAGCTCGTGGGGAAAAACTTTGCCTCAACCGGCCCCGTATTGTGGCGATTCTGAAAATCGAAAACACAATCGAGGTGCGCCAGCGCAACGGCGCAGCGAAGGAGCACCGGCAGGTCACGGGGCGCCGCGGCTACGGCAGCTGGCGCCAGGCGGAGATGGCCGCGCCGGTCACCGCAAAGAGGAACGTGAGGGCCGCAGAGACCGCCACGGGCAGAACGGAGCCCGGGAAGAGGCGGTTGGCAATGGCCGCGCCGATGAGGATGACGGCCGCCGAAATGAGGATGCAGACGAAACCCGAGCGCACGCCCGGGCCCTTGGTACCCGCGGCAACCGAGCGCGCAAGCACGACGGCAAAGGGCGCCGCCCCGGCAAAACCGAGGACGGCGCCCACTACGATGCACATTCCGAGCGACACGGCTAGCGCGCCTTACGCGAAGCCGGGGCGCTGGCAAAGAGAAGCGTCATTACTTGTCCTGAGCCATGATCTTCTCGACGCGGCCGGTGTGACGGCCACCGCCGAACTCGGTGGTGAGGAAGGTCTCGACGAACTTGCAGTTGTCCATCGGGGCCGTGAAGCGGCCGGAGAGGCAGATGACGTTGCAGTCGTTGTGCTCGCGGCAGAGGCGGGCGAAGTTGTCGGACTCGCAGACGGTGGCGCGCACGCCGGCGACCTTATCGGCGGTCATGGCCATGCCGATGCCCGTGCCGCAGATGAGGATGCCGCGGTCGGCCGTGCCCTCGGAGACGCGCTTGGCGACCTTAACGGCGTAGTCGGGGTAGTCCACGCGGTCGGCGTTCTCGGGACCGAGGTCCTCGACCTCGTGGCCAAGGCCGCGAACGAAATCGCAGATGACGTCCTTCTGGCAGAAGCCAGCGTGATCGGAAGCAACAACAATGCGCATGTGGAACCCCTTCTGTATGAGTGACGTAACGTCCATGCAGCTAAGAGATTAACACGCACGCGCGGGGCGGGCGCGCTGGGGAGGTGGGGTGCGACAAACTCAGCGCACTGCGGGCCGAGCGCATTGTTGACGAGGCGGACGGACTCCACTCGCGCGGACAAGCCGCACGGCTGGCCGAGCGACAACGCGGCGGAGCTGCGGCGCTACCAAGCGACAGCGCGGCGGAGAGTCCGGCGAATTGGGCTAGGCGAGCGTGCGGCGGACGGCGTCGTGCCAGCCGGCAAGGAGCTCGTCCACGCGCGCGGGCTCCATCGCGGGCGAATAGGCCCTCTCCCCCTCCATGAGGCTCGCGAGCTCATCGCGGTCCTCCCAGAAGCCAACCGCGAGGCCGGCGAGGAAGGCGGCGCCAAGCGCGGTGGTCTCGGCCGTGCCGGCGCGAACCACGTCAATGCCCAGGAGGTCTGCTTGGAACTGCATGATGAAGTCGTTGTTGGCGGCACCGCCGTCGACGTTGAGCGAGGCCAGGGCATGGCCGGAGTCGGCCTCCATGGCCTTGAGGATGTCGTAGGTCTGGTAGGCCATGGACTCGCAGGCCGCGCGGACGAGGCGCGCCTTGTTCGTGCCGCGGGTGACGCCGCAGACCACGCCGCGGGCGTCGCTTCTCCACCAGGGGGCGCCGAGGCCGGTGAAGGCCGGCACCACGTAGCAGCCGCCCGTGTCGGGCACTGAGGTGGCGAGCTCGCCGGTCTGTGCCGCAGACGTGATGAGGCCGAGCTCGTCGCGCAGCCACTGGATGACCGAGCCAGCCTGGAAGACCGAGCCCTCAAGCGCGTAGCTCACGGTTCCGCCCTCGGCGATGCCGATGGTCGTGACGAGTCCGTTCTCCGAGGTCACGGCCTCCTCGCCCAGGTTCATGAGCATGAAGCAGCCGGTGCCGTAGGTGTTCTTGACGCTGCCCGGCTCGAAGCAGCAGTGACCGAAGAGCGAGGCCTGCTGGTCGCCGGCGACGCCCGTAATGGGCGGGTGGTGTGTCATGACGTCGGCGCTGACCTCGCCAAAGCCGCCGGAAGAGGGACGCGTGTCGGGCAGCATCGAGGTGGGCACCCCGAAGATCTCGCAGAGCTCGACGTCCCAGCAGAGCTTGTGGATGTCGAAGAGCATCGTGCGGGAGGCGTTGGTGTAGTCGGTGGCGTGAACCTTGCCGCGCGTGAGGTTGTAGACGAGCCAGGTGTCCACCGTGCCGCACATGAGCTGGCCGGCGTCGGCCATCTCGCGCGCGCCCTCGACGTTGTCGAGAATCCAGGCGATCTTGGTGGCGGAGAAGTACGGGTCTGGGATGAGGCCCGTGCGCTCGCGGATGAGGTCTGAGTAGCCGTCGGCCACGACCTTCTCCACGATGGGCGCCGTGCGGCGGCACTGCCAGACGATGGCGTCGTAGATGGGCTGGCCGGTGCGGCGGTCCCACACGATGACGGTCTCGCGCTGGTTGGTGATGCCGATGGCCTTGATGCGGTCGGAGTGGATGCCGCTCTTGAACTGCACCTCGACCATGCAGGCCACCTGGGCGGAGAGTATCTCCACCGGGTCTTGCTCGACCCAGCCGGGGTGCGGGTACTTCATGGTGAGGGGGCGCTGGGCCTGGGCGACCTTGTGACCGAACTCGTCGAAGAGGATGGCGCGCACGCTGGTGGTGCCGGCGTCGAGCGCCATGACGCAGCCAAGCGAGGAGACCCCGGGCGCTGCCGCGGCACTCGCGGCGTTACTCATGATGCTGTCCATGATCGTGGCCATGGGTGGCCTCCTCACCTTGCGTTTGCGTTTCGGCACAGTGTAGGAGCCTGCGCGCGCGGGTGGCCGGTGCCAGTCGGCAGGCGGGGGCAGCACGCGACGGGTGGACGGAAACCTCGGGCGAGCGGCTAAAGCTGGATGGCTCCCTGGCGAATGACCTTGGGTTCCGCGCCGGTGGCGTCCACGATGGTGGAGGCC
>CAVIES010000049.1:0-12775 GCA_963641675.1 Anaerovoracaceae bacterium
CTTCGAACTCGTAGAGCACGGGGGTGATGTAGGTAAGGTCCTGGTTCTGGCGCATGTAGGCGCGCGCGACCGGCTCCACGATGGCGCCGTACTGGATCTTTCCGGAAAGGACCGCGTTCACGATGTCGGGTGTGCTGGTGAAGTTCTGGACGTCGGCGTCTGGGTATTCCTCGACCACCTTCTGGGCCGAGAGGCTGCCGACGCGCACGCCGATGGAGGCGTTCCTGAGAAGCTCCCTCTGCGTCTCCTCGGGGATGGCCACGGTGTCGGTGCTCGCGCATGCCGCGGAGGGCATGACCACGAGCACACACGCCGCCACGAGGCAGGCAACGAGCGCAAGCGCGCGCTTGGGCAGGGCCGCTATGTCAAATTTGTGCGTCACGCTCACCCCTTACAGGTGGATGCGAAGGGCGCCCGGCACCGACTCGACCGAGGTGGTGTAGCCGTCGAGCATGCGGCGGCTGATCTCGTCCATGCCCTCGTAGGGGTAGGTGGCGCTGCCGCTGACGCTCGTGAAGTCGAGCTCGATGTCGCCGGTCTTCTCGGTGTAGCGGATGCCAAGCTCGGTGCGGACGTCCTCGCCGGCCTCGAGCACGATGTGGTAGATGGCCTCCTCGAGCACCTGGGTGACGCGCTGGATGCGCGCGTCCTCAATGAGCTGCTTGCGCATGAAGATCTGCACCTGGCCGAGCATCTCGTAGTAGTCGAACTCGGCCGGGCGGATCGTGTAGTTGAAGGTCTTCACGTGGAAGATGAAGTCGCGGGTCTTGGGGCGCACCGGGTTGTCGAAGATCTGCTCGGGCGTGCCGTCCTCGTAGATGCCCTTCTCGTCCATGTAGAAGATGCGGTTGGAGACGTTCTTGGCGAAGTTCATCTCGTGCGTGACGATGAGCATCGTGGTGCCCTGCTCGGCGAGCATCTTCATGACGCCGAGGACCTCGCCCACCATGGCGGGGTCGAGGGCGCTCGTGGGCTCGTCGAACAGGATCGCCTCGGGCTGCATCGCGAGGGTGCGCGCGATGGCAGCGCGCTGGCGCTGGCCGCCGGAGAGCTCGTCGGGGTAGGCGAGGGGCTTGTGGCCGAGTCCGACAGTCTTCAGGAGGTCCATGGAACGGTCGTAGGCCTCCTGGCGGCTAAGCCCCAGGAGGTTCACGGGGCCGAGCATCGCGTTCTCCACGATGGTCATGTTGGAGAACAGGTTGAAGCTCTGGAACACCATTCCCATCTTCTGGCGCAGCAGCGCGAGGTCCTTGGGGTTGTCCTCGATGAGCTTGCCGTTGAAGTAGATCTCTCCCGAGGTTGCCGGGTCGAGGTAGTTGAGGCAGCGCATGAAGGTCGACTTGCCGCAGCCCGAAGGGCCGATGATGGAGATGACGTCGCCCTTGTTGATGTCTACGTCGATGTTCTTGAGGACCTCGTTGGGGCCGTAGCTCTTGCAGAGACCTCGGATGCTCAGCATGGCGTCGCTCACTTGGTCTTCACTCCCTTCAGGATGGAAGCGCCGCTGCGGCGCTTGGGGTCAGTCTTCTTGGCAACCAGGCCGAGCGCCCAGCTCGTGAGCGCGATGACGGCGAAGTACACGAGCGCCGTCGCGATGAGCGGGAAGAAGGCCTGGAACGTTCTGCTGCGGATGATGTCGGAGACCTTGGTGAGGTCGGTGATGGCGATGTAGCCCACCACGGACGTGCCCTTGATGAGGCTTGCGAGCTGGCCCGCCCAGAGGCCGAACACCTTGTTGGCGGCCTGCGGCAGGATGACCATGCGGAAGGCATCTCGCTTGCTGAAGCCCAGGGCGAGCGCGCCCTCGAGCTGGCCCTTGTCAACGCCCTCGAGGCCCGTGAGGAAGATGCCGCTCATGGGTGCCGAGGCCTGGAGGCCAAAGCAGATGACGGCCACGGCGATCGAGCTCACGTCCACGTTGGCGAACAGGATGTAGTAGAGGATCATCAGCCACACGAGCACGGGAATGCCGGTCGCGAGCTTTATGTAGGCGTTGGCGAAGCCGCGAGCGAACGGCCTCGAGCTTCGGCGCATGGCGCAGAGCGCGGCTCCTCCGAGCGTGGCCAGCACGAAGGAGAAGCCCGCGATGACGCAGGTGACGCCCAGGCCGGAGAGAATCATCTGCCAGCGGTTCTCGTCGATGAAGGTGCTTTGGAAGTTCTTCTTGAACGTCTCGATGAAGCTCGCCTGCTTGGCGTCCGCGTCGCGGGTCATGGCGCCGTAGGGGACGTCCATGTAGGCGTCGGTGAAGGTCAGCGTCTTCTCGCGCTCTTCGTTGGGCGTGACGCAGATGGTGAGGTCGGCCTTGCCGGTGGAGGCCGCGGTGAGCCCGCCGGCGAAGTCTGTGTCGAGGTACTGGACCTTCATGCCGAGCTCGTAGGCCACGCGCTCGATGACCTCGCGGTCGGAGCCCATGTACTCGCCGTCCTTGATGAACGAGTAGGGGGTCTCGGTCACCATGGCGGCAACTGTCAGGGTCTCGCCGCTCTCCACCTCTGGTATGTCGTCCATGGTGTAGTTGGCGTCGGTGACCCACTTCTTGTAGATCTGGTCGAGCGTGCCGTCCTCCCGGAACTTGGCGAGGACGGTGTTGATCTTCTCCACGAGCTCGTCGTTGCCCTTTGCCGTGCCAAAGCAGCTGGGGTAGCTCGTGAAGTTCGGCTCGTAGTAGACGAAGCCGTCATTGGCCTGCATGTAGAGGTTGGCCATGGGCTCGGGCACCATGGCGTAGTCGACCTTGCCGGCCGCAAGCGCGGCCTCGAGGTCGGAGAGGGTGGAGAAGACCTCGAGGTTTGCGTTTGGGTACTTCTCGCGCGAGTCGGACTCGATAAGTCCGCCGAGCAGCACTCCAACCTTGTTGTCTCCGCCGTAGACCTCGTCGTAGATGCTCGCTTCCTTGGTGGCGTGCTTGACCTCTGCATTTGCGGCTGTTGGGGCCAAGCATCCAAGGGCGAGGAAGGCTGCTGCGAGCGCGCAGGCGAGCTTCTTCATGAGGCTCGCGGGGCGTGTCTTGCAAGCTTTTGCCATGGTTCCCCCTTAAGTACCTATATAGCTGGATACATGATGACTGAATGGCCGGACAATATGTGCGCCAAATCAGCGGGCTGGCTGGGCTCGTTACAAAGCCTTAGCGATTCGCGCCCGATTGCATCATCCCGGCGGCGTTACTATTGATTCAAAATCCCTTGCATATCCAGATGGAGTCAGCCTTGATCAAACTCTTTGCCTCCGACCTCGACGGGACGCTGCTCGGCGCCTCGCATCTTGTCTCGAACCCCGTTCGCAAGGCCGCGCTTGCCGTCCGCGACGCGGGCCTTCACATGGCGGTCTCCACCGGCAGGACGTTCCGCACGAGCGCCGACTTTGGCTTTGACGGTCTTGGCTGTGACGCCGTATGCGCCAACGGCAGCATCGTCCTCACGAACGAAAACGAGCTCATCGGCTTCGAGACGATTGACCCGGAAAGCGTGGAGGAGCTGCTGCGAGCCTTCCCCAACGCGCCCTTCTGCTGCATCGGCCGCGAGCGCACCTACGTCATGGCCACCAAGGAGGAGTTTGACGAGGGCTTCCGCGAGTCCGGTGTCACGCGCCGCATCCTCATGGCGGTTCGTATGAGCGGCATGCGCAGGAGCGGCCAGAGCTTCCACTCCGATCAGGTCTACGGCCAGACACTTACGGACATCGCCGGCAAGGACATCGCCAAGATCAACTGCCGCACCAACGACTCGGGGCTCGAGCGCGCCATCCTCGACTTCCTCGCCGAGCGCACCGACACCCTCGTTAACGCGCCCTTCAACCCCTCGATGTTCGAGATCACCAAGACCGGCGTCTCCAAGGCGACGGGCGTGGCCCTGCTCGCCGCCCACTACAGCATTGCTGAGGACGAGGTGGCCGTCTATGGCGACGGCGGCAACGACATCGCGATGCTTCGGCGCTATGCGCCCTACGGCCATGCCTATGCCCCGCACGGCTCCTGCGAAGACGCCAAGGCTGTGGCGAGCGAGGTCATCGGCTCCAACGTCCTCTATGCGGTGCCGAGGCACATACAGCAGACGATAAAGTCGCAAGCTGAGGTTTAATCCGGCATTCTGCCCTAATGTGTTTGCTTTATGTGCGACAATGGCCAAGCCTGAAAACGACTGAAAGGGGTTATCCCATGGATAACGAACTCATTAGTGCCCTCGAGGCTAGCGGTGTCGATATCTCCTCGAGCGACGCTGCTCTCATCTCCCAGAACTCCGACAGCATCCTTGCCGTCCTGGGCCTGTCCTTCCTGGCTCTGCTCTTCATCCTGCTCGTCCTCTGGGTTCTCGTCGTCATCGCCCGTTGGCGCACGGTCTCCAAGATGGGTGGCCACGGCTGGTCCCAGCTCATCCCCGTCTACGGTGAGTACGAGCTTGCCTCCAAGGCTGGCTGCTCCAAGGCTCTGACCTACGCCTCCACCGGCCTTGCCGCCGCCGTCATCATCTGCGGCTGCTTCAGCAGCAGCGTTGATGGCATTGCCTTCCTTGGCAGCGTCCTCGACTTCGCCGCGCTCGTCGTCGGCTGCGTCGTCGCCCGTCAGGTCGCCCGCGTCTACAAGCACGGCGTGCCCTTCACCGTCGGCCTCATCGTTCTGCCTTGGATCTTCTACATGATCCTCGGCCTGGGCAAGACCATGCCCGAGGTTCCTGCTGCCGAGGACGAGGCCGCTCCTGCGGCTCCCGAGGCCTAAGCCTTTGGCTCCATAGCTCTCTTACGAGGGACGGTGCTTCGGCGCCGTCCCTTTTTCTTTTTTGGAAGATGTTGACTAGTAAACTTCTTGCGCTAGGATGCTTACTAGTCAACAACTACGAAGGAGGGAACATGTCTGGCAAGCCTAAGCAGACGGATGCAGAGCGCTTCGAGGAGTTCGTCCACCTCGTCTCGTCGCTCGAGAAGGAGGTGCAGCGCATCCGCGCTGCCGAGTGCGAACGCCTGGGCCTGCGCGGGGCCGACCTCATGTGCCTCTACTACCTCGGCAAGAGTGGGGAGGGCATGACGGCCGCCGAACTCTCTCGCGCCGCGGGCGTCACCCGTGCCGCCGTCTCCCGCACCCTCGCGACCCTCTCTGAACGGGGCTTCGTTGAGGTGGATGAGCCTGCGGGAGACGCCCGTCGCTATCGTGCCGGCGTGAGGCTCACCAAGCGTGGGCGCGAGGCAATGTCTGGCGTTGAGGCCGCGGTCTCTCGCGTCATGTCCACGGTTGACTCGGCCCTCGAGGACGGCGAGCGCGCGCAGCTCTACGTCTCCATGGCTTCCGTCCTCGAGCGCCTCAAAGGCATCGATCGCTAAATCGCTATCTGGAGGATCTCCATGTCCGTTCGCATCATCACCGATTCCGGCTCCGACATCACGGCGGAGGAGGCCACCGCGCACGACAACCTCGTCGTGCTGCCGCTCTCCGTCACCTTTGGGGAGGAGGTCTACCACGACGGTGACGACCTTACGCACGAGCGCTTCTACGAGCTGCTCGTGGAATCCGACGAGCTGCCGACCACGGGCCAGGTGAACCCCTTTGCCTTTGGCGAGGCGATTCGCGCGGCGCGCGAGGCAGGTGACGAGGCGGTGGTCATCACGCTCTCGTCCAAGCTTTCCGGCACCTACGAGAGCGCCGTCGCGGCCGCTGGCGAGTCCGATGGGGACGTCTACGTTGTGGATAGCAAGAACGTCACAGTGGGGGAGCGCGTGCTGGTAGAGTATGCGCTCCGCCTAGCCGCGGACGGCATCGGGGCGGCGGACATCGCCTGCGCGCTCGAACAGGCTCGCGAGGACGTCTTCGTCATCGGGCTTCTCGACACGCTGGAGTACCTCAAGCGCGGAGGGCGCATCCCGGCAGCTGCCGCCACGCTTGGCAACCTGCTCTCGCTAAAGCCCGTCATCAGCATCGAGGACGGCGTGGTGGCCCTGCTCGGAAAGGCGCGCGGCTCCAAGAACGGTCGCAACCTGCTGAACCAGTTCGTGGAAAAGGCCGGCGGCATTGACTTCTCCATGCCGCTCGCCCTTGGTTATGCCGGGCTCACCGACTCGCTGTTGCAGAAGTACATCGCAGACTCCAGAAACATCTGGGGCAGCGCCGTCGAGGATGGAGGCCTTCCGGTTCATAGCGTCGGCGCCACCATCGGCACCCATGTGGGCCCTGGCGCCATCGCGCTCGCGTTCTTCAAGCTGCCGGAGTAGGGGCCTCTTGCTCCGCATGGCGGCATGAAAACGGCGCCTCTCCCGATTCTTTGGGAGGGGCGCCGCTTGTTGGGACGCATCGAATGCGGTCGTGCTAGTCGCGCTTGCGCCAGCTCTCGGGAAGCTCGAGCGTGATGTTGCCGTCGTAGGTGCGAGTGACCTTGCCGCCCTTCACGAAGTAGACGACAACGAGGATGACGAGCACGATGGGTGCCACCTTGAGCAAGAGGGCGACGATGTCGGCGAAGACGCCAAAGAAGAACCCGAGCAGGCTGAAGAGGCCGCAAAGGGCGAGGATGCCGGCGCAGACGAGCAGGATGAGCATGAGGACAGACATATGGGCTCCTAGGTAGTTCGTGATTTCCGCAATCCATGATACCCCGTGAGCAATTGGCGTATGCCACATGGCTAGCGGGGGCGCCTGCGGGGTAAACTCAGTCTCGGCTAACAAATCCTCGAGGAAGAAGGAACCTCATGGCTGACGCTCCCAAGCAGACCAAGATCGCGCTGCTCACCGGCTACCTCGGTGCCGGCAAGACGACGCTTCTGAACCACATTCTCTCTAACGACAAGGGCGTCCGCGCCGCCGTGCTCGTGAACGACATCGGCGAGGTCAACGTCGATGCCTCCCTCATCGCCAAGGGCGGCTTCTCGCAGGTCGACGGCGAGCTCATCCCCATGACCAACGGCTGCCTCTGCTGCACGCTCTCCGACGACCTCGCCAAGCAGCTCTCCCAGATCGCCGACTCCGGCGACTTCGACTACATCATCATCGAGGCCTCCGGCATCTGCGAGCCCATCCCCATCGCCTACACCATCTCGCAGTTCTGCGACGACTCCAAGTACGGCTCTGCCGCCCCGCTCGACCTTGACAACATCATCGCCGTCGTCGACTGCGCCCGCATGTGGGAGGAGTTCCACGGCGGCCACGACCTCATGAAGGAAAACATCGACGAGGACGACCTCGAGGCCCTGCTCATCCAGCAGATCGAGTTCTGCACCACCGTCGTGCTCAACAAGTGCGACCAGGTCAGCCGCGAGCAGATCGACGAGCTCAAGGGCATCGTCCGCAGCCTGCAGAAGGAGGCCGTGATCGTCGAGGCCACCGAGGGCAACGTCGACATGGACGAGCTGCTCTACACCAACCGCTTCGACTTCAACCGCGCCTACGGCTCTGCCGCCTGGCTCGATGCGATGGAGCACCCCGAGGAGCACGACGACCCCGAGGTCCTCGAGTACGACATCGAGACCTTCGTCTACGACCGTCGCCAGCCCTTCGACATGGACAAGTTCGTCGAGGTCGTCTCCAAGTGGGGCCAGAACGTCATCCGCGCCAAGGGCCAGCTCTGGGCGAGCCAGGACCCTGACATGTGCTACCTCTTCGAGAAGGCCGGCCGACAGGCGAGCCTCACCGAGCAGGGCAAGTTCATCGCGAGCGCCCCGCTCGATATCCGCACCCAGATCATCGCCGAGAACCCCCAGGTCATGGACGACTGGGACGAGACCTGCGGCGACCGCCACACCAAGGTCTGCATCATCGGCCAGCACCTTGATAAGGAGGCCATGGTCGCCGCCCTCGACGAGGCCCTCACCGAGTGGGTCAAGTAAGGGTTTCGCGGCTCTCTGCGGCGTCCCAATTGGGGCCGCGATAAAGCGCTAAACTCATGTATGTCGCTAACGCTGCAGCCCGGGCCAAGCGCCTGGGCTGCTTTTCTATGAAGGGGCGCAGATGGAGCGCATCGCCAGCTTTTCGGTAAACCACATCCTGCTCGAGCCGGGCGTCTACGTGAGCCGCATCGACCGCGACCCGGTCACGGGCTGCGCTGTTACCACGTTCGATATCCGCATGACCTCGCCCAACGACGAGCCGGTGATGAACACGGCCGAGCTCCACACCATCGAGCACCTGGGCGCGACCTTCCTGCGCAACCACCATGAGTGGAGCCCCCGTGTGGTCTACTTTGGCCCCATGGGCTGCCGCACTGGTCTCTACCTCGTGGTATTTGGCGAGGTGAGCTCGCACGGCATCCTGCCGCTCGTGCGCGAGATGTTCGAGTTCATCCGTGACTTCGAGGGCGAGATCCCAGGGGCGGCCCCCGAGGAGTGCGGCAACTACCTCGACCAGAACCTCGACATGGCCAAGTACCTCGCTCGTCGCTACCTCGAGCGCGACCTCGACGGCATTGACGACTCCCGTCTCAACTACCCGACGGGGGAGTAGGGCGTAGCCGCTGCGCAAAGCTTACTTTCGTAACCATTGGGCACGGTTGAACGCGCTATCATGGACAAGTTGGAAATACGCACGGGCACAAGCGCGTGCAAGAGAAAAAGACGCAAAGGGCGCGTCTCATCGGAGAGGATCGCACATGAACGTTCTCGTTATCAACGCTGGCAGCTCCTCGCTCAAGTACCAGCTGCTCGACGTCGACACCCACGAGGTCTTCGCCAAGGGCAACTGCGAGCGCATTGGCATCGATGGCTCCTTCGTCGGCCACAGCGAGATGGGTGGCGCCAAGGAGGAGACCCCCGTCGACATGCCGACCCACAAGGAGGCCATCGACTGGGTCCTCAACAACCTCTCCGGCCTCAACCTCAAGATCGACGGCATCGGCCACCGCGTCGTTCAGGGCGGCTGGTACTTCCCCGAGTCCGCCGTGGTCGACGACGAGGTCCTCGCCAAGGTCCGCGAGGTCGCTCCGCTGGCGCCTCTTCACAACTACGCCGAGGCTGACGTCATCGAGCTCTGCCGCAAGGCCATGCCCGAGGTCGGCAACGTCATCGTCCCCGACACCGCGTTCCACTACAACATGCCTGCCGAGGCCCACAAGTACGCGCTGCCGCAGGAGGTCGCCGACAAGCTTCACATCCGCAAGTACGGCGCCCACGGCACCAGCCACCGCTTCATCTGGCGCACCGTCAAGGAGGTCCTCGGCGACGACGCCCACAAGGTCGTGAGCTGCCACCTCGGCTCCGGCGCCTCCCTCTGCGCCATCGAGGACGGCCAGTGCATGGATACCACCATGGGCCTCACCCCGCTCGACGGCCTCGTCATGGGCACCCGCTGCGGCACCGTCGACCCGGCCACCGTCTTCTACCTCGTCCGTGAGGGCCACTACACCATCGACGAGATCGACACCATGATGAACAAGCAGTCTGGTCTCGCCGGCATCTCCGGCGTCTCCTCCGACTGCCGCGACATCGAGGCCGGCGCCAACGAGGGCAACGAGCGCTGCCAGCTCGCCATCGACATGTGGAGCTACCGCGTCGCCTCCCAGTTCGCCACCATGGTCCAGGCCATGAAGGGCGTCGACACCATGGTCTTCACCGCCGGTGTCGGCGAGAACTCCGCCCGCATGCGCAAGGAGGTCGTGAACCGCCTCGAGTGGATGGGCGCCAAGATCGACGACGACCTCAACGCCGTCCGCAGCGATGACCCGCGCACCATCTCCACGCCCGACTCCAAGATCCGCGTCATGGTCATCCCCACCAACGAGGAGCTCATGATCGCCCTCGACGTCAAGGACCTCCTCGGCTAGTCCTTGCGAAATAGTTTGTTTAAGGCCTCTGTTAGCGAAAGCCGGCAGAGGCCTTTTATGTCAGACATATTCAGGCGCTAGATTTGACATACCTAATTGATCTAGACTGGTTGGGTAGACAAATTCGCCGAGAAGGGACTCCCATGGCGCAGGATCTTATCTTTACCAAGCCCATCTTCCACGAGAAGATCTGGGGCGGACGTAGGCTCGATACCGTGTTTGGCTATGACATCCCCGAGGGCGCCATCGGCGAGTGCTGGGCCATCAGCGCGCACCCCGCCGGCGACTGCGAGGTCGTGAGCGGCCCTTATGCGGGTGAGACCCTCTCTGCCCTCTGGGAGAACCACCACGAGCTCTTCGGTGCCGCCGAGGGCGACCGCTTCCCGCTGCTCATCAAGATCCTCGATGCCGACGGCGACCTCTCCATCCAGGTGCACCCCGACGATGCCTACGCCGCCGAGCACGAGAACGGCAGCCTCGGCAAGTGCGAGTGCTGGTACGTCCTCGACTGTGACGAGGACGCCACCATCATTGTGGGCCAGAAGGCCGCCGACCGCGCCGAGTTTGCCAAGCTGGTGGAGGAGGGCCGCTGGAGCGACCTCGTGAACGAGGTCCCCATCCACAAGGGTGACTTCTTCCAGATTAACGCCGGCACCGTTCATGCCATCAAGGGCGGCACCCTCATCCTCGAGACCCAGCAGAGCTCCGACGTCACCTACCGCGTCTATGACTACGACCGCGTCCAGGCCGACGGCACCAAGCGCGAGCTCCACCTCGAGCAGAGCATGGACGTCGTTGACTACGCGGCCAAGGCTCCCGAGAGCGGCAAAATCACCGCGCCCGAGGTCGACGGCGTGACCGAACTCGAGTCCAATGCCTGCTACACCGTCGAGCGCGTGCGCGTCGAGGGCGAGAAGACCCTCGTGCAGGATCACGACTTCATGTGCGTGAGCGTCATCGAGGGAGAGGGCACCGTGAACGGCATCCCCGTGAAGAAGGGCACCCACTTCGTCGCCCCCGACGAAAGCGGCGACCTTGCCTTCTGCGGCAACCTCGCCCTCATCTGCTCCTGGGCATAACGCAACTATCGACTGCGAGGCCGGGACCAAGGGGTACCACGCCGTGCTCAGGCGCACCTGAGCTCGCACGGAGGTGACATTAAGTCACCTCCGGCTCATGCGGAATCTCGCGCGGCGCGGCACCCCTTGGCCCCGGCTGACGGTGCTGCGGCTTGCTCGAGGAATGAAAATGAAGCCCCGCCTGGCTCAATTCCGGGCGGGGCTATTTGGTAGAAGCTGCCTGTGTTGGGACTTAGAGCGCGGTGATGCGGAAGGTCCTCTTTATGGTCTCGCCGGGCTTGGCCACCATGAGGCCCTGCTTGTGCTCGAAGACGTCGTCCTCGTCGGTGCGCGTGGCGGTGCCACACCAGGGCTCGAGGGCCACGAAGGGGGTAGGCGTGCCGTCCTCGGCGGGAAGGGCGCTCCAGATGCCGATGTAGTCGAACTCGGCAAAGTCGATTCGGACGCCGTGACCGGCAGGTCCGCTCATCGTAATGGTGCCGTCGGGCACGCCCGTGAGCATGAAGGAGTCGTTGTCGAAGAGCTCGTGCTTGAGCGGCAGCTCGTCGGCATTCTCAAAGAGGGTGTAGCCGTGCTCGTAGTCCTGGAGGCCGTCTGAGGTGAGGGCCGGTGTCGTTGCCGTCCACGGGCGCGTGAAGCGCAAGGCGTAGTCCTCAAAGCCCTCGCCATCAGCAACCGGTACGTTGAAGGCCGGGTGGCCGCCGAGGAAGAACGGCAAGTCCACCTCGCCGGTGTTGGTGACGGCGTAGGTCTGGGCAAGCGTGGCCTCGCCCTCAAGCGCGTAGGTCATCTCGAGGCGGAAGTCATAGGGGAAGCTCTCGCGGGTCTCTGACGTGCTCTCGAAGCGGAAGGTCACGGAGCTGCCGGTGTTCTCGACCACCTTGTGCTCATAGTTTCGTGCAAGGCCGTGCCTTCCCATGTGGCACTCGCCTTGGGCGCTCGTGGCAAAGCCGTTCCTCAAGCTGCCGACGATGGGGAAGAGCACCGGGGCGCTCCTCGGCCACCACTTGGCGTCTGCCTGCCAAAGGTATTCGGTATCTGCGAGCGCAAGGCTCTTGAGCTGGGCTCCCTTGGGGTCGATTGCGGCGGAAAGCTCGCCAAGCCGGATGGTTTCGAGGTCTGCCATGCGTCCTCCTTGAAGATAAATGAAATTTGCGGACAACCGTTCGTCCGTCGTGTTCTGCTCTTAATCATATCCTTTGCATGCCCGGCGCCTAATGTCCGGTTTGGCTCGTATAATGATGAAGCTTGATATTTCGGGGGATATCGAAGGGCTCTATGTATTCCTATTACGCTCATACGACTTTGATCAGCGTCGTCACCTGCTTCCTCTTCCTGGCGCTCGTGCACGGCAACGTGATGATCAAGGCCCGTTCGAAGAGGCTCTTCACGGCTCTCTTCATCTGCATCGCCATCGCCTCCGTCTGCGAGTACTCTGCCAAGTACTTCGACGGGCGCGAGAAGATGAAGCTTGCCATCATGATTATGAAGTCGACCGAGCTCTCGCTCGCCCCCTTCGTTTCCATCATCTACGCTGCAATTCTCATGAGGAGGGACGACCGCGCCGTCAAGGTGGCGCTCGCCCTCTGCGCCGCGCATGCCCTCTTCGTCTTTGGTTCGCTGCCGTTTGGCCTCGTTGTGAACGTGAACGCCGCAGGCGTCTACAACCACGGGCCTGCGTACTTCGTGTATGTGGTCGCCTACACCGCGGCCGCCGTCTTCATGGTCGTAATTAACGCCCAGTTCTCCACGAACTTCCAGTATCGCAACCGTTACCTGCCCTGGCTCGTTCTCGCCTTTGCGCTCGGCGCCTCCATCGCCCAGATGATCGGCGGGCGCGTGCGCGTCGTCTGGCTCGTGCTCTCCATCGTGGCCGGCCTTTTCTACACACTCTTCTGCTCGGTCATCCAGCAGGCGGACGCCCTCACGCGCCTGCTCAACCGTGCGAGCTATGAGGCGCAT
>CAVIES010000050.1:0-12667 GCA_963641675.1 Anaerovoracaceae bacterium
GCCTTACCAAGGGCCTCGGTGCACTCGGTCCAGGCGTTAACGACCTCGGCGTGACGCTCCTCCTCAGACAGGAAGCCGTCCTCGTAGTACTCGTTGATCTCGTTGACGTTGGCCTGGGCCTCGGCGAGCATGTGCTCCTTGCAGTCGGGGATGACGGCGTCCCAGACGGACACGGTCAGGCCGGCGCGCGTGGCGAAGTGGAAGCCAGCGTACTTGATGGCGTCGAGGATCGGCTCGACCTGCGCGAGCGGGTAGCGGTCGCAGCAGTCGTTGACGAGCTTGCTCATGTCGCTCTTCACCATCTTGTAGTTGATGAAGGGGTAGTCGGCAGGCAGGCACTGGTTGTTGAAGATCACGCGGCCGATGGTCGTCTCGAAGCGAACCGGCTTATCGGTGACGTCGAGGTCCTCCTCCACGCCCCAGGCGTTGCGGACGCGGAAGATCTTGCGGCCGTCGACCTCGGTGTTGGCGTCCTCGGCAGAGACACGCACGACGACCTTGGCCTGGATGTCGACATCGAGGCGGGAGTCGTAGGCGAGCATGGCGTCGGCAAAGTTGGCGAACACGTGGCCCTCGCCAGCCATGCCCTCCTTCTCGGTGGTGAGGAAGTAGCAGCCAAAGACCATGTCCTGGGAAGGAACGGTCAGCACCTTGCCGGAGGCCGGCGAGCGCAGGTTGTTGCTCGAGAGCATGAGCACGCGGGCCTCGGTCTGGGCCTTGGTGGACAGCGGCACGTGGACAGACATCTGGTCGCCGTCGAAGTCGGCGTTGAAGGGGGCACACACGAGCGGGTGCAGGTGGATGGCCTTACCCTCGATGAGGACCGGCTCGAAGGCCTGAATGGACAGACGGTGCAGCGTAGGTGCACGGTTGAGGAGCACCAGACGGCCGTCGATGACCTCCTCGAGGACGTCCCAGACGGCGGGCAGGCCGCGATCGATGGCGCGCTTGGCGCCCTTGATGTTCTCGACCTTGCCGAGCTCGACGAGGCGACGCATGACGAACGGCTTGAAGAGCTCCAGGGCCATCGTCTTGGGCAGGCCGCACTGGTGGAGCTTGAGGTGCGGGTCGGTGACGATGACGGAACGGCCGGAGTAGTCGACACGCTTACCGAGCAGGTTCTGGCGGAAGCGGCCCTGCTTGCCCTTGAGGGCCTCGGCGAGGGACTTCAGCGGACGGCCACCACGGCCCGTGACGGGACGGCCACGACGACCGTTGTCGAACAGGGCGTCGACGGACTCCTGAAGCATGCGCTTCTCGTTGTTGACGATGATCGCCGGGGCGTCGAGGTCGAGCAGGCGCTTGAGGCGGTTGTTGCGGTTGACCACGCGACGATAGAGGTCGTTGAGGTCGGAGGCGGCAAAGCGGCCGCCGTCGAGCTGCACCATGGGGCGCAGGTCGGGCGGGATGACCGGAATGACGTCGAGGATCATGTTGGCGGGGTCGTTGTGGCCCTCGAGGAAGGCGTCGACGACCTCAAGGCGCTTGACGGCCTTCTCGCGGCGCTGCTTCTGGCCCTTGTCGTCGGCAATGATCTCGCGGAGCTCGACGGCGGTCTTCTCGAGGTCGATGGACGAGAGGAGCTCGCGAACGGCCTCGGCGCCCATGCCACCCTTGAAGTAGATGGAGTAGTAGGTCTTCATCTCGCGGAAGAGGGACTCGTCGGAGATGAGCTCACGGGGCTCGAGCTGCATGAACTTCTCGTAGGCCTCGGTGCGGAGCTGCTTCTCCTCCTCGTACTCCTCGCGCACGTCAACGATGGCGGCGGCGAGCTCGTCGTCGGAGAGGACCTCGGTGCCGTCGAACTCGTCGACAACGCCCTCGGCCTGGTCGGCGCGCATGCGCTCGATCTGCTCGTCGCGCTCGGCGTCGAGCTGCTCGAGGTCGGCGGCCAGCTCCTCCTTGAGGTCGGCGGCGTCGGCCTCGCGGGCCTCGGTGTCGACGGAGGTGATGACGTAGCTGGCGAAGTACAGAACCTTCTCGAGGTCCTTGGACTTCATGTCGAGCATGCGGGAGAGCGGGAAGCAGTTCGGGCTCTTGAAGTACCAGATGTGGCTCACGGGAGCGGCGAGCTCGATGTGGCCCATGCGGTCGCGGCGCACCTTGGCGCTCGTGACCTCAACGCCGCAGCGCTCGCAGACGATGCCCTTGAAGCGGATGCCCTTGTACTTGCCGCAGCCGCACTCCCAGTCCTTGACCGGGCCAAAGATCTTCTCGCAGAAAAGACCGTCCTTCTCGGGCTTAAGGGTGCGGTAGTTGATGGTCTCGGGCTTCTTGACCTCGCCGTGCGACCAGCTGCGGATGTCATCAGCAGAGGCGAGAGAGATCTTGATAGCGTCGAAGTCGGTGGTATCGAAATCTGCCACGGTTCGCTACTCCTTCTCGTTCGTGGTCTCGGCGACGAGCTCGGGCTCCTCGTCGGAGGCGTTCTCGACAGGGGCACCGATCAGGTCATCGGCGGAGTCGACGCCGGCAAAGACGTCGACGGAGTTCTCAGAGGCGGCCTCGTCCTCAGAAGCGGCCTTGGCGGCCTTCTTCTTGTAGGAGATGGGCTCGATGTCGAGCGCGAGGGAGCGAATCTCCTTGACGAGAACCTTGAAGGACTCGGGGATGCCGGCCTCGGGGACGTTCTCGCCCTTGACGATGGACTCGTAGGTCTTGACGCGGCCGTTGGTGTCGTCGGACTTGACGGTGAGGATCTCCTGAAGGACGTTGGAAGCGCCGTACGCGTACAGCGCCCAGACTTCCATCTCACCGAAGCGCTGGCCACCGAACTGGGCCTTACCACCGAGCGGCTGCTGGGTGACGAGGCTGTACGGGCCGGTCGAACGAGCGTGGATCTTATCGTCGACCATGTGGCCGAGCTTCAGGATGTAGGAGGTGCCCACCGTGATCTGGTCACGGAAGCGCTCGCCGGTGCGGCCATCGTAGAGCGTGGTCTTGCCGAAGTCGTTGAGCTGGGTCACGAACTTCTGCTCGGCCTTCACGCCAAAGCGCTCGCGAGCCTGGTTCATGAGGTTCGTGTTGGTGCGGCGGATGGCCTCGGCGACCTCGTCGGCCGTGGCGCCGTCAAAGACGGGCGTGGAGACCGGGATGGGGCCCTGGATGTAGGTCTTGGAATCGGCATCCTCGAGGTCCCAGCCGTGGGCGGCAGCCCAGCCAAGGTGGCACTCGAGCAGCTGACCGACGTTCATTCGGGACGGGACGCCCAGCGGGTCGAGGACGACGTCGACGGGGGTACCGTCGGCCATGTAGGGCATGTCCTCAACGGGCAGGACGCGGCACACGACACCCTTGTTGCCGTGGCGGCCGGCGATCTTGTCGCCCTCCTGGATCTTGCGGCGCTGGGCCACGAAGACGCGGACGAGCTCGTTGACGCCGGGCGGCAGGTCGTCGCCGGCCTCGCGGCTGAAGCGAACCACGTCAACGACGCGGCCGTAGGAGCCGTGGGGCATCTTGAGCGACGTGTCGCGGACGTCGTGGGCCTTGGCGCCGAAGATGGCGCGGAGCAGGCGCTCCTCGGAGGTCAGAGCGGTCTCGCCCTTGGGCGTGACCTTACCGACCAGGATGTCGCCGGGGCCGACCTCGGCGCCGATGCGGATGATGCCGTCATCGTCGAGGTTGGCAAGCATGTCCTCGCCCAGGTTCGGGATCTCGCGGGTGATCTCCTCGGGGCCGAGCTTGGTGTCGCGGGCGTCAATCTCGTGACGGGAGATGTTCACGCTGGTGAGCAGGTCCTCCTGCACGACGCGCTCGGAGACGACGATACCGTCCTCGTAGTTGTAGCCTTCCCACGGCATGTAAGCCACGGTGAGGTTGGCGCCGAGGGCGAGCTCGGAGTGGTCGATGGACGGGCCGTCAGCCAGGGGCTGGCCAACCTTGACCTTGTCGCCGGCGTGGACGATCGGGCGGTGGTTGATGCAGGTGCTCTGGTTGGAGCGCTGGTACTTGGGCAGGTCGTAGGTCTCGGAGCCGTTCTTGCCCTCCACGGTGATGTGGGCGGCGTCGGCCTCGGTGACGGTGCCGTCGAACTGGGCGCGGATGATGTCGCCGGAGTCGAGGGCGGCGCGGGCCTCCATGCCGGTGCCGACGTAGGGCGCGTGGGCGTGAATCAGCGGCACGGCCTGGCGCTGCATGTTAGCGCCCATGAGCGTACGCTTTGCGTCGTCGTGCTCGAGGAACGGAATGAGAGTGGCGGCCACGGAGAGCAGCTGGCGCGGGCTCACGTCCATGTAGTCGACCTCAGAGACGGGGCACTCGGCAGGGGCGCCGAAGGAGCCGTCGAAGTCGCGGGTACGGGCGACGATGCGCTTGGGGTGGAAGACCTCGCCGTTCTCGTCGATGTCGATGAAGGAGCCGTCCTTGGGGTCAACGGGGGTGTTGGCCGGGGCGATGACGTGGTCCTCCTCCTCGTCGGCGGTCATCCAGTCGATCTGGTCGGTAACCTTGCCGTCGACGACCCTGACGTACGGGGCCTCGATGAAGCCGTAGTCGTTGACGTGGGCGTAGAGCGCGAGCGAGCCGATGAGGCCGATGTTCGGGCCCTCGGGGGTCTCGATCGGGCACATACGGGCGTAGTGCGAGTTGTGGACGTCGCGGACCGCGGTGGGCACGTTGGTGCGGCGGCTGGAGCCAGACTTGTGGCCAGCGAGGCCGCCCGGGCCGAGGGCGGAGAGACGACGCTTGTGGGTGAGGCCAGCCAGCGGGTTGGACTGGTCCATGAACTGGGAAAGCTGCGAGGAGCCGAAGAACTCCTTGATGGCAGCCACGATCGGGCGGATGTTGATCAGGCTCTGCGGCGTGATGTCATCGACGTCCTGGGCGGCCATGCGCTCGCGCACGACGCGCTCCATGCGGCTCATGCCGATGCGGAACTGGTTGGCGACGAGCTCGCCGACCGTACGCACGCGACGGTTGCCGAAGTGGTCGATGTCGTCGACCTTCTTGGTGGGGTCGCCGGCGTGGAGGGCCAGCAGGTAGCGCAGGGCGCTGACGATGTCCTCGGCGGTAAGGACCGACTCGGAGGCGTCGACGTCGAGGCCGAGCTTCTTGTTGATCTTGTAGCGGCCGACCTTGGCGAGGTCATAGCGCTGGGCGTTGAAGTACAGGCCGTCGAGCAGGCTGCGGGCGGAATCGACCGTGGGCGGCTCGCCGGGACGCTGGCGCTTGTAGATCTCGATGAGGGCGTCCTCGCGGGTCTGGGCGACGTCGCGCTCGAGCGTGGAGCGAACGATGTCGGAGTCGCCGAGAAGGGAGAGGATCTCGTCGTCGCTCTCGGCGATGCCGAGGGCACGGAGCAGCATGGTGGCGCTCTGACGACGCTTGCGGTCGATGGAGACCACGAGCTGGCCGCGCTTGTCGACCTCAAACTCGAGCCAGGCACCGCGGGCCGGGATGAACTGGACGCGGTGGATCTGGACGCCGTTGTCCATCTCGGCAGCGAAGTACACGCCCGGCGAGCGGACGAGCTGCGAGACGACGACGCGCTCGGAACCGTTGATGATGAACGTGCCTCGGTCGGTCATGAGCGGGAAGTCGCCCATGAAGACGAGCTGCTCCTTGATCTCGCCCGTCTCCTTATTGACGAAGCGGACCTCAACCAGCAGCGGAGCCTGATAGGACATGTCCTTGGCTCGGCACTCGGCGATCGTGTTGGCGGGATCGCCGAACTGGTGGTCACCAAACGAGATCTCCATCGTGCCAGCACTGTTCTCGATGGGAGAAGCCTCGGCAAAAGCCTCGGCGAGACCCTCGGTCATGAAGTGCTCGAAGGACTCCTTCTGGACGGTGATCAGGTTGGGAAGCTCCATCACGGGGGCGATCTTGGAGAAGCTCACGCGATCGTGCTTGACTGCGGAGGTGGTAGTAGACTTAGCGGTACGCACCAGGCATTTCCTCCTTCAACATGGCATATGGCGGCAGTTGTCGCAAACTAGTAATCTATCGAAGGCTCGCCCGCGCGTCAACGAATAGTCTTGACTTCTTTTAGTTATTCAACTATCTTTCCACGATTCACCATTTTCCTGGTGTTTTGCGTGCCCTTGAATCAAAAAGTGTGAAGGCGCTGTGTACGGCCTACGCCTGCCGATAGGGCATGTTCCGCTTACCGAGTCTCGCTGGCTCCACATCCCCGCCGCCAAACCTCATCGATACAGAAAAAGCCCCGCACCGAACGAATCGATGCGGGGCTTGTGCGTAACTACGCTTGGGAAGCCTTGGGGCTTCACCTAGGCTGCAGGCGTGTAAGCCTGCAAGAAGTTACTTGAGGGAGACGGCAGCGCCGGCAGCCTCGAGCTTCTCCTTGGCAGCCTCGGCGTCCTCCTTCTTGGCACCCTCGAGAAGGGCCTTGGGAGCGCCCTCGACGGCCTCCTTGGCCTCCTTCAGGCCGAGGTCGGTGAGGCTGCGGACGACCTTGATGACGGCGATCTTGTTGTCGCCGAAGCCCTCGAGGACGACGTCGAAGTTGGTCTTCTCCTCGGCAGCCTCAGCGCCACCGGCGGCAGGGCCGGCGACGACGGCGGCGGGAGCGGCAGCGGAGACGCCGAAGGTCTCCTCGATGGCCTTAACGAGCTCGGAAGCCTCGAGAAGGGTCATTTCCTTAAGGGCGTCGATGATCTCATCGGTGGTGAGCTTAGCCATAGCTAAAGTCCTTTCGTAGCTCATGCGGCTTGCATGAGATTAGTCGTATGCGACGCGCGGTTGCGCGAAGCTTGTGCGGCTAGGCCGCAAGGGGGCTGCCTAAGCAGCCTTCTGCTCGGAAACCTGCTGGATCGAGCGGGCAAGGCCGGAGGCCACACCGTTGGTGCACACGGCGATGTCGCGTGCGAAACCGTTGATGAGACCAGCGATCTGGCCGAGGAGCTGCTCCTTGGAGGGAAGGTCGGCGATAGCGACAACCTCCTCAGCAGAGCAAACCTGACCATCGACGATACCGCCGCGGAACTCAATCTTGTTGAGCTTCTTGGCGGTCTCCTTGATGGCCTTGGCGGCGGCGGCAGGGTCGGACTCGAAGAAAACGCAGGCGACGGTGCCCTCGAGGTACTCATCGATGGCGGGCATCTCGGCGTTCTTGAGGCCCAGGCGGACGATGTTGTTCTTGTAGACCTTCATCTCGGCGCCAGCCTCACGAAGAGAGTGACGGAGCTCCTGGGACTCCTTAACGGAGAGACCACGGTAATCGATGACGAACAGACCAGAAGAGGCCTCAAGGCTCTTGCTGACCTTCTCGAGCATATCGATCTTGGACTGTGCGGGCATGTAGTTGCACCTCCCCTCGAGCGAACGTGCACGTCTCGCCACTAGGCGGGACTTCGCTCGAGAGAACAAAGACCCCGCAGGCGCTAGGCCAGACGGGGTCTTCAGAGTTTCACTCGTTAGACCACCTCGGCAGGCGGGAAGCTCCCCTTAGGCCCTTGCGGGCACCGGCTGTCTCTGGCAGCGGACGTGCTATGTGCTTAACAGTCAAAATGATTGCAGCCGCCTGGCTATAAGTCAAGCGGCTGCAAAGCATTTCGTGCTACCTTCACGCCTTCAACAAAGGCGCTTTCCTTTCGCCCATTGGTGGGCATCAATCGGATAAAGCTTACTTACCCGATCAAATCGCAGTGACTCGTTCGCAACGAACCAGTACGGGTTTCTGAGGACCTAGATTGCGTGCCTCAGGAAGCCGAAGGGAATTCCCTTAGGCGTCGAGCAGGTTGCGGGTGATGGTGCCGTCAACCTTGACGCCGGGGCCCATGGTGGAGGCCAGGGCGACGGACTTGACGTACTTGCCCTTGGCGGTGGCGGGCTTCACGCGGAGAAGCTCGTTGAGGAGAGCGCCGTAGTTCTCGACGATCTGCTCCACCGGGAAGGAGACGCGGCCCACCGGCACGTGGCAGATGCCGTAGCGGTCGGCGCGGTACTCGACACGGCCGGCCTTGAGCTCGCCGACCATCTTGGCGACGTCCATGGTGACGGTACCAAGCTTGGGGTTCGGCATGAGGCCACGGGGACCGAGGACCTTACCGAGACGGCCGACCTTGGCCATCATCGGCGGGGTGGCGATGGCGGCATCGAAGTCGATGTTGCCAGCGGCGATGGAAGCCACGAGGTCGTCGGAACCGACGATGTCAGCACCGGCCTCCTCGGCGGCACGAGCCTGCTCGCCCTCGGCGAAGACGGCGACGCGGACGGTCTTGCCGGTGCCGTGGGGCAGGGAGATGGAGCCACGAATGTTCTGATCGGCCTTGCGGGTGTCAACGCCGAGACGGAAGGTGGCCTCGATGGTCTCGTCAAAGCCAGCGAAGGAGATCTCCTTGACGAGGGTAGCGGCCTCCTTCGGGGTGTAGAGCTTGCCGGACTCGACCTTGGCGGCCGCGGCCTGGTACTTCTTACCGTGCTTAGGCATGTTCTTTCCTCCTGTGGTCAGCGGGCTTTTGGCCCTCCCACTTCGTGCGGCCCTTATGGCCGCTGCTTTACCGGCTTGAGCCGGGGATTACCTAGGGTACCCAGATGGGCAAGATGCCCCGCCCGCAAAAAACGGGCAGGGCGAGAGTTCAAAGAGAACTACTGAGCGATGGTGACGCCCATGGAACGAGCGGTGCCGGCGATGATCTTCTTGGCAGCCTCGATGTCGTTGGCGTTGAGGTCCGGCATCTTGGTCTCAGCGATCTGGGTGAGCTGAGCATCGGTGAGCTCGCCGACCTTGTCGCGCTGGGGAACGCCGGAGCCACCCTTGATGCCGAGAGCCTTCTTGATGAGCTCGGCCGCGGGCGGGGTCTTGCAGATGAAGCTGAAGGAACGATCCTCGTAGACGCTGATCTCGACAGGGATGATGTCACCCTTCTTGTCAGCGGTCTCGGCGTTGAACGCCTGGCAGAACTGCATGATGTTGACCTGAGCGGCACCCAGGGCGGGGCCGATCGGGGGCGCGGGGTTGGCGGCGCCGGCGGGGATCTGGAGCTTAATGAAGTTGACGACCTTCTTCTCAGCCATGGTCTTCCCTTCTTTGCTGGTGGTAAATGACGTTAGTAGAACCTATTCGTGCGCATCCCTCAGAAGCTTTCCTCACCGAAAGAGAGACACACGGGATTGCCTTGCGTTAAGCGATCACGCTGACCTGGTCGAGAGTGAGCTCGACCGGAGTCTCACGGCCGAAGATCATGAGCATGACCTTGACCTTACCGGCCTCGGCGTTGACCTCGTTGATCTTGCCGTCGAAGTCTGCCAGGGGACCAGAGAGGACCTTGACCGACATGCCGACCTCGAGGTTGGTGGCCGTGCGGTGAGCGACCGGGGCGTTACCCTTGTTGGGCGACGTGCGGCGCATGATCTTGTTGAACTCCTCGCGGGAGAGCGGCGCGGGCTTGCCGTCGATGCCGACGAAGCCGGTGACGCCGGGGGTGTTGCGAACGACGGACCAGGAGTTGTCGTCCATCTCCATGCGAACGAGGACATAGCCCGGGAAGACCTTGGACTCCTTGGTCTCGCGCTTGCCACCGTCCTTGATCTCGGTGACTTCCTCGGTCGGGATCTTGATATCGACGACCACGTTCTCGAGGCCGTAGGTCTCGATACGGTGCTCGAGGTCATTTTTGACCTTGTTCTCGTAGCCCGAGTAGGTGTGAACGACGTACCAACGCTTCGCCATGGTTTAGCCCCTCAGTCCGGAGTAGCCGACGAGCGCGGCGACGATGCCGGTGTCGACAAGCCACACGGCAACGCCAAAGATAACGAGCATGGCGATGACGGCGACGGTGTAGTTCTTGAGCTCGCTCTTGGAGGGCCAGGTGACACGGTGCATCTCGCTCTTGACGTCACCGAACCAACCCTTGATGCGGGCGAAGAAGCCGGGCTTCTTGTCGTCCTTCTTCTTGGGCTGCTGAGCCTTGGCCTGCGCAGGGGCGGCCTTCTTGGGAGACTCGACGGCAGAAATCGCGTGCTGCTTCTCGAGCTCTTCACGCTCGGCAGCACGCGCCTTGCGGGCGCTCCTCTTCTGGCGATCCTTGTTGGCCATTACTCTTCCCTCCGGGCGAGGCCGTACAATCATGGAAACCGGCCTTCCAGCTGGAAGGCCGGTACTAAGGTCTGGCAGGCCAGGTAGGACTCGAACCCACAACAAACGGTTTTGGAGACCGCCGCTCTACCATTGGAGCTACTGGCCTGTGAGGTGGAACCCCGAGTTAGCGGGTTTCCTTGTGCACAGTGTGCTTGTGGCACCACGGGCAGTACTTCTTGAGCTCCATGCGCTCAGGGTTGTTCTGCTTGTTCTTGTCCGTGGTGTAATTACGGCGCTTGCACTCGGTGCAAGCGAGGGTAACCATCGTACGCATTGCTTCCTCCTGATAGTCATGGCCAAGACCGTCTCAGCCATGGCGCGGTGGAGAATATTACCAGCGTTGCGCGTACTCTGTCAACCAAAGTCGCGCATTCTGTGGAGCATATCTGAACTCTCGACAAAAGCCCCACGAAATGAAAAGGCCCAGCGCCTGTTGGCGCCGGGCCTCATGAGTTATGAGAGGTTATCTCTACTCGATGATGGTGGCGATACGGCCGTCGCCGACGGTGTGGCCGCCCTCACGGATGGCGAAGCGGTCGCCCTCCTCCATGGCGATGCCGTGGATGAGCTCGGCGGTGATCGTCACGTGGTCGCCGGGCATGGCCATCTCGGTGCCCTCGGGGAGGGTGATGGAGCCGGTGACGTCCGTGGTGCGGAAGTAGAACTGCGGACGGTAGTTGGAGAAGAACGGGGTGTGACGGCCACCCTCCTCCTTGGTGAGGACGTAGACCTCAGCGGTGAACTTGGAGTGCGGGGTAACGGTGCCGGGCTTGCAGATGACCTGGCCGCGCTCGATGTCCTCGCGCTTGATGCCGCGGAGCAGGATGCCCACGTTATCGCCGGACTCGCAGAAGTCCATGGTCTTGCGGAACATCTCGATGCCGGTAACGACGGAGGACTGGGTCGGCTTGATGCCAACGATCTCGACCGGCTCGTTGAGCTTGAGCTCGCCGCGCTCGACACGACCGGTGGCAACGGTGCCGCGGCCGGAAATGGTCATGACGTCCTCGACAGCCATCAGGAACGGCTTCTCGTTGTCGCGGGCGGGCGTCGGGATGTACTCGTCAACGGCCTTCATGAGGGAGCGGACGGACTCGACCCACTTCTCCTCGCCGTTGAGGGCGCCGAGAGCAGAGCCGCGGATGATGGGCAGGTCGTCGCCCGGGAAGTCGTACTCGGAGAGGAGGTCACGGGTCTCCATCTCGACGAGGTCGATGAGCTCCTCATCGTCGACCATGTCGCACTTGTTCAGGAAGACGACGATGTAGGGCACGCCGACCTGACGGGCGAGAAGGATGTGCTCGCGGGTCTGGGCCATGGGGCCGTCGGTGGCGGCGATGACCAGGATAGCGCCGTCCATCTGGGCAGCACCGGAGATCATGTTCTTAACGTAGTCGGCGTGGCCGGGGCAGTCGACGTGAGCGTAGTGGCGCTCCTGGGTCTCGTACTCGACGTGGGCGACGGAGATGGTAATACCACGCTCGCGCTCCTCGGGAGCCTTGTCGATGTTCTCGAAGGCGGTGTAGTCAGCCTTGCAGCCGTCGGTCTCAGAGAGAACCTTGGTGATAGCGGCGGTCAGCGTGGTCTTGCCGTGGTCGACGTGACCAATCGTACCGATGTTCACGTGCGGCTTAGTGCGCTCAAACTTCTCCTTGGCCATTGCCATCCTCCTCATGGATGCTGTGCTTTTCGGCCGGTATCGGCCATTTTGCCTATTTATACGTCCAGCGGCGCCGCTAATGCGACGCCGCGAGATGTCTGGTAGCGGTGACTGGATTCGAACCAGTGACGCCGCGGGTATGAACCGCGTGCTCTGACCAACTGAGCTACACCGCCGTGCTTGAATGGAGCCCGCGACCGGATTTGAACCGGTGACCTCTTCGTTACCAACGAAGTGCTCTACCTACTGAGCTACACGGGCGTGGTGGGGATGCTTGGACTCGAACCAAGGAACCCTAGGGAGCGGATTTACAGTCCGCCGCAGTTGCCGCTGTGCCACATCCCCATTTGCCATTTTCAAGCAGACTGCTTTGGCCGTGGACCCAAGCAGCGGAAGAGATATTACAAGCCAAAACAAAGCTTGTCAACGTAATCCACCTAGCCGGGCGTCTCTATATGTCAATTCGCTAGTTTACCTGCGGCGTTGTGCCTGAGAAGGACCGAAAGATTTTGTGATGAGGGCAAATTTCGATGGAGGAGCCTTCACAAATGCTTGACGCCGAGCCGAAATTTTTGGCAAAAACGCTGCGTTTTTACTTACGCGAAGGCTCGGAATCTTGGATCTTGGGAAATTTCTCCTACAGAAAAGGCCCCGGCTGATGCCGGGGCCTGCGTTTACCTGGAGCCAACGATAGGAATTGAACCTACAACGGCCTGTTTACAAGACAGGGGCTCTACCATTGAGCTACGTTGGCGTTCCTTGGGCGCTTGCGCGCCCTTGCATGTTAGCCGAACTTTCGGCGCGCGTCACCTAACGGCGGCCGAGAAGGGCGTTGAGCTTGGCGAGCGTGTCGGCATCGAGGCGGTCCTCCACCGTGAGGCGGCCGTAGGAGCGCTCGGAGCGGTCGACCTCGCGTTCGGCGTCGAGAACGTCAATCTCGTGGGCGAGCATGGAGCTCGAGATGCGGG
>CAVIES010000051.1:0-12334 GCA_963641675.1 Anaerovoracaceae bacterium
CCATCACGGCGCGCAGCACGCGATCGTCAGCCGCCGTCCACAGGTGCGCGATGGGAGCGACGGGAGCGACGGACGCGTCGGCCGCGCGCTCGGCCCTCTCCCGTGCGGTCAGCTTGCGCACACCGAGCTTGCTCGCGCGCCGTCGTATGTCGTCGGCCGTGCGCCCGGGCAGCACGCCCGTCTCGACGATGCGCGCCGTCGGCGTGGTCGGGTAAAGGTCGCGCAGCACGTAGTCCTCGCGCCATGTCCACAGGCGGCGGTCCTGCTTGCAGTAACCGTCGCGGTAGACGTTGAGCCGCCTCGCGCGACGGATGACGGCCTCGCGCGTGCGGCCGTCCAGTCTCAGCGCCACACCTCTCGCCCCCTCGGCCGGGTAGTGCTCGCGAACGATGGCGTCTTCCTCGGGTGTCCAGCGTGGCGCCATGGTCATCGCTCCACCTCCGCGCCGCACTCCGGGCAGTACCGCGTCACGCCCTCGGCTCCCGCCCAGCCGTCGAACCCGCAGCGGGTGCAGCCGTACATGCCGCCGTGGCACAGCACCGCGCGCGTGGTCGGGCGGTCGATGAGGTCGGCAAGAGCGTCGAGCATCGACTCGAACCCCATGGTCTCGGTGCGCCCGAAGGCGGGCAGCATGCACGTCTGAACCCAGAAGAGCTGCGACTCAAGCAACGTGCCGCGGCTGATGCCGTGCAGGCGCTTGGGGTTGTCCATGCCCTCGGTCATCTCGCGGTCGCGCAGCCTCGCCGCCACCTCGCGGCGCTGCTGGTCTGTGATTTCGGTCATCTAGTCCTCCTTGTTAGCGAGTTGACCCATGTACTCCTCGGCTTCGTCCTTTGTGGCGAACTCGGCGAGCACCGCATGCCAGTGGCACGGCGCATAGCCGCCGCCGTAATCGTGATAGCGGTTGAACTCCAAGTCTTTTTTTTCGAATCGCCTGTTGACCGTATCGGCGCTCTTCCCGCGCACGACAGCGTGTTTAATGCTCGTCACGCCACCCGCGTCCGTGCCGAACTGGTCCTCTACGACAAACCACTTGTACGTAAACGGCTTGCTCTTCGCTTTGCGTCCAGCTGCGCTCCTTGCGGCAAGGTGACTGGACACCTCGCCCTCGTCAACGTTGTAGTAGTTGGCCGCTCGGCGCACCGCGACGTTGCGTCCAGTACCTTCGCGCACCATCTTTGCGGCGAACATCACAGCTGGGTAATACTCGCGCGGGATATACACGTACCTCACTCCCCCACCCCCGCCAGCCTCTTGCAGCGGGCCACGAGGTCGGTGGCGTGGATGAGGTCGCAGCTGAAGCCAGCCTCACGCATCAGGCTGCGGCGCGCGCCGTCCAGCGTCGCCGCGTCGCGCTCCACCCGCTCCCAGCTGTCCGGCTCCTCGTGCGTCAGCCACTCGGGCAGCAGCCTGTTGTGCTTGACGCGCCCCTCGGCGCGGCCCCACACGAACTCGGGGCCGACGCCCTCGACGGTGAACGCACGGCCGTCCTGCCTCCACACCGTCTCGCCGATGCGCAGGGGCTTGCCGTCCGATGCGAGCGGGTCGGGGCGCGGCTCCATCAGCTCGGCGCACCTGCCCATCCAGTAGTCGCACTTGCCGATGAGGCCGTCGCGCTCGTCCTCCACCTCGCGCACGAGGTCTTCCATTGCGTCGAGCTCCATCGTGTAGGCCGTCTCCCCCGCGCTGCACTGGTTGTTCAGCGAGCGGCGCAGACGGGCGGTTCCGTAGGTTGTCATTTGGTTAGTCCTCCTTCTCGCCTTTGTCTATCCCTCGTCCGGGTACGGCTCGCGCGGCGTGTGCTCCTGCCGACGGACGCAGCTGTACTCGCCGAAGACGTGCGCCGGCGCGCTGATGTCGGCGCGGCCGGCCTTGTTCTTGACGCACCAGACATCGACGTCGCCGTGCTCGTACTTGTCCTCCGCACGCACGATTACCGCGCCGGCGAAGGCGTTGAAGCCGATGCCGCCCGAGCCTCGGTACGCCTTGAGCGTCGGCTTCTCTCCCGGGGAGCAGGCGCTGTTGGCGACCATCGAGAGGGCCACCACCGGGATGCGGCGCTTGAAGCCGAGGTTCTTGAGCGAGTTGGTCAACGAATCGAGCATCCTTCGCTCGTCCTCGTCGAGCTTCGGGTCGCCGGTCAACATCTGCTGCAGGTAGTCGATGAGCACGAGCGTGTAGGGCTTGCCCGCCTCCGCCTGCGCGTCGACGTGCTCGATGAGGTCAGGCAGCCTGACCAGCTCGTCGGACACGACCAGCCTGTCCCCGACCGCCGCCGCGAACGCGCGGGCCTGCGCGACCATCGCGTCCCTCGATTCCCATGCGGCGCGCGCGAGGTCGGCGCCGTCCGGCATGGAGCGGCGGATGTCGTTCATGCGTCTGGTGAAGTCGTTTTGGATTATCGGCACGGCGCCGGGCGCCAGCTCCGCGCCCATGCACGACCACGACGCCAGGCAATGCTTGTACACGGTGCGCGGCATCTCGTCGGGGCACAGGATGATGGCGCGCCCACCGCGCACGACGTGCTGCGTCGCGATCTCGTAGCCGAGGACCGATTTGCCGACGTTTGAGTCGGCGCCTATGAGCGTCAGGCCCGGGCAGAGGCCCCCGAGGACGTTGTCGAGCACGGTGTGCGTCGGCATCGGCTCAGGCTCGTCGAAAAGCTCGTTGACCCAGTCCTCTGCGGTCATGCCCACCTTGACAGGCGGCTCCTTGGGGGCGGGCGCGGCCTCCTCTGGCGCGCCCCAGTCCTCGAACGAGACCGGCGTGTAGCTCCTGCCCTGCTCGTCCGTCAGCCTCACGGCGCGGGCGGCGGGGGAACGGGGGGCGTCGCGCCACTAGGCGCGGCGGCGCTCCCTTCCTTTCCGAAAGGAAAGGAAGATTCGTTTCCCTTCCCTTCCTTTCCTTTCGTTAAAGGGGGGGTTTTCGGCCCCTTTTCTTTCGGGGGCCTGCCGCCTTTCCTGCCGTTCTCGGCGTTGCGGCGCGATATCGTCGCGCTCTCGATGGCCTCGGAGACGGTCTTCTCGTAGAAGGCGAGGTCGCCCTTCTTGTAGCCCCGCGCCCTCTCGGTGCGCTCGCCGTAGAAGACCTCATGTGCGATGTCCTTGACCATCGCTCCCGCCTCCTCGTCGGAATAGGCTTCGAGCGCCGTGAGCGTGCCAAGCCAAAACCTGAAGTTGTCCTGCACGCTGTCACCTCCCCTCTTTATACAGAGGGCGCGGCCGCATTGATGGCCGCGCCCTCGCCTCGTAAGCGTTGCCCGCTGGCTAGAACGGGATGTCCTCGTCGTAGATGCCGGTTACCGGGGGCGCCGCGACGGGGGTAGGCGCGGCCGCGGGCACGGGCGCCGACTGGGTCGCGGCGGCCGCGCGGGCCTCGGCCACGCCCTTGCCCACGCGCTCCTCCAGCGCCCTCGGGTCGCACTTGCCGGCGATGACGTCCTGGCAAGTCATGACGCGCGAGACCTCCAGCTTGCTCACGACCTTGCCCGTGGTGCGCGACACGTAGGACGCCGTGCGCAGGGCGAGGCCCACCCACTTGTCCTCAAGCTGCGGCTCGATGTCCTTGGACACGTCGAGGGCGAAGCCCTTGTTGGAGCCCTCGAAGGCGCGCAGCATGCGTTCAAGCCTCTTCGGGTCGACGGTGCCGCTCTTCTCGAAGCTGTTGATGCTCCACTCGTAGGTGTAGCGCCACAGGTTCTCCTTGTTCTCCTCGGACATGTCGGCCAGCTTGAGCGGCTTCTTCTGCGGGTCGCAGATGTCGCCGATGAACAGCGCCTTCGGGTAGGCCGTCTCCTCGTCGAGCACCAGCTTGCGAACCTTGCAGAGATAGGCGCCCGGCCCCAGCGGGGCGGTCTCGGTCAGGTCGATGCTGTTGCGGTCGTATGCGATCTTCATTTAGTTCTCCTTGTCTTCGTCGGCCATGTCGGCCTCGTCTGCTGAATCGCCGAAGTCCGGGACGGGCTCGGCAGCGGTCACGGACACGACGGGGGCTTCCCTCGGCGAGTCCGGCTCCGGCATCTCCTCGCGGGTGTATGTGGCATCGAAGGCGTCTGGAAAGAGCTCGCGCAGACACTGGCTCTCGGCCACCTTCTGGATCATCGTGGCGGGCTTTGCCTGCCACATGCTGTTGTGCTGGTCGTACTCGTCGAGGGCCACGCGCACCTCGCACTCATGTGCCCTGTCCTTGCGCCACCCTCGCGCCCACCCGCCAACGAGCTGCCAGCCCGTGGGCACGAAGGCGCCCTTCACCGGATGGATGGTGCCGTCCGTGGCCAGCGCGAGCACGCCCTTCTCGATGCCGTCGAACTCCGGGCGGGACGCTGCCTGCCGGCGGTAGTAGCCGATTGACGGCATAATCGTGGCCTTGCCCTTGAAAACTGCTATGGTGCAGTCCCCCGCGAGCGGGTTCATTCGACGGGCCTGCAACGTCGCCATGATGGTCGCGATGGTGCGGTCGCTCATGGTCGCCCGGTCAGCCGCGTTTACCAGCTCTTCGAGCACAACACGCGGCGTGAGCGTGACGTCGACGCCGTCGCTCGTCTGGTAGCGCACCATCCTGGTGTCTTCACTGCTCAAAACTCGTACCTCCTTGTCTCATCATCTGCCTTCCCCATCGTGCTGAACGCCCGCTCGACTGGAGGACATTTGTAGTAATGGCCGTGGAGCCCGGTCATCCTCACGCAGCTCATCACGCCCGGCATGAACGGCTCGGGCGCCACGACGCGCTCCGTCGGCGGGTCGATGACGTAAGCCACCTCACCTGCGCTGGTCGTGGCACGACAGGTGTAGCGCAGCCGCATCTTCCAGAGGCAGGCCGCCAGAGACGCGCCTCGCGCGCCGGCCGGGGCGTGGATGGCTGCGGCCGGCTCGGAAAAGTGCACGACCCATAGCGGGCCGCGCTTGGTCCTGACCCACTCGTCGTGCTCCATGACCTGTTTAGCAAGGCTGTTGACGCTTGCCCCACGGCTCATCGACGCACGTCCCTGATGATTCTCGTCAACTGCCATAGTGGCAGCGTGACGTAGGTGCCGCCCATGTTCTTCTCGCCGAACCCGCGTCGCTTATGGACCACGACGGCGTAGTCGGCGCCGTCGTTTACGCGCTCGACCTCGGCCTCACCGAGCCACTTGGGCAGCTCCATGCGCTGGCAGCTCTTGCACTCGACCACCATGCGTTTGCCGTGCAGGTAGACGCCTGCGACGTCACCACGGTCGGCCGTGCCGCACTTGGCGCGGCGCTCGATGGGGTCCCCGAGCTCGTCGCGCAGGTAGCGCACCACCTGCGTCTCGAAGGCGGTGCCCTTTGCGACCTCCCTAGACACGTCGAATCACCACCTCGTAGGCGGCACGCAGGTCTACGCTCGCCAGCTCGTCGACCTCCAGCGTCGTGCGGCAGAACAGCTCGCGGTGCGGGCCGCCTGTCTCAGCGCTGCCAAGCTCGACGTAATCGCCCTGCGGAGTGACGCGCGCCTGGATGATGCGCGCGGGCAGCACGATCTCGTCCATCCGTCCTCCTCTCTCATGAGTCTCGCGACCTCGTGGAGCACCTCGCTCGGGGGCGCCTCCACGTGGTCGACGATGTATGCACTTGAGTACTTGGCCCGTCGCATGTGCGCGATGGCCTCGCGCTGCCGGTCGGTGAGGCTCACTCCCCCACCTCCGCGCGGTCGATGTAGTCGCACCACTGCGTCGGCTCGTCGCTCCACTGGCACAGGTGCCACTGCTGCGGCTCTCCCGTCGTCTCGGCGCGCTCGACCATGAAGCCGCAGACGCCGATGTTCGCGCAGATGCGCTGGGCGACTGCCGTGCGCCCCTCGCAGCGCAGGGCGCCGATGATGGCGTCCTTGTCGCTGATGCCATGGAGTGTCAACGCGTGCCAATGGGTGCAGCGGCCGCACGTCTCAGGCGGCCTGTACCTCGGGCCGTAGCGGCTGCGGGGATCTTCCTCGTCTTCCATGTGCTATCCTTCCTCTCAGATTCTTGGCATGGATGTGCTCGGCGCCCGCGCGGTTGCAGCCACGCGGGCGCCATTTGCTCAGTCGCCGTTGTCCCGCATCCAGCGGTCGACCTCGGCGACGCTGATGTACTTGACGACAGTCAGGCTGCGCGGCTGCTTTGCGCGGAGACGCCCGGCGCGAACCTCGGCGCGAACCGTCTCCTCGCCGATGCCCAGGTACTTTGCCGTCTCGCACACTGTGTAATAGCCCTTCGGCGGCAGCCCCGCGCGCTCTGCCATCGCGGCCGCGATGTGGCCGTCCGGCTCAAGCTCGTTGATGCAGCCGATGAGCTGCCTCACCAGCTCCTCCATCAGCGCGCACTCCTCGCCGCAGCGAACAGATAGGCGATGCCGCCGACAATCAGCGCGGCCCAGATGACCATCGCGATGCCCCCGGTGACGTTGAGCACCTCGGGCCGGTCGCACCATGCTGCGATGTTTGGCATGGTGACCACCTCCTTCGTCTTGATGGGCGGGCGCACCGCGCCGGGGGCTGGGTGACAAACGCAACGGATACCCACCACTTGTTGTGATGGATGCATCAACCAAGTCGTTGGACAGCCCCTCCCGGGGCATGGTTGATAGGTAGAAGTCCAGCCCACGGCGCGGCACGTCCGCCCGTTGGTCTTTGTTGTCTTGCCTTGCGATGCCCTCCGCGCCACGGACGCACGGCACGGGGGTTGCTGCCCGTCTGACCTGCCGTTATGCGTGAGGGGAACTCCACGGAGAGGATTGTGGGCGCACACGTCCGCAGCGCGGAGGGCATCGCTGGTTGCCGCTTTTCGGGCAGCGACGTTGCCCATCCGGTTATCAAGATGCTTGAAGCGCAAGGCTTCGCCGAGGCCCCCTCGCGGGGGTCTTCGGGGTGGTGCAATGGCTTGTGCTTTGGCTATCTCAGCTCGTCAACTGAGCAGTTGAAGAGGTCGGCTAGCAGCTTGACCTCCTTCCACGGCCAGTCGTACAGGCCGCACAGACGGTTGTTGAGCGTCTGGGTGGTGACGCCTAGGTACGCAGCGAGATCGCGCTTGGTGTGGCTAGGTTCCGCCAGCCATTCGCCGACCTTATTTGATATGCACAGGTTCATGCTGTTCACCTCCCGACAATGCCAATTGGCTTTTGCTGACGTCAACAACTGTAAGGATGCCTTTTGGCATTGTCAACAATAATTTTTGCCAAATCTTTTTGGCATTAGTAGAATGTCCTCAATGTCAGCGAGAGGAGTACACCATGAGGACGTTCGGCGAGACGATGAGGCTTGTGATGGACGCCAAGGGCCTGAAGCCTGTCGACCTCTGGCGCGATTCAGACATCCTGACGCAGCCCTACATCTCCAAGCTGCTGACGAATCGTGTCGTTGACCCCACCTTCAACAAGGCCTGCGCGATCATCGACCGCCTGGGCATGAGGCTGGAGGACGTCGAGCGCGCGGAATACCACTCCATGACCTTGGCCGTGGCCCATGTGCGCAGACAGGTGACCTCGGACGCCCGCGTCTCCGAGGCGCTTAAGACCCGCGCGAGCGCCCGCCCGCTGGTCATCCCGGAGCCGTGGTCGCTCAGGCTGCTGGAGCTTGCCGACGAGGCCCGCGAGCGCGGTGACGTGTGGCTGACCGATGACGGCATCCAGCGGCCCGTGTCGCAGAACGCCTACCGCAGGGCGTGGGCGGACGCCTGCAGGCTCGCGGGCGTGGAGGCCAAGCAGCCACGCGCGGCCCGTCGCTCGTGGGAGACGTACATGCGCTGGGACATGCGCGTGGAGCAGTCCCGCGTGGAGCAGCTGATGGGGCATGTCCTGCCCGGCGTCACGGGCACCCACTACGATAAGCCCACCACCCAGATGTTCGTCGAGGTGGTGGGCGAGGCCTTCGAGCGTCGGCCATTTGTGTCCGGTGAGAGTGCTACAGGCGTCTAATCGTGGCCAAATCTCAGCCAAAAGTTGGCGGAATTGGGGCCAATTGGGACTAAATTTCGGCGTTTCCGCAGGTCAGAGGGCTAGTAGTTAGTCCTCCATGAAGTCGTTAAACTGTCTCCAAGTGTCGCATTGTGGCCTCTAACGTCGTGTTTTGTCAACTCGCCGATGCGCCAAATGGGCCGTTTTTGGAACGTTTGGGACCAAATAGGGACCAAACATAACGCAAAAATCCCCTCCCGCCGAAGCGAGAGGGGAAGTCAAAGACCGGGCAGTTGAGCGTCTGCGAGAGGCCGCCCGGTTTACTGTCTTAAGCTTACAGCACGAGCAGCCACGACGCGACGGCAGACGCGAGGGCCGCGCCGACGATCACGCCGAGCGCCAAGACGAGGCACCCGGCGCCGTCGCCGGGCTCGTCGGCAGGCGATGGGTACGGCATCACAGCACCCCCGCGTCGATGGCGCGCTGGACGCCGACGGTGGTCAGGTCGCCCCAGTCGCCGTCGACGACGCAGTCGCCGTTCTCGTCCCAGTAGCAGCCGACGTTGAGCAGGTGCTGCTGGAGGGCCCTCACGGAGTAGCCGCCGAAGTCGCCGTCGCAGTTGCGGTCGTAGGTGCCGCAGTTGTAGCGGAGATACTTCTGCAAGGCGAACTTGGTGTAGTAGCCGAAGTCGCCGTCGACGCTGCGGACGTACCACCCGGCCGCGCGCAGGCGCTGCTGGACGTACTTGACCGTGAGCGCGCCGAAGTCTCCGTCCATCAGCAGCGGGTCGGCGGCGGGGTCGAGGTGGCTCCCGTCGCTCGTCGAGGGCGTGACGGGCGTCGGCTCGTCGGCGCCGGAGCCGTCATAGGACGGCACGACGGCGTAGCGGACGTACTTCCAGTCGCGCGTGCGCCGTTCAACGCGGCCGTTGTTCACGTTGCCCTCGATGGTCTGCACGTAGCTGCCGCAGTTGGCCTCGCACAGGCACGTGTGGTCGAGGTCGTTGTCATCGCAAGACCAGCTGATGAGCAGCACGTCGCCCGGCTGGGCGTCGCGGACGTCGCCGCGCTTGGCGCTGCCGCTGCCGTTCTTGATGGCGGTCGTGGACGCGTTGGGCATGCCCTCGCAGGTGACGCCCGCTTGGTCGAGGCACCAGCTCGCGAACATCGCGCAGTACGGCACGCCCGTCTGGCCGAAGTAGCTGGCGCCCGTCTTGGCGGCGTACCAGCGCCCGTACTTGGTGCCCTGCTCGGGGTCGGTGTAACGGTCGTAGCCCAGCTCGCCACGGGCGATGCCGAGGACGTCGGTCGCGCTAGGCATCGGCTCTCGCCTCCGGCTGCTCGGTCTGCTCGAAGGCGATGACCTCGGCCACGTTGCCGGGGTCGGCCTCCGTCTGGGCGTCAAGCTCGGCCTTGATGGCCTCAAGCTCTGAATCCTCCATGCGCTGTCTCCTTAGTCTCGTCGGGCTGATGATGGCGGGCAGGCTATGCGTCGCCCTCACCCTTGAGCGGGCTGGTGCCGTCGTTGACCTCGGGCAGGCCCGCCAGCGAGGTCAGCACGGACACGACGGCGGCGAGCAGCGCGGAGCTGCCCACGAGCGCCCAGTTGACCTCCCCCATCGCGGCGGACGTGCCGATGACGCCGATGGCCGTCTGGCAGGCGGTCTTTACGGCGCGGACGATGGCCGCGAGGAGCCATTGCCTGATGGTGTCTGACATCTCTGTCTCCAATCACTCGGGCAGCTCGCCGCGCACCTCCATGGTGTCGGCGTGCTGCATGATGGCGTGGATGTAGCTGTTGCCCCCCAGCGCCCAGTAGCTCTCGGCGCGGCGGTGCATCGTGTCGAGCTCGGCGGCGGTCACGTAGCCCTGCTCGCGGGCCTCGTCGTAGCTGCGCACGATGCTCGCCTTGAGCTGGTTACGCTGGCTCTCCTTGAGCGCCTCGAACTCCCGGCGCTGGGCGGCGAAGCTCTGCTTGCAGTAGCCCGCGAGGGCCGTCACGACGGCGAGGGTGAGGCCGCTGATGATTGAGTTGACCCAGACGGGCATGCGCAGGCCCCCTATGCCGTCTCGGACGTCTCGGCGGTGTCCACGTCCCAGATGGCGAAGTCGGCCTCGGCGTCCTCCCAGCTGTCGTAGCTCTTGGCCTCGGCGTCGGCGGGCATGTACACGTAGACGTGGCTCTCGTGGCGGTAGTAGGCGTTGAGGACACAGACCACGCCGACCTCGAAGGTGTACGGGTCGTCCTCGGTGCCGCTGCCGCCCGAGGGGGAAGGCGTCGGGGTGAACTTGCCGATGGCGTCGTAGGCGGCCTGCTGGGCCTCGTCGGCGGCCTTCTGGAGCGCGACGTACTTCTCGTAGCACTCGGGGCAGACGCAGTCGTCGGCCAGCGGGTAGTCCCACCCGTCGAGCACGGAGACGGTGCCGTCAGAGCTGACCATGAGCTGCTTCCAGCCCGCCTTCTCCATGCTCTCGGCCTTGCCGCCCTTGGTCGCGCCGCAGGCGTGGCAGGTGGCCTGGTAGTTGATGTCGAAGCTCATAGCTTCCTCCTTTAAGCTAGCTTGCGGTAGCCGACGACGGCGCGGACGGCGAGGTGGCCTTGCCCGAGCGCGCCCTGCGAGCCCCACGAGACCCCGCCCGACGTCTTGCCGAAGTTGATGTAGCTCTCGCCGTAGCCCTTGACGGTCTTGTCGGTGACCAGCCAACTCGACCACGCGAGTTGCGCGATGGTGCCGTCGGTGGTGGGCGAGATGCCCCAGAGCGTCGCGATGCGGCCGTTGGGCTCGTACAGGCGCGTCGAGAAGTCGACGCTCGTGCCGACGTCGTGAACGAAGAAGACGTCCAGCGCCTCGAAGTTGGCCGCGCTCTCTGACAGCGAGAAGCTCGTCTTGGTGCCTGCGTCGTTGGAGTACAGCACCACGGCCTCGTTGGCCAGCACGTTGGCGAGGCGCTTGGCCGTGCCAGAGGCGATGACGTCGTGCACTCCCGTCAAGGTCACGCCGCCCAGCGAGATGCCGCCGGACGCCGGGGCGCTGTTGAGCAGGCCCACGCTGGTGCCGCTGTTGGCGAACTCCAACGGCGGGTGCGCCGTGCCCACGCTGCCCGTGGCGGTCGTGCTGCCCGCCTTCTCGCAGCTGTCGGTGACGGTGACGGACACGCTCGCCGTGCTGCCCGTGGGGCACGCCACGACGGCGTAGACGGTGCCGCTCGTGCCGCTCGGCGCGGTCGGGCTGAGGGTCGGCGTGGCCGTGGTCGCGGTGCCGTCGGCGGCCGTGATGGTCGCGGTGGCGGCGAAGCTCGCGCCCGTGTTGTCCGGGTAGATGGACGTGTCGACGCTCCAGTCGAACCGGCAGCGCGCCCACTCGCCCATGGTCGTCTCGTCGGTGGAGGTCGCGGAGGCCACGCGCCAGCCCTTGGCGTAGTTGACGGTCGGGGCCTTGTACAGCAGCGTCCAGCAGGCGTAGAGCGTGACGTCCGCGTCGGCGCTGTAGACGCCGCCCGCCCTGTACGCCACGGTGCCCGTCGAGGATGTCGCCCAGCCGTCGAAGCGGTAGTTCTCCCTCGTCGGCACGATGGATGACAGCGTCAGGGGGTCGCCGTACCACTTGGTCTGCGCGGACGGCGCGCCCGTGCCGCCGTTGGCGTCGTACCTGACGGTGTGGCTCTGGCGGGCCGGGATGGTCACGTACGCGGTGGCCCAGACGATGGTGCTGTCCTGGTAGTTGGTGTACCGGCACCACGTCTGCACGGCCACGGTGCGCGCCGTGTTGCCCTGCCGTATGTCGACGCTTGCCGACATGTAGCTGCCCGACACGTCCGCCCACGCGCTGCCGGAGTTGCTCGCCGTGCCGCCCTGGGTGCCCGTGACGTCGGAGCCGTCGACGTAGCCGCCCCACTGGATTGACCAGCCGCTTATCCTGATGGCCTCGACGTGGCCGCCGAGCGTGACGCGGCTCGTCCACCCGTCGACGGCGGAGGCGGAGCCGCTGACGTAGGCCCTGATGCCGCCGTAGCTAAGTCCCGGGCCTATGGACTTGGCGGACCATGCCTCGGCCATGGCTTACTTCCATCGGCCGCTGACGTAGCAGCCGAAGGTCGGCTGGCCGTAGTCGGCGTTGGTGGCGTCCGTGACGGAGAACTCGGGGCACTTGGAGGCCGTCGCGCTGGTCGCGCGGACGTGGATGATGCCGCCGGCGCGGCCCGACGAGGACTTGACGAACATTATGCCGACGTACGGCACGGCCGCGAACGTGAGCGGGAACGAGCCGAACGTGTAGCTCTGCGAGATGTACAGGCTGCCCCATGCGGTGAGGCTGACCTTGTCGAAAGTCTTCTGGTCGATGCCGCACTCGGCGCGGCCGCTCTTCCACTTGCGGTACCACCACTCGCCCGAAGTGCCGCTCTCGGTGACGTAGTCCACGCCGAGGGCGTCCAGCTTGTCGAAGGCGC
>CAVIES010000052.1:0-12200 GCA_963641675.1 Anaerovoracaceae bacterium
CAGCGCGACGTTCCATTCCTTGTTGCAGGTAAGCGCTGTCTGGGTGAGGTTGGAGCTGCCCGTGACGAGTGTTGTCATTCCATTTTTGATGAAGAAGTAGCTCTTGACGTGCAAGCCCTCGTGCTCGGAGTTGAACACGCGCGTTTCGATGTTGGGGTAGCGCATGAGGGTCTTAAAGCCGCGCGGCTCACTAAAGGCAAGGTAGGTACCCGTGAGGATACGGCCCTTCACTCCCCTTTTCTCCAGCTCGTCAAACGCCTGGATGAGCAGCTGCACGCCGCTGTGCTTAACAAAGGCAACGACGAACCAGAACTCGTCGCCCTCTTTGAGCTCACGAAGCTCGTCGAGGATGCGGGTGAGGACGTTCTCGCCCTGCTCCACATCGTTGTAGACGAGCGAGGGACGATACCCGCCCGCAGAGGGAATGCTGGAATCAACAAAGCCAGAAGACAGGGAGACTAGGAGCTCACCAGTCTTCTCCGTATCCCTAGCAGAGGCTTGGGGGCGAAGGTCGGTGACGGTATAGCTGAGCTTGATGTTATTGCCCAGAAGTTCCTGATCTAGCGCCGGCTCGCCCATGGTTGCCCCCTGCTCGTTGCCAATAGGTCCAGGATAGCAACATGCAGGGGCCGCGGTCTCGGGCCCGTCGGTTTACCCCCCCCTACGCCCCGTGCGAGCGCTCGTAGGCAGCCCGTACGGCCTCGGGAATCTCGCCGTTGGCGTACATGGCGGCAACGTCTGGGTCGTGGCCGAGGGCTTGGGCCTGGTCGTAGTACCAGAGCTTGTAGTTGATCATGTCCAGCGTGTGGTTGAGTCGCTCGATCTCCGCCTCCACGTTCTGCTTCTGGCGCTCGAACAGCTCATGGCGCTTGCCAAAGGTGGCCGGGCCCTCCTGGCACCAGTCCATGAACTGCTTGATGTCCTTGATCTCCATGCCGGACTTCTTGAGGCACTCGATTACGCGAAGGCGCTCCACGTCCCCCTCGCCAAAGCGGCGCACGCCGCCCTTGCGCTCTAGGTTGGGGAAAAGCCCCTGGTTGTCGTAGTAGCGCACGGTGGAGACGGGTAGGCCGAACATCTCCGCCACCTGGCCGATCGTGTGCATGGGTGCCTCCAAAATTATTTTCGTCAGACCTTGACCTAAAGTTAGGTTTAGGTTGTAAGACTAGTAAAGCACAACACCCGCACGTCTCAAACGAGAGGAACCAGATGTATCTCGAGAAGATCAACGGCCCCGCAGACCTGCGAGCGATGGACACCGCAGAGCTTGACGCGCTCGCGGGCGAGATCCGCACCGCGCTGGTGGAGAAGCTCGCCGCCCACGGCGGCCACGTGGGCCCCAACCTCGGCATCGTGGAGACCACCATCGCGCTTCACCGCGTGTTCGACTCCCCCACCGACAAGCTCGTCTTTGACGTGAGCCACCAGACCTACGTGCACAAGATGCTCACCGGCCGCGCGCTGGCCTTTACCAGCCCCGAGCACTACGACGACGTCTCCGGCTACTCCGAGCCCTCCGAGAGCGAGCACGACCCGTTTGTGATTGGCCACACCTCCACCTCGGTGAGCCTCGCCTGCGGCCTTGCCAAGGGCCGCGACCTCTGCGGCGACTCCTACAACGTCATCGCCGTCATCGGCGACGGCTCTCTCAGCGGCGGCGAGGCCTTCGAGGGCCTCGACTGGGCGGCAGAGCTCGGCACCAACCTCATCATCGTCGTGAACGACAACGAGATGTCCATCGCCGAGAACCACGGCGGCCTCTACGCCAACCTCGCCGAGCTGCGCGCCAGCAACGGCACCTGCGCCAACAACTACTTCCGCGCACTGGGGCTCGACTACCGCTACGTGGAGGACGGCAACGACGAGGCCACGGTTGAGGCCGCGCTTGCCGAGGTGCGCGACATCGACCACCCCGTGGTGGTGCACATCCATACCGAGAAGGGCCACGGCTGGCAGCCCGCCGTGGACAACAAGGAGCGCTTCCACTGGGGCGGCTGGTTTGACACCAAGACCGGCGAGAGCGTGCTGCCCGAGGGCGGCCTCACCTACAACGAGCTCACCTACCAGGTGCTCTCCGAGCGCATGGCGGCCGACCCGCGCGTGGTCGTCATGAGCAGCGCCACGCCCACCGTGCTTGGCTTCACGCGTCCCCGCCGCGAGGCCGCGGGCAAGCAGTTCGTTGACGTGGGCATTGCCGAGGAGCACGCCGTGGCGCTCGCGAGCGGCATCGCCGCTGCCGGCGGCATCCCCGTCTACGGCTTCTACGGCACGTTCATCCAGCGCGGCTTCGACCAGCTCATGCAGGACCTCTGCGTGAACGGCTCGCCGGCCGTGCTGCTCAGCTTCGCCGACTCCGCCAAGGGCATGAACGACGTGACGCACCTGGGCATCTTCGACATCCCCGAGATGAGCGCCATCCCCGGCCTCACCTACCTTGCCCCCACCTGCAAGGAGGAGTACGTGGCCATGCTCAACTGGGCCATCGACCAGCGCGAGGCTCCCGTGGCCATCCGCGTGCCGGCCGCCGGCATGGTGAGCCGCGAGGGCTTTGAGCACGCGGAGGAGGCCTGGGCCACCACGCCCGAGGTCGTTTCCACTGGTAGCGACGTGGCCGTGCTGGGCCTTGGCTGCGCCTTCCCCATCGCCGAGGCCGCCGTGGCCGCGCTCGAGGCCGAGGGCGTCTCCGCCACGCTCGTGAACCCGCGCGTGGCAAGCGGCCTGGATGCCGCCTTCGTGGCCGGCGTCGCCGAGAGCCACAAGGCCATCGTCGTCGTGGAGGACGGCCAGCTCGAGGGCGGCTTTGGCGAGAAGGTCGCGCGCCAGGCCGAGGGCAAGGTTGGCGTGCGCTGCCTCGGCATCCCCCGCGGCTACTACGACCGCTACGACCCCGAGGAGCTCATGGCCTCCTGCGGCCTCACGCCGGAGGGCGTCGCGGCTGCTGCCAAGGAGCTGCTGGCGTAGGAGCGGCTTTCATACGCGATAACAGCGCGGCCCGCTGGGACTTCCCCCGGCGGGCCGATTCTTTTTGGTGTGGCGCGCCACAAGAAGGCCGGCCCGTCGTGGTGGCGGGCCGGCCTGGGAGTTGCGCTATGTGGAGCGCGGGCTACTTGCGGCGACGGAGGCCGAGAGCCGCGAGCGTGGCGCCGGAGGCGGCCACGAGGGCGGCCGCGCTGGCGGCGTCGCCGGTCTGCGGCAGGGCCTTGTCGGAGCCGTCGGACTTGTTGCCCTTGTCGGATTCGCCGTCGTCGCCCTTGTCATCACCGCTCGGGTCGTCGGTGGGCTCGTCGGAGTCGCCGCCCTCGTCGGGTGCGGCGTCCTTGGTCCACTTGGCAACGAGCGTCACGTCGCCGGCGGGCTCGTAGGTCTCGTCCACCTTGGTGTCACCGTCATACCAGCCAGAGAAGGTGTAGCCGGCCACCTCATCGCCCGCAGGCAGCTCGCCCACGGAAGCGCCCTCGGTAACCCTGCGGGTCTCCACGGTCTCGCCCCGAGACTCGAGCGTCACCTTCCAGATGTTGGTCACCTTGCGCTTGGTGCTGTACAGCTCGGCATAGGCCTTGGCCTCGTCGCGGCTCTCGTAGTAGAGTTTGTTGCCGTATTCGTTGATGACGTAGGCCCAGCATCCGGTCGCGGCGGCCTCCTCATCCACGATCTCGTACTTGCCGCTAGCGCGCTTGAGCATGGTCTTGCCACTGGTTACGCATCCAATATTAGTGGGGAGCCCGAAGGCGCCGCCATTAATGACAAGCGTGGAATCGAGCACGTCGACGCAATGGCTAGAGAAGTCGCCTCCGTTAATCGTAACGTTGGTTGTCTTGTAAGCCATCACGATATTGCCCCAAAGGGTGCCATCAGCAGCAGAGTCAACCTTGAATGTGCCACCGTTAATGACAACCTCACCGCTGTTAATGAACGTAAGGGTGTAGTTATTGGCACAGGTGAAGTTGCCGCTATTGATGGTTAAGCTCGAGTCATCAAAACACTGGATAGCAGCGCCATCTCCAGTGTCGGTGACGTCTAGATCGTCAATCTCCACCGAGGCCGTTTCTGAGATGTCTATCGCATCGTACTTGTGGCCGCTGGTAACCGCTCCATTCTTGAGAACCACCTTAGAAGCTCCGCCAATCTTTACGGCAACCTCACCGGTTTGAGAGAGCGTGTGGCCGCCCAGGTCGAGGGTCAACGCCTTGCCGCTGATGGTGACGGCCTCGTCGACGTCCTTCAGCAGCGTCACCGTGCTGGGATTGGCCGCGTCCGCGCTCGCGGCGTTGATGGCGTCCTGGAGAGTCTCGTACTTCACGCCGTCGCAGGTGGCTACGCCCTCGACGGGAGCCGCGCTCCAGCTGGCGATTGCCGTGGTGTCGGCCGTGGGTACGTAGGCGGCGTCAATCTTGGTCTCGCCAACATACCAGCCCTCGAAGATCTTGCCGCTCACCGTGCCGGCACCCGGAAGCGCGCCCACGCCGTTCACGGCGAACACACGCCTCGTGACGTCGGCGGAAAGACCGGCGGACTTGAAGGTTACGTTGTAGATGCCGGTGAGCGTGCAAGACTCAAGGCCCTCGTCCTCCTGGGCCGCCTCGGCCTCGGCATAGCTCTCGAAGTAGTACGTGGGGCCGCCGTCGCTCGTGTCGATGAGGGCGGCGCCCGCGCCGGCAAAGGCGTCGCCGGCAGTGACGACCTCGTACTTGCCGTCCACGCGCTTAAGGAGGGCGTATTCGGAGGTGAGGTACTGCGCGTCATCGGGCGTACCGAACTTGCCTCCCGTGATGGAGAGGGTGACGCCATCCCCCTCGTCCTCGTCCAGCTCGACGCACGTGGTGAAGTCGCCGCCCGTGACGGTGACGTAGCAGTTGCCGGAGCACATGACGGTGTTCCAGTCGCTCCAGTCGAAGTCGTCCTCCTCGGCGCTCTCAAAGGTGCCGCCCTCAATCTCGACGACGGCGCTGCCAGAGATCTCGGCCGCGGCATAGGCGTCCGAGCTATAGGTGCCGCTCTTGACGTCGGCAGTGCCGCTGGAGAGGGCGAGCGGGGCATAGTTGGATGACGTGACCTCGACATCGCTCAGCAAGATGGCGCCTGCAAAATCGTCCATGGTCTCGATGCAGTCATAGAAGCAGCTAATGGAGCCGTTGGAGATGCTCACGTTGGACTTGCCGTCAAGGCGCACCGCACCGTAGACCCAAAGGTTCTCGTTGCCGATGGTGTGGCCGTTGAGGTCGAGCGAGAAGCACTTGTCCGTGATGGTGATGGCGCCGGTCTCCGCGTACTCCTCGGTGAGGACGTCGGCCTCGAGAACAACCTTGCTGGGGTTTCTCGGGTCCTCGCCTGCGGCATCAATCGCAGCCTGGAGGGTGGAGTACTCCACGCCGTCGCAGGTGGCAACCGCGTCGTCGGCGAAGGCGGCAGCCGGGGCCGCGACGAGGGCCACGGTCATGACGGCTGCGGCGACGGTTGCGAGGAGGTTGAGGCGTTTGCTCATGTTGGGGCCAATCTGCTCGTCAAAGGTGACGGGACATACGTAGAAACTGATTTATTTAGTTTAGTTCAAGCGACCGCCAAACTTTGCGTGCACGGCACGTAGAACTGCAGGCTAAGCGCAAAATTCACGGCCGTAATAGGAGGCGTTCCGCCGGGCTCTGCCGCATGCGGTTGGGTAGAATCAGGGCGTTTAAGAAACACGTGCCGCGAAAGCGGCGAGAAGGAGCATCATGGCTGACAAGAAACTGCAGGTGGCGGCTGCCATCATCGTGCGCGACGGCAAGGTGCTGGCCGCTCAGCGCTCCCACGGCATGGAGGGCGGTTGGGAGCTTCCCGGCGGCAAGCTCGAGCCGGGCGAGACGGCCGAGGAGGCTTGCCGCCGCGAGATCCGCGAGGAGCTGGGCATGGAACTCGGCGTGCTCTGGCCTTTCACCAGCGTGAGCCACAGCTACCCCGAGTTCGACATCGAGATGGAGGTCTTCTGCGCGCCCGTTGCCGCAGATGCCGAGCCCCAGATGCTCGACCACAAGGCCCTCACTTGGCTCGGCCGCGATGAGCTGCTCAGCGTGGAGTGGCTGCCGGCCGACCTCGAGGTCGTGAAGTCGTTCGGCCTCAACTGGGTCGCCATATTCGAAGACATGCACATGTAGGGTTCGGGCAACCCGCTAGGGCGACTCGCCGGGTCTGCCCGGAAGACCGCCTTTCGGGGCCTCTCCCCCACCCGATACACCCGAATTTTCCAAATTTTCGCCGGCCGTCTGAATGCGTCCTACAATGATTTGTTGGGCGCAGAGGGTGCCCCATCTAGCGCGAAAGGAAGCGCATGGCTAAGAACACCGTCCTCACCCTTGCCAAGCAGGTGGCTGAGGGCAAGAAGGTCACCATGGTGACCAGCTACGACTACACGATGGCCAGCATCGTTGAGGCTGCGGGCATCAACATGATCCTTGTGGGCGACTCGCTCGGCATGACCATGCTCGGCTACGAAGACACCCTGCCCGTGACGATGGACGACATGGTGCACCACACCCGCGCCGTCACGCGCGCCACGGCAGACACCTTCGTCGTGGGCGACCTGCCGTTCATGAGCTACCAGGCCGGCTGCGAGCAGGCCCTCATGAACGCCGGCCGCCTCATGAAGGAGGGCCGCTGCCAGGCCGTGAAGCTCGAGGGCGGCGTGCGCTGCGCCCCGCAGATCCACGCCATCGTTGAGGCGGGCATTCCCGTTGTGGGCCACGTGGGCATGACGCCGCAGAGCGCCAACAGCTTCGGCGGCTTCAAGGTACAGGGCAAGAGCGCTGAGAACGCCCAGCGCATCTTGGACGACGCACTCGCGGTTGAGGAGGCTGGCGCCTTCGCGGTCGTGCTCGAGTGCGTGCCGTCCGACCTCGCCGAGTTCATCACGTCCAAGCTCACCCACTGCTTCACCATCGGCATCGGCGCGGGTGCGGGCTGCGACGGCCAGGTGCTCGTGGCCCAGGACATGCTCGGCATGACCGCCGGCGGGTTCAAGCCCAAGTTCGTGCGCCAGTTTGCCCAGGTGGGCGACATGATGCGCGAGGCCTACGAGGGTTACGCGGCGGCCGTCGAGGCCGGCGAGTTCCCAGCGCCCGAGAACGGATACAAGATTGATTCCGAGGTCATGGACCAGATCAGGAGGAACAACTAATGCAGACCGCAACCACCGTCGCTGAGGTTCGCGAGCAGGTTCGTGCCTGGAAGCGCGAGGGTAAGAGCGTCGGCCTCGTCCCCACCATGGGCTTTTTGCACGAGGGCCACAAGAGCCTCATCACGCGCGCGGCAGCCGAGAACGACCGCGTCGTGGTCTCTGACTTCGTGAACCCCACCCAGTTCGGGCCGAACGAGGACCTCGAGAGCTACCCGCGCGACTTCGAGCGCGACTGCAAGCTCTGCGAGGAGGCCGGCGCAGCGCTCGTGTTCCACCCCGAGCCGAGCGAGATGTACGCGCCCAACGCCTGCACCTACGTGAACATGGACGAGCTCACCCATGAGCTCTGCGGCCTCACGCGCCCCATTCACTTCCGCGGCGTGTGCACCGTGGTCTCCAAGCTCTTTAACATCGTGACGCCCGACCGCGCCTACTTTGGCCAGAAGGACGCGCAGCAGCTCGCCGTCATCCGCCGCATGGTGCGCGACCTCAACTTCGGCATCGAGATCGTCGGCTGCCCCATCATCCGCGAGGAGGACGGCCTGGCCAAGAGCTCGCGCAACACCTACCTCTCTGCCGAGGAGCGCACCGCGGCCCTCTGCCTCTCCCGTGCCGTGTTCGCCGGCCAGAAGATGGCCGAGGAGGGCGAGCGTGACGCCGAGACGATCCTTGCCGCTATGCGCGCCATCATCGAGGCCGAGCCGCTCGCCAAGATCGACTACGTGAAGATGGTCGACTTCGAGAACATCGAGCAGACCTCCAAGATCGAGGATGCCCCGGTGCTCTGCGCCATGGCCGTCTACGTGGGCAAGACCCGCCTCATCGACAACTTCATCTTCGACCCGGCCGCGTAGGGCAAGGGCGAAGGCAAAAGCAAGTACGGGGCGCGTTGGCACAGCTGGCGCGCCTCTTTCACATCTGGAGGAGAGCATGAGCGACGAAACCAACAACGGCCGGGGCACGAGCGAGGCCAAGGACGCCACGCTTCCGCGTGCCGCTTTCCTCGGCGCCGGGCGCATGGCATGTGCGTTGGCCAAGTACCTGACCGAGTGCGGCGCCGCCGAGCTCACCGGCTTCTGGGCCCGCAAGCCGGAGCGCGCGGTGAGGGCTGCGGACTTTGCCGGCGGACGCGTCTTTGCCACGCCGGCCGATGCGGCCGCGGGGGCCGACCTTGTCTTCGTCGCCGTGAGCGACTCGGCCATCGCCGAGGTTGCGGAGCTTCTCTCCACGGGTTGCGGTGCGGCCGGCGCTCCCCTTGCGGGCAAGGTCGTTGCCCACTGCTCTGGCGCGCTGGCGTCTGACGCCCTCTCTTGCTGCCGCGAGGCGGGCGCCGCCGTGGCCTCTTGCCATCCCATCTACGCCGTGAGCAACAAGTACGACTTCCAGGGGCTTTCGAGGGCATGGTTTACGCTGGAGGGCGACGAGCGTGCCTGCGAGGCCCTCGAGGGCGTCCTCGAGGCCTGCGACAACAGCGTGCGCCGCATAAGCGCAGAGGCCAAGCCGCGCTACCACGCAAGCGCCTGCATGGCCTCGAACCTCGTCGTGGCCCTCTACGACATGGCTGCCGAGGAGTTGGCCAAGTGCGGCCTCTCGCGTGAGGACGCCGAGGACGCCCTGGCCTCGCTCTTCCTGGGCAACGCCGAGCACGTGGCCGAGAGCGGCGCGGAGGGTGCCCTCACCGGCCCGGCCTCGCGCGGCGACGAGGCGACGATAAAGAAGCACCAGGCCCAGCTCGCGGGGGACAACCGCGAGGTCTACGACCTCCTCACAAAGCGCTGCCGCGAGATTGCCGGGCGCAGGGGCTAGATATTCATCTTGGTGAGCGCCTCAACAGCTTCACTGGTAAGCGTGTCATACCGAATGGCAAGGCGCTTGAGCCCGTCAGGGGCTTGGGCGTTTGCCGGATCGTAGGCGTAGCGGCTCAGGGGCGCCACTGTACCCGCGGGCACGCCAAGCTCCTCGGCCGCGTTGGCCAGGTACGCGTCCGAGACGTTTGTCTCAACCGCAAGCACAAGGTGGAGACCTGCGTCAGCGTTCTCAAAGTGCAGCCTCTCCGCATCCGGGCGCGAGCGAAGGGCTGCGATCAGCTCGTCGCGCGAGTCGCGGCAGCGTTTGCGCAGGCGCGCCACATGGCGCTCGTAGGAGCCGTCCTCGAGAATGCGCGAGAGGGCCACCTGCTGCACCGAGCTAATGGTGCTGGAATAGAAGCCAAGCTCGACGGCAAAGCGCTCGGAGAGCTCCTCGGGAAGCACCATGTAGGCAAGGCGGAGGGCCGAGCCGAGGCTCTTGGTGAACGTGTTGGTGTAGATGACGCGCCCCTCGGCGTCGATGCTCGCAAGGGCGGGCACGGGCTTGCCGGCAAGACGGAACTCGCAGTCGTAGTCGTCCTCGATGAGCCAGCGGCCCTCCCCCTCAAACGCCCATCCAAGAAGTTCGTAGCGACGGCTGACGGACGTGACGCAGCCGGTTGGGAACTGGTGCGAAGGCATGAGATGAAAGACGTCCGCGCCGGAGCCCTCAAGCGAGGCCATGTTGGGACCCCGTTCATCAAGCGAGATGTGGGCAACGCTCTTTCCACAGCCTTGGTAGATGCGCGTGAGGCGCGTGTATCCAGGATCCTCCACGGCAAAGGTCTTGGCCGAGCCGATGAGTTGGGCGAGCATCACGTCGAGCATCTGGGCGCCGGCGCCAACTATCACCTGGGAGGGCTTCACCGTAAGGCCGCGAGTCTGCCTGAGATGGTTTGCGATGGCACGACGAAGACGCGGCAGGCCCTCTGCCGGGGCAACCGAGAAGACCTCCGATTCGGGCTCTGAATTGAGCGTGGCGCGAAGGGCGCGCGTCCATAGACGGGCCGCCTCCACGTCGTATCCGGAGGCCTCCGGATCGGCCAAGTCATCATCAATTTTCGTATTGTCTGAAGGCGCCACGGAAGGTGCGGCTGAAGCCGTCTTGGGCAACTCGCAGACGAAGTAGCCACTCCTCGGACGGGTGCGAACGTAGCCCTCGGCCACCAACTGGCGGTAGGAAGACTCCACCGTAACAACGCTCACGCCCAAATGCTGGGCAAGGGAGCGCTTGGAGGGCAGGCGCTGGCCGCTCTCAATGTTGCCACTCAAGATATCGTTGCGAATGCGCTGGTAGAGATAGTCGTAAAGGCTAAATTCCCCGCGTTTTGAGAGGTCATAGTCGAGCATCTGGCCTTATCGCCACCATTCATCTGGTCTTATTCTGGTCTTGCAATTCTCTCTAATTCTGGGTGTTTTGCCAAGGTCAAGTTGATTCTAGGGTTTTGGAAAACAGCAAACCCTCGACCTCAACTTGAAGGAGCAGACATGACTGAATCTCAGGATCGAGTGAAGCTCAACCGCGAACTCGCGCAGATGCTCAAGGGCGGCGTCATCATGGACGTGACCACGCCTGAGCAAGCAAAGATTGCAGAGGAGGCTGGCGCTTGCGCGGTGATGGCACTGGAGCGAATCCCGGCCGACATCCGTGCCGCCGGCGGCGTCTCGCGCATGAGCGACCCGGCCATGATCGCTGGCATCCAGGAGGCCGTCTCCATCCCCGTCATGGCCAAGTGCCGCATTGGCCACATTGCAGAGGCGCAAGTGCTCCAGGCGATCGAGATCGACTACATCGACGAGTCTGAGGTGCTCTCCCCTGCCGACGACCTCTACCACATCGACAAGACGGCGTTCGACGTTCCCTTCGTCTGCGGTGCGCGCGACCTTGGCGAGGCCCTTCGCCGCGTGGCCGAGGGCGCCACGATGATCCGCACCAAGGGCGAGCCCGGAACGGGAGACGTGGTGCAGGCCGTGCGCCACATGCGCAAGATCCAGAAGCAGATCCGAGACGTCGTGGCCCTTCGCGATGACGAGCTCTTTGAGGCCGCCAAGGAACTGCAGGTGCCCGTGAGCCTGGTGCGCGAGGTGCACGAGACGGGCAAGCTCCCCGTGGTGAACTTCGCCGCCGGCGGCGTGGCAACGCCCGCGGACGCGGCGCTCATGATGCAACTGGGTGCCGAGGGCGTCTTCGTGGGCTCCGGCATCTTCAAGAGCGGCGACCCCGCCAAGCGTGCCGCCGCCATCGTGAAGGCGGTCGCCAACTACACCGACGCCAAGCTCATCGCGGAGCTCTCCAAGAACCTCGGCGAGGCCATGGTGGGCATCAACGCCAACGAGATCCAGATCATCATGGAGGAGCGCGGCCGTTAGCCACGCGCCCTCTCCGCCGGTGATTTCGGCCACAGAGGAACACGCCAACAGGCATGCAATAGCGCCGCCAGCCAGAGATATCAACGGGCTGGCGGCGCAATCTCAAACATCCAAGAAAAGGAAGCCACATGACCACCGCAGTGCTAGCCGTACAGGGCGCCTTCGCAGAGCACGAGAGGCGTCTGAGAGCCCTAGGCGAGGAAGTCATAGAACTCCGCCAGGCAGCAGACCTAGAGAAGCCCTTCGAACGCCTCGTGCTCCCGGGCGGCGAATCCACGGTGCAGGGCAAGCTTCTGGCAGAACTGGGCATGCTAGAGGGCCTCAGAGAGCGCATCGGGGCAGGCATGCCAGTGCTGGCCACCTGCGCCGGCCTCATCCTCCTGGCAGAGCGCCTCAGCGCCCACGACGACAAGGGCACCCCGCGCCTGGCCACGATGGACGTGGAGGTGGAGCGCAACGCCTACGGCCGCCAGCTAGGCAGCTTCCACACAGAAGCAGAGCTGGGGGGCATAGGCAAGGTTCCCATGACCTTCATCCGAGCCCCAAGAATCGTACATGTGGGCACGAAAGCCCAACCCCTGGCCACGGTAGACGGCAACATAGTAGCTGCCCGCCAGGACAACCAACTAGCCCTAGCCTTCCATCCCGAACTCGACGAAGACCTCCGCATACACGAGCTCTTCCTCTCCCTTTAGCACCTTCGCTCCTAAGACATCTACAACGTCGGCCGCCGGAAGGGGGCATTGTGGCCTGCGAGATTCCGCACAAGAGCCGACCGACAACGTCAGCCGGGGCCAAGGGGGTGCCGCGCCGCGCGAGATTCCGCATGAGCC
>CAVIES010000053.1:0-12082 GCA_963641675.1 Anaerovoracaceae bacterium
GCTTTCGGTAGGCCTCGCACACCTCGACCGTGGGGCCGTACATGCGCTGCTCGCCCTTCTCGATCCACACGCAGTGCGTGCAGAGGCGCTCGACCTGCTCAAGCGAGTGGCTCACGAAGAGGACCGTGACGTTGCCACTCTCGATGAACTGCTTGATGCGGCGCTCGCACTTCTCCTGGAAGAAGACGTCGCCCACGGAGAGCGTCTCGTCGACGATGAGGACGTCGGGCTCCACCACCGTGGCGATGGCGAAGGCGATGCGGGCGACCATGCCGCTGGAGTAGTTCTTAAGCGGCATGTCGACGAAGTCCTTGAGCTCGGCGAACTCGACGATGTCGTCGAAGTGGGCGTCGAGGAAGTCCTTGGTGTATCCGAGAAGGGCGCCGTTCAGGTAGATGTTCTCGCGGGCCGTGAGCTCGATGTCGAAGCCGGCGCCGAGCTCGATGAGCGGCGCGATGTTGCCGTGGACGGTGACCTTGCCCTCGCTGGGCTCGAGCACGCCGGCGATGATCTTGAGCATCGTGGACTTACCGGAGCCGTTGGTGCCCACAAGGCCGAGCACCTCGCCCTTCTTCACCTTAAAGGAGACGTGCTTAAGGGCGTGGAACTCCTCAAAGAACAGCTCGCGCTTCACGAGCTTGATGAAGTACTCCTTGAGGTTGTCGAGACGCTCGGACGCCATGTTGAAGATCATGGTGACGTCGTCGACCTCGATGGCGTAGTCCTCGGTTGCGGTGATGCTGGTGTTGGAACTCATAGGGAGAAACCTCCGGCGAGTGGCCTAGATGTAGAGGATGAACTTGCGCTGGAGCTTGTTGAAGACGAGGTAGCCGCCCGCAAGCGCCACGACGGCCCAGAAGACGCACATGGCGATAGTGATGGGCTCGGGCACCATGCCGTTGAGCCACGTCATGCGCATGAACGTGACGTAGTTGTACATGGGGTTGGCGAGCATGATCACGCGCATGAAGCCGTAGGGCACGCTGCCGATCATGGTGGAGGGCCAGAAGATGGGCGTCATGTAGTTCCAGGCGGTGAGCACGACGCTCCAGAGGTGGATGACGTCACGGAAGTAGACGGCCAGAGAGCTCAGGATGAGGCTCATGCCGAGGCAGAAGCCCAAGAGCAGCACGAGCAGGATGGGGAGCATGAGCATCGTCCAGCTGGGGGTCACGCCCTCGTAGAGCATGACGAGCAGCACGGCCACGAGCGAGAAGGCAAAGTTCACGAGCGAGAAGAGCACGCGCTCGGCCGGGAAGACGGTCTTCTTGATGCGGACCTTCTTGAGCAGCGGTGCGGCGTCCAGGATGGAGGTGACGCCCTGGTTGGTGGAATCGGCGAAGACCTGCCAGATGACGTTGCCGAGGATGAGGTAAAGCGGGTAGTGCTCGATGTTGTCATAGCGCAGGAAGAACGAGAACACGAGCGACATGACGACCATCATGAGAAGCGGGTTGAGGACGCTCCAGACGACGCCGAGGACGCTCCTCCTGTACTTGCGCTTGAAGTCCTTGCCCACGAGCTGCTCGAGGATGAACCTCTTCTTGGCAGCCTCGGTCTTGGCATAGGCCTCCGAGGCGGGCACGGTAACGGATAGCTCCGCGTTTTGATCCTGAGACAATTGAATCTCCTTGACGAAGTTAGGCCCGGCGGGGCCGCTCTCTGTCTGCTTGTCCGGCGGCTGGCGCCGAGTAGCAAGCTTTAACTATAGCAGCGAGGGACCTAGGAGAGCAGACCCTGCACAGCGCGCACACCAAATACGGACTGGTACGGCACAACTCCGTACTGGCCGCCGGCGACGACCTGCACATAGGTGGCAGCCAGCCAGGCGATGACGATGACGGCGAGCGCGGCGGCACGCAGGCGCTTGTTCGGGATGCGCACGAGGCAGCGCGGCATGGCAAGGATGAGCACGGGCGCGAAGTAGCGCGCAAGGCGGTCGACGATGTGCGGCAGGTAGTAGGTGGAGACGAAGAGGCAGAGCGTGATGGTGGCGATGACCACGAGCACGGAGTCCCAGCGGCCGCAGGGGGTGGAGGTTGCGGCCACGAGGCGCTCTGAGAGGGGCTTAGAGGGCGTGTTGGCCTCACCTGTGCCCGTGAGTATGCGGGTGCCAGCACTCCCCTGCCCCTCGCCAGAGAGGCCGCAGAGGCAGACGAGTGTGAACACCCATGTGATGCCATAGCAGATGACGGCGTTCAGGCGCGGCTGGGGGCCGACGTAGACGTCGCTCGCCGGGTCGAGATAGAGGCCGAAGCGCGTACCGGCGAGGGCCACGGCGGCGACCTTCTCCGCAGCAAAGGATAGGACGACGAAGGCAAGCGCCAAGGCGCAGGCGCGCCTCACGTTCATCTTGAGCGAGAAGAAGGGCCAGATGGCAAGCCACACGAGGCAGCTCGTGTGCATGAGCGAGCCAGCGACGACCCAGATGGCGTAGCGCACGAACGAGCGCGCGCCACTTTGGGCCTCCTCTCCCCCAACCCACTCGAGCCCGTTCAGCACGCAGGCGATGGCCACCCACTGGCGCGCGATGTTGAGGCTCTCGAAGTAGAACCCGGCAATCATGAAGAGCGCGACGGAGACAGCGGGCATGGGGCTCAGGCGCTTGCAGGCCCTCAGCGTAAGGCCGCAACTGAGGGCGCTCATGGCCGCAAACATCCACTGGGGGTTGCTGGTAAAGAGGTTGAGCACGCGGATGAGCGCATAGAAGCCAAGGTCCATACCGGCGGCAGGGGGCTCGGTGGCGTAGAGCTGGTAGAGCTGGTAGTAGCCGAGGTAACCCGAAGTCTCCATCGTGGAGCTGTAATCCACGCCTATGTCATAGCGCAGGGCCGCGGGGATGAAGAGCGCAAGGAAGGTCGCGAACCAGAGGGCGTTGGAGATGCGCGCGTTCACGTGGGCAAAGTGGCCAGCCCCGCAGACGGCGGCGAGGGCGATAGCGCCAAACAGCAGATAGACGGTCATGTGGCGCCTCCCCCTCTCGATATCCCAAACAGCTAGATTTGCCCCGAAAACCCTACCACAGCAAAATTTCTCAAAATTGTGGGTTGTTCTCAAACACAACTTTTGTATACTAGCTCTTGCGCTTCGGCGCTGAGAAATTCCTCGATAGCTCAATGGTAGAGCCCGCGGCTGTTAACCGCGTTGTTGTAGGTTCGAGTCCTACTCGAGGAGCCAGACTTAAAGGGCCCCGCTTCGGCGGGGCTTTTTGTTTGCCACGACGCAGTCGACGCCCCCCCCACGTAAGCCTCGCCAAGTGCCGCGTGGGCCATTTTCAAACTAAAGCACCCCCGCACTTGCAAGGACCCTACAAGGTATTGCCTAGAGCATGTTTGCCGCCATGAACCAAACGGGCCCACCTGAGCAAATGAAAAGGGCCCCGCCAGTGCGAGGCCCTTTGTTTTGCAGAGCTTAGAAGCAGAGCTTCAGGAGCGCGTCCTTTAAGGCGTCCGTGGTGTTCCACGTGCCGTCGTCGCCTTTCTCAATATAGACCGTCGTTGAGGAGGACGTGACAGCCGTGCCGTTCACGATGTCCAGAAGGGCCTGCTTGGCGTCGTCGGTGCCAAGGAAGGTCTTGGCAAAGTAGGACGCGACAATACTCACCACGGAGCGACACTTCAGGGTCACCTTGGCGGTGGCGCTGGTGCCCGTCACGCTGACGTCGCCCACCTCGTAGTCAAAGCCCTTGAGGTAGCTCGTCATGAGATCGTCCGCGGAAAGACCCATCCAATCGAGCGTGCCACCGGCATAGCTGGTAAGCGTGTCCTTGGCGAGGTTGTAGCCATCGCCCTTGCCGTTCTTGAGCTCGTCGAGCTCGCTCTCGATCGTCTCCTTGATCTGGGTGGCATCGGCGCCACCACTGCCGCCGCAACCGGCAAGGCCCAGGGCGCAGGCAAGCGCGAGCGTAAGAAGAACGACTATGGCAAAAGGCTTCTTGGCCTTCATGAGCACTCCCAAATAGAAAACCCCGTGGAGGTTTCTCCACGGGGTCTATCGTACTCGATAAAAGCTCGCTCGCCTTGTAAAAGCTTAACTAGTCTTCGATGTAATCCTTGAGCTTGCCGGAACGGCTCGGGTGGCGGAGCTTGGCCAGCGTCTTGGACTCGATCTGGCGGATGCGCTCGCGCGTGACGCCAAACTCGCGGCCGACCTCCTCCAGCGTGCGGGGGTGGCCGTCCTCAAGACCGAAGCGGAGCTTGATGACCTTGCGCTCGCGGTCGGCAAGGCCGTCGAGGACCTGGTCGAGCTGCTCGCGGAGCATGGAGTCGCTCGCGGCCTCGGGCGGGGCAACCGCCTGGGCGTCCTCGATGAAGTCGCCGAGGGAGGAATCCTCCTCCTCGCCAATCGGGGTCTCCAGCGAGACGGGCTCCTGGCTGATCTTCTGGATCTCGCGCACGCGCTCGGCGGTCATGCCCATCTCCTCGCCGATCTCTTCCGGAGTGGGGTCGCGGCCGAGGTCCTGCAGCAGCTGGCGCTGGACGCGGACGAGCTTGTTGATCGTCTCGACCATGTGCACCGGGATGCGGATGGTGCGGGCCTGGTCGGCGATGGCGCGGGTGATGGCCTGGCGGATCCACCAGGTGGCGTAGGTGGAGAACTTGAAGCCCTTGGTGTAGTCGAACTTCTCCACGGCGCGGATGAGGCCGAGGTTGCCCTCCTGAATGAGGTCGAGGAAGAGCATGCCGCGACCGACGTAGCGCTTGGCGATGGAGACGACGAGACGGAGGTTGGCCGAGATGAGGGCCTGCTTGGCCTCGAGGCCGACCTGCTCAACGCGCATGAGGCGGCGAAGCTCCACGCGGGAAAGCTCGAGCTCGCCCCTCTCGTGGGCCTCAAGCTTCTCGGCGGCCTCTGTGCCGGCCTCGATCTTCATGGCGAGGTGGACCTCTTCGGCGGCGGTGAGGAGGTCGACCTTACCGATCTCCTTCAGGTACATGCGGACCGGGTCGCCGGTGAGCATAACCGTGGCGGCGTCCTGGCGGCGACGGTTCTTGAGGCTCGAGCCCTTCTTGGAGCGCTTGGGCGCGGCGGGAATGGCCGGGATCTTCTCAACGGGCGTGTCGTCGTCATCGTCGTCGAAGGCGCCGAGGCGGGAGCCGCCCTCCTCGTCATCGTCATCGTCGACGTCGTCGATGCTGGAATCGATGTCGTCGTTGGCGTCGGCGTCCTCGTCGGCAGAGACGATCTCCACGCCGCGAGAGCGAAGAGCCCCGTAGAGGTCCTCGAGCTCGTCGTCGTCAACGTCGATATCGCGAAGGGCGCCCTGGATGTCGTCCTCGGTCACGCTGCCAATGCCCTTGGCGGACTCGACGAGCTGCCCAAGGGCCCCCTCGAGCTCGCTGGTGAGCTTGGGTTCGGTCTTAGCCTTCTTACTTGTTGCCACAGGCTTCCTCTCGACATTTATGGTCGATGCACAGATGTTGGTTATATTACCCCGAGCTTTGGGTTTTACACAGAAAAACGCTGAATAAACGCTCTGAATTGGACGCATCGAGCGAAGCTGCGGGCACGCATCGCCATCGCTTCCGCGAAAGCGGTGCCGGGCCCCGCCTACTCGAGCGGCTGGGCCTGCTTGAGCTCGGCCCTACGTGTGCGAAGCTCGCCAAGCTGGCGAAGGGCCTCTCGGGAGGCATCAGCCGACTGCGCACCGCCGAGGCTCGCCGTGAGCTGGGAGACCTTGCGGTCGATGGAGCGGATCTCGGCCTCGTTCACGACGAACTCGACGTTCTTCTCGAGCTCCCAGGAGCTGGTGGAGGAAAACGCGCTGGAGGAGAGGATGCGCGGGGCGTCACCGCAGGCGCGGGTGGCGGCAAGCACGGCATCGGCAGGGCTCGTGCCCTCGGGGGTGGCGAGGATGGCCCAGGCGATGGCCTCATGGCGCGCGTCGGCCCAGACGAAGGTGCCGATTCGCTCCGCGTAGGCACGGAAGACGTCCGGGTGGTCGGCCATCATGGCAAGCAGGTTGCGCTCGGCGCGAATCTGCGTGCGGTCCTCGGGCGAGAGGGCGGAGAGCGAGACGATCGCTGGCTGGGGCTCAGGCTCGGGAGCGTAGTCGGGCACGTAGTCGGCGGGATCGTCGGCGGGCACGTACTCGGGCGTCCACGCAGCGGTGGAGGAGCTCATGTCCTGCGGCTCCTCGATGGGCGTGGAACGGATCTTCTGCTTGGTGGCCTCGAGGTCAACCCCCAGGCGCGAGGAGACCTGCTGCGCATAGCTATCCAGCAGGTATGAGTTCTTGAGAGGCGCAAGGACCTTGGCAATCTCGTCAAGCGCCTGGAGCCTGAGGCCGGGGCTCGAGAGGTCAGCCTGCTCGAGCTTCTTCTCGATCACGAACTCGATGAGGGGCTTCGCGCCTTTGAGCTGCTCTTCCATGGCGGCGGCGCCATGGGTCTTCAGGAACTCGTCCGGGTCTTGGTTGTCGGGCAGCACCACGCAGGTGAGGGCTGCCTTGGTGCTCTCCACGTAGCGCACTGCCGCCTCTGCGGCGTGCTGGCCGGCCGCGTCACCGTCGAACATGCAGACGATGGTCTTGGCGAAGCGCGAGAGCGTGCGGACGTGCTCGAGCGAGAGCGCCGTGCCGAGGGCGGCCACGGTGTTGGTGAAGCCAGCCTCGTGCATGGAGATGACGTCCATGTAGCCCTCGGTGACGATGGCATAGCCAGCCGCGGCGATGCTCTCCTTGGCGTAGTCGAAGGCGAACATGTGCTTTGACTTGTGGAACACGCTGGTCTCGCGCGTGTTCAGGTACTTGGGCTTGGCGTCGCTCATCACGCGGCCGCCAAAGCCGATGCAGCGGCCCTGCTCGTCGTGGATGGGGAACATCACGCGGTCGAAGAAGCGGTCGCGAAGGCTCCCGCCACGAGCGACGGCCAAGTCCGCCGCCTCGAGCTCGCCACGCGTGAAGCCGGCGTTCTGGAGCTCGCGCACCACGCTCGCGGAAGGCGAGGCCTCCGCGTAGCCGAGATGCCACTTCGCGCAGATCTGCGAGTTAAAGCCACGGCTCTTGAAGTAGGCGCGGGCGGCCGCGGCGCCTTCGCTCTTGCCGCGCATGAGACGCAGGGCAAACGAGGACTGGGCGGCCTCGAGGGCATCGACGACGCGTGTGCGCTTGGGGCCGCGCGGGGCGTTGCCCGGGCCCTCCTCGATGTCGATGTGGGCGCGCTCGGCAAGATAGCGGATGGCGTCGAGGAACTCGAGGCCCTCGCGCTTCATGACGTAGTCGAAGACGTCTCCGCCGGAATGGCAGCCGAAGCAGTGCCAGAGGCCGGTTGAGGGCGTGACGTGGAACGAGGGACTCTTCTCCTGGTGGAAGGGGCAGCAGCCCCAGAAGTCGTTGCCGCGCGGGCGCAGCACGACTGTCTCGGAGACGAGGTTCACGATGTCGGTGGCCTGACGGACCCTTTCCTTGTCCTCGTCGCTGATCACGAAAGCTCGCCCTCCCCCATATACGTCCTGACCCATTCGACGTTGCCGAGCACCGTGCGCTCTAGCTCTTCGAGGGTAGCAAAACGGCGCGGCTCGCGGAGCCACGCGACGAAGGCGACGCCAAGCTCCGCGCCGTAAAGGTCGCCGGAGAAGCCGACGAGCGTTGCCTCGATGAGCGGCGTGCCCTCCTCGCCGCCGAAGCTCCTGGGTGCGCCGACGTTCACGGCGGCGGGCCATGCCTTGCCGCCGGCCGTAACGATGGCGGCATAGACGCCCTCCGCAGGAAGGCAGCACTTGCGTGAGACGCGCACGTTGGCCGTGGGGAAGCCGAAGGAGGTTCCCTCTCCCCTGCCGTGCTCCACCGTGCCGCGCACGAAGTGGCAACGGCGGAGGAGCTCGGCCGCGTCCTCCACCTTGCCCTCGCTGACGAGCGCACGCACGCGCGTGGCGCTCACGCGGGAGCCGGCAAGCTCCACGAGGCTGTGGCCGGTAACGGAAATGCCGAGGCCAGCGCCATAGGCAGCAATAGCCTCCACCGTGCCGGCGCCCTTGGCCCCCATGCGGAAGTCGGAGCCGACGTGGATGGAAACGGGGTGGATGGCAGGAACCAGCACGTCGGAGACGAAGCTCGTATGTGGCATGGAAGCCATCTTTTGGGTGAAGCTAAGGACAAGCACGGCGTCCACGCCAAGCGAGGCGACGACACGGATGCGGTCGGCTACGGAGAGGAGCTCGGCCTGCGGCTTGGCACCGGGAACGACCTCGGAAGGGTCACAGGAGAAGGTGACGGCGACGCTTACCAGGGCGCGCTCCCGCGCCTCCGCGCACGTCGCGGAAATGAGCTCACGGTGACCAGCGTGGACACCGTCGAAGGCACCGATGGCGCAGACGGACTGTGAGGTCGTGCCGGCGCAGGCGAGGCCCTTACCGGCATCGGTAAGAGCGATGAGCGAGCAGTGCTCGCCAAGCGCGAGGGACTCGGGGCAAGCCGGCATCATAGACGGCAGACCCTCGCAAAGCTTCTTCAGCTCAGCACCCCCAAGGGGCGCCTCCCATGCCGGACCAAGCGGCTCGATGCGCTCGCTCATGAACACACGCCCGTAACGCCCTGGGGGAAGTTCGTGTCGCACACGAGACTCCCTCCCTCGCGGCGCCAAATGCCAAAGAGCGAGTCCTCGCGGACGAGGCTCACGAATCCACCGTCCTCAGGCGCGACTGGCGCGCAGGCGCCCACTGGGATGCGGCGGCCGCAGGCGGCGTCGTCCGCGTCTTTCTCGGAAAGCTCGCGCTTGGGGTAGCCGAGTGCCTCGGCGGGGTCGATGGACGCCGCCTTGAGAATCTCGGGGCCCTTGGCCTCAAGCTCCTCCAAGGAGACGCAAGCAGAAATGTCCACACGGCCAGAGAAGGTGCGCCTAAGCCCCGCGAGATGAGCGGCGCTGCCGGCGGCACGGCCGAGGTCACGCGCGATGGAGCGGATGTAGCAGCCCTTGGAAACGTCGAAGGAGACGAGCCAGGCAGGACCCTCCTCGCCCTCTTGGATGGCAAGGAGCTCGGCGGCATGGACGGTGACGGGACGGGCCGGAAGTTCAACGGCCTCCCCCGCCCTCGCACGGGCGTAGGAACGGACGCCGTCGACCGAGATGGCCGAGTAGGCAGGCGGCACCTGCATGGAGTCGCCAAGGATGGAGGCAAGAAGCTCGCGCACGCGAGCCTCGTCGCGTGCCCATTCAGGCGCGGGTGCGGTGGCCGTGACGGCTCCCTCGGCGTCATCGGTCTCGGTCTCGCTACCAAGTTGCACGAGGCCGACATAGCCCTTGCGCTCGGCAGTAAGCTTGCCCATAAGGCGGGTGCCTTGGCCGATGCCGACGACTAGGACGCCCGAGGCATCTGGATCAAGCGTGCCGGCATGGCCCACGCGACGCTCGCCCATGGCGCGCCTCACGCGCCCGACGACGTCGTGCGAGGTCATGCCGCAGGGCTTGTCCACGCCAATGAGCGCGTTGATGCCGCTCGTACCGCGCCTCACTGGCAGCTCCCCATTCCGAGGTCGAGCTTGAGCTGCGGGTTGGCGGGGGCAGGAGCAGGCTCGCCGGCATCACGCGCGGCAAGGAGAGCCTGGAGCTGCGGAAGCACCGCAGCAAGCGTCGCGTCGATGCCGGTATCGGAGGTAAAGCCCGAGGCCGCCTTGTGACCGCCGCCGCCCATGGCGCGGGCGACGCCGGAGATGTCGACGTCGCTCTTTGAGCGCAGGTTGCCACGCACCTTGCCGTCGGCCGTCTCCTTTAGGAAGAGCGCGAGCTCGGAACCCTCGACGCTACGGACGATGTCGATGAGGCCATCGCACTCGTCGGGGTAGGCGCCCGTGCGCTCGAGGTCGGTGCGCGTGGCGTAGCTATAGGCGATGCGGCCATGGTCGAAGGTGACGATGCGGCCCATGACCACGCTCTCCAGGTGGAGATACGCCAGACGGAAGCTCTGGTAGACGTTGAGCGAGATCATCGAGGGCGAGGCGCCGGCGTCCACCAGCATGCTCGCGCACTCAAAGGCCTCGGAGTCGGCATTCTGGAACTGGAAGCGACCGGTGTCGGTGACGATGGCGCAGAAGAGGCAGTTTGCGATGTCTGGCGTGATGCAAGCGCCGAGGTAGAGCGCGAACTCGGCAATGACGACGCCAGCAGCGGCCGCGTCGCCCCTGATGATGGCGACATCGCCGAAGGGATTGTCGTTGGGGTGGTGGTCCATGACGGCCACGCGCTTGGCGCGACCGAGGATCTCCTGCGCGTTGTTCAGACGCGGGGCCACGCTCAGGTCGACGACGATGAAGAGGTCAGGCGCGGCCGTATACTCGCTGGCACGCACGAACTCGTCGGCGCCGGGCAGGAAGCGATATAGGCGCGGAACCGGATCATCGTCGGCAAGCAGGTTCGTGACGCGCTTGCCCTCCCAGTGCTGGGAGATGATCTGCGAGAGCGCAAGGCCGCTACCCAGGGCGTCTCCGTCGGGGTTGGTGTGCGCGCAGATGACGATCTCTGTCGCCTCGTCGATGAGCTTGGCGATGGCAGCGAACTTCTCGCGCTGTTCGGCAAATACTAGCTCGTCACTAGCATCCATGGCGTCTATGCCTCGCTCTCAGAAGACTCGTCGGCATCATCGGCACCCTCGGCCAACGGATAGCCGAACTCGTCCTTCTCGATGTCGAGCGTGGCCGGGCGGTTCTCCAGGGCGTGGGCGATGCGCTCAGCCTCGTCGGTGGAGGTGTCGATGGAAAACGCGAGCTCGGGCGTAACACGCCAGCCGAGGGCGTGACCCAGAAGCGAGCGGATGCGGCCCTTGGCGCGGTTGAGCGCGGCAAGCACGGTCTCGTAGCGGTCCTGCTCGCAGGTAACGTACGCGCGAATGAAGCTGCGGTCGACAGAGACGTCGCAGCCCGTGAGGGTCACGAGCTCGAGGTCGGGGTCGGAGACCTCAAAGAGAAGGATGCTCGCGAGCTTCTCGCGCGCGATCTCGCCGTTGCGGCGGGAGGTGGAGTTCTGCTTCATCTTCCTCACCTTGGTTGAAACGGGGCGGCCGCTGGGGCCGCCCCGAAAGGTTACTAGCTAGATATCGCCGCCGAGGCTACTCGGTGCGGGCGACCTGGTCGATGCGGTAGGCCTCGATCTGATCGTTGGGCTTGATGTCCTGGAAGTTCTCCAGGCCGATGCCGCCCTCAAGGCCGCTGCGCAGCGTCTTGACGTCGTCCTTGTAGTGGCGAAGCGAGGCGATCTTGCCGTTGAAGACCACGATGCCGTCACGCACGAGGCGCACGGAGTCGGTGGCGGCAATCTCGCCCTCCTCGACGCGGACGCCAGCGGCGATGCCGACCTTCGGCACCTTGAAGGTGTCGAGCACGAGGGCCATGCCGGTAGAGACCTCAACCTCGGTGGGCTTCAGCATGCCGATGCGGGCGGCATCGAGGTCCTCGAGGGCCTTGTAGATGACGTCGTAGCAGCGGATCTCGACGCCCTGGTGCTCGGCGGCGTTGCGGGCCTTGGCATCCGGGCGCACTCCGAAGCCGATGATGATGGCGTTGGAGGCGTCGGCCAGGGTGACGTCGGTCTCGGTGATGGCGCCCACGGCGGAGTGGATCGTGTTGATGCGCACCTCGGACTGGTCCATCTTGTCGAGGGAGTCCTGAAGGGCCTCGATGGAGCCTTGGACGTCAGCCTTGATGACGAGGTTGAGCTCCTTGATCTCCGCGTCCTCGAGGGTGGAGAAGAGGTTCTCGAGCGTCACGTGCTTGACCTTGTTCTGCTCCTCGATGCGGGCCTTGAGGGCGCGCTGCTCGGCGAGGGCGCGGGCCTCGCGGGCCTCGTTGAAGACACGGAACTCGTCGCCGGCGGCGGGCACGCTCTGGAGGCCGAGGATCTCGACCGGGTCGGAGGGGCCAGCCTCGGTTACGGGGTTGCCCTTCGGGTCGAGCATGGCGCGGACCGAGCCGTAGGCAAGGCCGGCGACCAGCGAGTCGCCCACGTGGAGCGTGCCGCGGGTGACGAGCACGGTGGCAACGGAGCCGCGGCCACGGTCGAGCCTGGCCTCGAGGACGTTACCAGAGGCAAAGGTGTTGGGGTTGGCCTTGAGCTCGAGCACGTCGGCCTGGAGAAGGACGGTCTCGAGGAGC
>CAVIES010000054.1:0-11835 GCA_963641675.1 Anaerovoracaceae bacterium
GAAGGCGATGCTTGCCAACATGGAGCGCATGCCCTGCCGAATGCTCCTCGAGATTCCCTCCCGCGTGCCAACCGCCCCGGGCCTTGAGACCACGGGCGGCGTCCTCGGCCCTGCCGAGGTGGCAGAGCTCCTCTCCATGGATGAGTCCATCACGCTGGGCGAGCTCGATCCCTCAAAGATCCTAGGCGTAATGGATGAGTACCTGCAGAAGGTTTCCGGCGCCCTCAACCAGCGCAAGCTCGTGAACGGCCACGCCATCGGGCACATGGGCCAGGAGCTTAACGTCTACGCGTCTGCTGGCATCAGCGATGACCACGAGTGCGTGACGGGCGAAGAGATGATGGCCCGCCAGCGCGTGGGCATGTTCACGCTGATTCGCGAAGGCAGCACCGAGCGCAACCTCGACGAGCTGGTCGGCCGTGCCCTCAAGGGCCGCTGCAAGCTGGACCACCTCTGCTTCTGCACCGACGACAAGCACCCCGGCGACATCATGCACGAGGGCCACATTAGCTACAACGTGCACCGCGCCATTGAGCTTGGCATGCAGCCGGTTGATGCCGTCTCCATCGGCAGCCTTAACGCCGCCAAGCACTTCCGCATGGAGGATTGGATGGGCTCCGTTGCGCCTGCGCGCATGGCTGACATCCTCATCGTCGACGACCTGGTTGAGTTCAACCCCTCGATGGTCTTCTTCGAGGGCAGTCTCGTTGCCAAGGACGGCAAGCTCTTGAACGAGCCCGAGGTGGGCAACTACCCGGACTGGATCTGCGACACCGTGCACCTCAAGAACCCGATTACAGAGCAGAGCTTCTTCTGCCCCGCCAGCATCGAGAGCGGCAGCGTGAGCGCCAACGTAATCCGTATGATCGAGCGTCAGATCATCAACACCTGGGTCGTCGAGGAGATGCCTGTGGAGAGAGGCGCCATCGTCGCCGACCCCGCACGCGATATCCTGAAGCTCTCCGTGGTGGAGCGCTACGGCAAGAACGGCAACGTGGGAACGGGCTTCGTCCAGGGCTTTGGCCTGACTAAGGGCGCCCTGGCCTTCTCCACGAGCCACGACCACCACAACATCGTCTGCATCGGCGTGGACGACAAGAGCATGGCCACGGCCGTCAACGAGGTGGCTCGCATCCACGGTGGTATGGCCTGCGCCGACGGCGAGAAGGTCGTGGACTCGTTCCCGCTCCCCATCGGCGGCCTCATGAGCGACAAACCGGCGAATGAGGTGCTCAAGGCCATCGACCGTATGAACGAGTCCGCGGCTACCCTGGGCTGCACGCTCCCGTCACCCTTCATGGCCCTGAGCTTCATCTCTCTACCAACGGTGCCAGAGCTAGGCCTAACTGACCTAGGCCTCATAGACGTGCTGGCCCACAATCTCATTCCTGTCGAGGCAGAGTAGGCCCACGTTACATCTTCAGGTAAGAGCGCCAGAACTCCTCGCTGGTCATGTACGGGAAGGCCGCCTTGTACGACTTGGCAACCCTCTCGTGCTCGAGCTGCCAGCGCTTCTTGAGCTCGGCCGCGCGCTCCTTGATGCGGCGGTTGCGGTCGCGGTCCATCTTGCGAACGGCGACCTTCTCGCCGGTCTCGTCAAAGACGAGGACGCACTCGCGCGCGAACATGTCCTTGGCAAAGACGCCGGCACCGGTGACCTGGTAGTGGCCGGGCTCCTTCTTGAGCAGGGCGTCGGGCAGCAGGTGCTTGTCGTAGGGCAGAGTCCACACGAGCTTGGTCACGATGTTGGGCGCGCCGTGCTTGGTGGGCTGGATTTTGTCCACGTGGGCGGCGGCGATGAGCTCGGGGTCAACCTCAGAGACGGGCACGAACTTATCGTTTAGGCGGCCGTTCTCGCGCATGAGGGTGGAGCCGTCGGCCTGCATGAGCCACTCCGGCCCGCGTAGGTAGTCCTCGAGGCCCTTGAGCAAGAGCTCGGCGGCGCCGTACTCGAGGTCGCGGCGGCGAAGCATCACGTTTCTCCAGAGGCGCGTCATGAAGAGCTCGGTGTTGACGTGGCCGTCGCAGGCGGCCATGACGAGGAAGTTCCTCACGTACTGGTAGCAGTCGACCGAGGCACGCTGGCGCGTCTCGAAGCTCTCGTGCCAGACGCAGATGCCGTTCATGGTCATGTAGGTGGGGTTGGAGCGCAGGCCGTACTCAACGTCGTCGCAGCGCACGAAGACGGGGACCGGCAGGCCCTTCTCGCGCACGTTTGCCATGGGGATGCAGCTGAACCACCAGGCGCCGTAGGCGTGCTCCACCTCGACGTCCAGGCGCTCGTTCTTGGCGACGTCTGCGAGCTCGTCTACGAACAGGTCGGGCTTGACCTTGTGGTAGGCGCCGCTGCGCTTGACGTAGCTCACGTCCTCAAAGAGGCGGTTCGGCTGCTCAACGGAGAGCATGGCGCCGTTGATGAAGGCGTCCTTGTACTCGTTGTTTGCGAGCGCGAGCAGGTTGTAGGTGCGCTTCACGCTCTCGGGGAAGACGTGCACGTCGTCGTCCATGAGGATGACGTGGGTGACGTCGCCGGAGTCGAGGCAGGCGAGCATGCCGCGGGCAAAGCCGCCGGCGCCGCCGACGTTCTCGTTGGGGATGACGGTCACGATCTCATCAGAGAGCGCCTCGGCATCAAGCGTGGAGCCGTTGTCCACAACATACATGTGGAAGTGCCCGTGGATGGGGTCGCCCTCCTCGCGAGCAGCGGAACGCATGAGCTCGATGTTCGGGACGATGTATTGTTCCTTCTTGAACGTGGTGGTGGAGATGGCGAGCTGGACGCTTCGCACGCGGGTCTCGTCCACGTCGGTGCCGTACCAGCCGGAGTGCAGGTAGCAGGTGCCCTCGGGCAGGATCTCGAAGGCGACGAGGTCGGCCGCGGCCACGGCAAGGTCAACGTCATAGGTGACCTCGTGGGGCTCGCCCGTGGCCTCGACGCTCACGCGGCCGAGCTCCAGCGTGTCCTCGCCGTCGGCCTTGGAGCCCTTGGGCAGGGCCTTCACCACGACCTCGCAGGCGCCGCCGGAGAGCGCGAGGTGCAGACGCACGTTCTTAACCGAGCAATACTTCTCCCACTTGGAGGCCGAGCAGGAGTTAAGGAAGGTCATGAAGTCGGTGGGTTCGCTCACGCAAAGGGCCGCCTTCTCCTCGTCAAAGGAGAGGGGAGAGCCGCTCGTGGCGTAGAGCGCGTCGTGGCCGGTGAGGTGGTCCGCAACCTTCAGAAGGACGTTGGAGAGCTTGTGCTCGATCATTGTTTCTCCTACTCGCGTGCCGCGAAGAATCTGTGTCGGCACCATTTGGCGAATGGCAAGCGGGCGATTCTCGCCCAAAAGGCTTTCGTAGGTAGTATAGTGGTCAAGACCTTTAAGACGGTGCGGGACACCGGCAAGGATCGCAGCCTTGGGCCTAGCCCATAACACACTCACATGAGCTCCCTTGCAGATGCCCGTACCGAACAGGTATAGGCGTCTTTTTTTGTGAAGGGAGCCACATGGAACAGCTTGGACCCAAGGCGACCATCATGGACGGGGCGGCGATGGCTCGAGCCCTCACCCGCATCGCCCACGAGATTGTCGAGAACAACGAGGGAGCGGGCAACATCGCTCTGGTGGGCATCGTCCGCCGCGGCGCCAACATCGCCGACCTCCTCGCCGCCGAGATCGAGAGCATCGAGGGCGTTCGCCCGCCCGTCGGAAAGCTCGACATCAGCTTCTACCGCGACGACGTGAGCCGCCGCCTCGCCCCCGTCATCCACGAGACCGTCATCGACTTCAACGTCGACGGCAAGGACATCATCCTGGTCGACGACGTGCTCTTCTCCGGCCGCACCGTGCGCTCGGCGCTCGACGCCCTCATCGACCTTGGCCGCCCGCGCACCATCCAGCTTGCCGTCATGGTCGACCGCGGCCACCGCGAGCTTCCCATTCGCGCCGACTACGTCGGCAAGAACGTCCCCAGCTCCAGCGAGGAGGACGTCCGCGTCTTCGTCGAGTCTCTCGACGGCCGCGACGCCGTGGAGATCTGGGACATCGAGACCGAGAAGAAGGCCATCGCCAATAAGGAGGTCGGAGCCTAAATGCTGAGCGTCAAGAACCTCATCAACACGACGGACCTCACCGCCGACGACATCACGCAGATCCTCGACACGGCCCGTTCCATGGAAGAGATCAACCACCGCACCATCAAGAAGGTGCCCGCCCTTCGTGGCCGCACGGTGGTGAACCTCTTCCTCGAGCCCTCCACCCGCACCCGCTCCTCCTTCGAGATCGCCGAGAAGCGCCTCTCCGCCGACTCCCTCAACATCGCCGGCTCCAGCTCGTCGGTCTCCAAGGGCGAATGCCTCGAGGACACCATCAAGACGCTCGACGCCTACGGCATCGACATGTACGTCGTGCGCGCCAAGGCCGCCGGCACCGCCCAGCGCATCACCGAGTACACCGACGCCCACGTCATCAACGCCGGCGACGGCAAGCACGCCCACCCCACGCAGGCGCTGCTCGACCTCTACACCATGCGCGAGCACTTCGGCAAGCTCGAGGGCCTCAAGGTCGCCATCGTGGGCGACCTGCTCCACAGCCGCGTCGTCGGCTCGCTGGCGCCGGCCCTTCGCACCATGGGTGCCAAGGTGACCCTCGTCGGGCCTCCCACCTTCCAGCTTCCCGACCCCGGCGTCTTCGGCGCCGAGGAGACCTACGACTTCGACTCCGTCATCGAGGACGCCGACGTCGTCTACATGCTCCGCGTCCAGCTTGAGCGCATGGAGGGTGCCACCATCCCGTCCAGGCGCGAGTACAACCGCCTCTGGGGCCTTAACGCCGAGCGCCACGCTCGCATGAAGGAGGGCGCGCTCGTCATGCACCCCGGCCCCATGAACCGCGGCATGGAGATCGACTCGATCCCCGCCGACGCTGAGAACTCGTACGTGACCACGCAGGTCGCCGCGGGCCTCTACACCCGCATGGCCGAGATGTACCTGCTGCTGGGAGGAGAAGAGAATGCTGCTGATTAAGGGAGCCCACGTCGTCGACCCGCAGGTCGGCATCGACGCCGTGACCGACGTCCTCATTGAGGGCGCTCGCATCGCCCGCGTCGCCAACAACATCAAGACCCCCGAGGGCGCCGAGGTCATCGAGGCCGACGGCAAGTACCTCGTGCCGGGCCTCACCGACATCCACGTCCACTTCCGTGACCCGGGCTTTGAGTACAAGGAGACCATCGAGGGCGGTTCCCGCTCCGCGGCCGCCGGCGGCTTCACCGACGTCGCCACGATGCCCAACACCGATCCGGTCACCGACTCCGGCGAGGGCATCCGCTACCAGATCGCCAAGGGCGACGCCGCCGGCCTCGTGCACGTGCGCCCCATCGGCGCCTGCACCCGCGGCGAGAAGGGCGAGGCCCTGGCAGAGATCGGCGACATGGTCGCCGAGGGCGCCTGCATGTTCTCCGACGACGGCAAGGGCGTCCAGAGCGCCGGCATGCTGCGCACCGTCATGGACTACGTGCGCCAGTTCGACAAGGTCGTCGCCTGCCACTGCGAGGTCCGCTCGCTTACCGAGCTCGGTCAGGTCAACGAGGGCCGCGTGAGCACGCGCCTCGGCCTTGCCGGTTGGCCCGCCGCCGGAGAGGAGATCGAGATCGCCCGCGACATCGAGCTCTGCCGCCTCACCGGCTGCGCCCTCCACATCTGCCACATCTCCACCGCCCGCGGCGCCGAGATGGTCCGCGCCGCCAAGGCCGAGGGCCTGCCCGTCACCGCCGAGGTCTGCCCGCACCACCTCTTCCTCGACGAGGAGGACCTCGACGACACCTACAACACCAACCTCAAGATGAACCCGCCCCTGCGCACCGAGGCCGACGCCGCGGCGCTTCGCGAGGCCCTCGTCGACGGCACGCTGGACTGCGTTGTCACCGACCACGCCCCGCACGCCCTCCACGAGAAGGAATGCGAGTTCGAGATCGCGCCCTTCGGCGTCATCGGCCTCGAGACGAGCCTTCCGCTCATGCTCACCAACATGGTTGCCACCGGCAAGATGACCTGGCAGCGCCTCGTTGAGGTCATGTGCGTGAACCCGCGCAAGGTCGCCCGCCTGGAGGCCGTGAAGGTCGAGGCCGGCAGCCCCGCCGACCTCACCCTCATCGACCCCGAGATGGCCGTTGAGGTCACGCCCGAGCTCTTCTGCGGCAAGCAGACGAACTCCGCCTTCATGGGCGCCAAGCTCACCGGCCGCGCCACCGACACGGTGGTCGCCGGCAAGCACGTCCTCAAGGACTGCAAGCTCGCCTAGGCATGTAACGTTTGGGCGCCTGCCGGCAGGGGAGCCGGCGGGCGCCCTCTTCTATTGGCCTACACTGTAGGCATCGCAAGCACCGTCATGTTCATTTGAGAGGAGAGACATGGCTGCACCCGCACCTTCGCCGGCGCGCATCCACGACTTCACGGTCGTCGAGAACGTCGCCGTGGCCGATGGCGTGAACCGCCTCACCATCCGCGCGCCGCGCCTTGCCGAGGCCATCAAGCCCGGCCAGTTCATGAGCTTCGAGGTCCCCGGAGACACCACCCAGCTCATCCGCATCCCACTGTCCTTCGCCGAGGCGAACGCCGAGGCTGGCACCGTCACTACCTACTTCGCCATCGTGGGCGACGGCACCCGCCGTCTCGCCGCCATGGGCGAGGGTGCCGCCTCCACCGTGCTCGGCCCCGGTGGCAACGGCTGGTCCGTGCCCGAGGGCACCAAGCACGTGCTCGTGGTCGCCGGCGGCATCGGCATCACGCCCGTCATCGCCGCCGCCCGCCTCGCCGCTGAGTCCGGCGCTGCCGTCGACGCCGTCATGGGCGCCCTCACGGCCGCCAAGCTCTGCGGCGCCGACGAGCTCAAGGCCGCCGGATGTGCCGAGGTTCGCGTCACCACCGACGACGGCACCGCCGGCACCAAGGGCTTCGTCACGGCCGAGGTGGAGCCCATGCTCGCCACCGGCGAGTACGACCTCGTGCTCACTTGCGGCCCCGAGCCCATGATGCACGCCGTGGCAAACGCTGCCGAGGCTGCGGGCGTTACCTGCTACGCTTCCCTCGAACGCATGATGACCTGCGGCTTTGGTGCCTGCAACACCTGTAACGTCCTCACCAAGGACGGCATGGTTGGCGCCTGCATGAAGGGCCCCGTGTTCGACGCTAAGAAGGTGGTCTGGTGAGCAACGTAGACATGTCCGTCAACCTGGGCGGCATCCAGCTTAAGAACCCCATCAACACCGCGAGCGGCACCTACGGCTACGGCTGGCAGTTCGAGGGCTTCTATGACGTGAGCTGCCTCGGCGCCATCACCACCAAGGGCTGCGCCGCCGAGCCCTGGCCTGGCAACCCCGCGCCCCGCATGACCGAGATCACGAGCGGCATGCTCAACTCCGTGGGCCTGCAGAACCCGGGCGTTCGCGGCCTCATGGCCGATTCCGGCGAGTACCTTAAGTCCCTCTCCGAGAAGGGCACCGCCGTCATCTGCCAGGTCGCCGGCCACTCCGTGGACGAATACGTCCAGGCCGTCGAGCTCTACGAGGAGCTCGCTCCCTTCGCGGCCGGTCTTGAGATCAACATCTCCTGCCCCAACATCGCCGCCGGCGGTTGCGCCATGGGCTCCACGCCCGAGGGTGCCGCCGAGGTCATCCGTGCCGTGCGCCCGCACACCAAGAAGCCTCTGCTTGTGAAGATGGCCCCTGCCCGCGTGGTTGACGTCGCCAAGGCTCTTGAGTCCGAGGGTGCCGACATCCTCACGGTCATCAACTCCATCCCGGGCATGTCCATCGACGTGAACACCCGCAAGAGCAAGCTCAGCCGCCCCACCGGCGGCATGAGCGGCCCCGCGCTTCACCCCATCGCGCTGCGTATGGTGTGGGAGGTCCACAACGCCGTGAGCCTGCCCATCGTGGGTGTGGGCGGCGTCATGAGCGGCAAGGACGCGGCCGAGTTCATCCTCGCCGGCGCCACGAGCGTCTCGGTGGGCATGGCCAACCTGGTCGACCCGATGGCCGCCCCGCGCATCCTGGGCGAGCTCACCGAGTGGGCCGAGTCCCAGGGCGTCAAGAGCATCTCCGAGCTCATCGGCGCCTTCGAGGGCTAGTTTCTTAAATTTTTTGGGATGGCCGCGCCTTGCGGCCATCCCGTTCGTTTTTTGCGGGCCGCATGGCCCGGAAGGAGGCCCTATGGGCAGGTTCGACAACCTCTCCGCCCGCGACCGCGTCATGGTCGCGCTCGACTGCGGCCCCGAGGAGGCCCGCGCGCTCGCCGACAAGCTCGAGGGCCACGCCACGTGGCTCAAGGTGGGCATCACCCTCATCTACGACGGCGGCCTGCCGCTCGTGCAGGAGCTGCGCGAGCGCGGCTTCAAGGTGTTCGTGGACTCCAAGTTCCACGACATCCCGCACCAGGTGAGGGGAGCGGTCAAGAGCGCCGCCCACTCCGGTGCCGACCTCGTGACCGTCCACGGCTCCGGCTCCGAGAAGATGCTCGTCGCCTGCGCCGAGGGCGCCGAGGCGGCTGAAGCCGAGTACGGCCACAAGCCCTACGTCATCGCCATCACGGTGCTCACCAGCATGGACGAGGACGAGCTCGCCAAGGTGGGCGTCACGCGCCCCATCCCCGAGCAGGCGGCTTCCCTCGCCAAGCTCGCCGTGGATTCCGGCCTCGACGGCATCGTGTGCTCTCCCAAGGAGGCCGCCGAGATGCGCGCCCTGCTTGGCCCGGACGCCCTCATCGTCACCCCGGGCGTGCGCCCGGCCGGCGCCGAGCTCGGCGACCAGAGCCGCGTGGCCACCCCTGCGGCCGCCATCGCCGCAGGTGCGAGCCACATTGTGGTGGGCAGGCCGATTACGCAGGCAGACGACCCCGTTGCCGCTCTTGAGGCGATTGTGGCCGAGATCGAGCAGTCTCAGCTCTAACCGGGGGTTGAACCTGTGTCCCTTAATTACCGTTTGAACCCAAATTGGGGTCAAATAATGGGGAAATGCTCGAAAGTTCTTGCAAAGTGGCTGCTACATTGCCATAGTGTTTAAAGCCGTTACGAGAGCTTTGGCTCTCACCGGAACCAATTGTGTTTAGAAGCACCCTATGTTTGGAGGAAACATGGCTCTCCCTCAGCTTTCCGAGGAGCAGCGCGCTGCCAACCTTAAGAAGGCCGCCGAGGCCCGTCACGCCCGTGCCGAGCTTCGCGAGAAGATCAAGAACGGTCAGGTCTCCCTTGAGTCTGTCCTGGCTTCCGACGACCCGGCTGCCACCCGCATGCCCGTCAAGGCCCTCATCGAGTCCCTCCCGGGCTACGGCAAGGCCAAGGCCGCCAAGATCATGGACGAGCTTGAGATTTCCCCCAAGCGTCGCGTCCAGGGCCTCGGTGCCCGTCAGCGTGAGGCCCTCCTCGAGATCCTCTCGAAGTAGTGTCTCGCACTCCTAGACTGTTCGTTGTTTCCGGACCGTCAGGCGTAGGAAAGGGAACGCTGGTCTCTCGCGTGAGGGAGCAGCGCCCGGACCTGGGCCTGACGGTCTCGGCCACAACTAGGCAGCCGCGACCCGGCGAGGTGGACGGCACCTCCTATTACTTCCTTTCCGTGGAAGACTTCGTGCAGCGTGTGGCCGCTGGCGAGTTCCTCGAGTGGGCCAACGTCTTCGGCAACCGTTACGGCACGCTGCGCTCCGAGGTCGACCGCAACCTCGACGCCGGTAAATCCGTCATCCTGGAGATTGACGTCCAGGGTGCGCTTAACGTTCGCAAGCTCATGCCCGAGGCGGTGCTCGTGTTCATCGAGCCGCCCTCCTTCGAGGCGCTGGAGAGTCGCCTGCGCGGCCGCGGCACCGAGGAGGAAGAGGTCGTCCAGGTTCGCCTGAAGACGGCCAAGGAGGAGCTTGAGCTCGCGCCTAGCTATGACGAGCGCATCGTCAACGATGACCTTCAGGAGGCGACTTCGGAGTTTCTCCGAATGCTCGACTCGCACGAGATGAATTGAGGAATCTAAGCAATGTCTGTCGTTAAGCCTGAGATTGACTCCCTGCTCGAGAAGACCGAGCACAACCCGTTCCTGCTCTGCTCCGTCGCGTCCAAGCGTGCCTGTGACATCAACAACATGATGCGCGGCCAGCACCTGCGCGTCACCGCCATTCAGGAGGTCGACGACATCACGACCGTCCTCTCTGGCAAGGACACCATCTCCATCGCCATGGACGAGCTCGTCGACGACACCCTCGGCTACGTTGCCGAGGACTTTGACGAGGCCATCAAGGACACGAACACCCCCGTTAGCGAGTAGGGGCCGTGGCCGGCCGCGTCTGCCTCGTTCACTATCACGAGATTGGCCTGAAGGGCAAGAACAGGTCGATCTTTGAGAGGCAGCTCATCACCAACCTAAAGCGCGCGCTCAAGGGCCGCTCGGCACACGTCGAGCGGCTTGCCGGCTATGTGCGCGTTTCGTTCGACGATGGCGAGATGCCCGAGGACGTCCCTGGCCTTGTGGCCCAGGTCCCCGGTGTCGCCCGCGTGTCGGTGGCCTACCGTTGTGCCCGCGACCCGGAGGAGTATAACGCCGCCGCCATCGCGAGCCTTAAGGCCTGCGAGGAGGCCGGCTGCAAGACCTTCAAGGTCCACGGCCGTCGCTCCAACACCGACTATGAGGTTCACAGCATCGATCTCAACCGTAACGTCGGTGCGGTGCTCTGCGAGAACTTCCCCGATATGAAGGTCCAGATGCATGGGCCCGATGTCACGGTGAACGTGCATGTGGTGCAGGCCGATGTCTACGTTTACGCCGATGCCGCCTCCATGCGCGGTGCTGGCGGCCTGCCCGTGGGCACTGCCGGCAAGGTCGTACCGCTGCTCTCCAGCGGCTTCGATTCGCCCGTGGCCACGTGGATGGTTGGCCGTCGCGGCGCCATCTGCGTGCCGGTGCACTTCTCCGGCCGCCCGATGACGAGCGACTCCTCCGAGTGGCTTACGCAGGACATCGCCAAGGCGCTTGCGCCTGCCGGCATCATCGGCCGCCTCTATGTGGTGCCGATGGGGGAGTGCCAGCGTGAGATTGCCCTCAAGGCCCCGCAGAGCCTGCGCGTCATCATGTATCGCCGCCTCATGTTCGAGGTGGCACAGCGCGTGGCCGAGCTCGAGGGTGCAAAGGCTCTCGTCACCGGCGAGTCCCTCGGCCAGGTGGCCTCTCAGACGTTGGAGAACATCACCGCTACGAATGACGTGGCTCGCATCCCGGTCTTTCGCCCGCTTATTGGCACCGACAAGATCGAGATCATCGATCGCGCCCAGCAGATCGGCACGTATGAGATCAGCGCTCAGACGGCACCCGACTGCTGCACGCTCTTCATGCCTCGCAGGCCCGAGACGCACGCGCATCTGAATGCCGTGCGCTCCGCTTGGGACAGCTTTGACCATGACGCCATGATCGAGCACCTGATGAAGACGATCGAGTACGTCGACTTCGACACGTGCCCCTCCTACAAGCCGCCCAAGGAGCTCAGGGCCCGCCACCGCGAGCTTGCCCCCGCTGAGTGGCCGAGCGAGGAAGACGGGGCGGAGAAGGCCGAGTAGCCGCGCCTGCGGTTTTGCCCAAGCCGTTGCGTCAACACACATGCAAAATGAAGCGCCCGCCAAGCGATTGCCTGGCGGGCGCTGTCGTTGCTATGCGCTAGAGGCTAGCTGCGACGGCGGGAGAGGAACGCGCCGGCGCCGAGGGCGGTGACGCCAGCGGCGGCAGCGGCGAACATGCCGGCCGCGGAGGCGTCGCCGGTCTGGGCGAGCTTCTTCTCGCCGGCCTTGGTGTAGGAGGCGGGGGTCACCTCGGCCTCGGGCTCGG
>CAVIES010000055.1:0-11797 GCA_963641675.1 Anaerovoracaceae bacterium
AGGCGCGAGCGAGACGATCTTCATGTACTTGTGGTCGCGCAGCTCGCGGGCGACGGGGCCAAAGATACGGGTGCCCACGGGGTTGCCGTCCTTGTCGATCAGGACGCAGGCGTTCTGGTCGAACTTGATGTAGCTGCCGTCCTTACGACGGACCTCCTTGGCGGTGCGCACAACGACGCAACGCACGACGTCGCCCTTCTTGACGGAGCCACCCGGGGTGGCCTCCTGCACGGCGGCGATGATGACATCGGCAACGCCGGCGTAACGGCGCTTGGAGCCGCCCAGGACCTTAATGCACCTCACGCGCTTGGCGCCGGAGTTATCGGCAACGGTGAGCATGGTCTGCATCTGAATCATTGCAAATCCCTTTCGGAAGCTCTACCGGGCCAGAGGTGCGTCCAGACGTGCGACGCACATGGCCGGCAGAGGGCCTTGGTAATTACTTGGCGGCCTCAACGACCTCGACGAGGCGCCAACGCTTCGTCTTGGACAGGGGACGCGTCTCCATGACCTTGACGGTGTCGCCGACCTTGGCGATCTCGTTCTCGTCGTGGGCGTGGAGCTTCTTGGAAACGGTAATCATCTTGCCGTACTTGGGGTGACGCTTGCGGTTGTCGATCTTCACGGTGATGCTCTTGGCACCAGAGATGGAGGTGACGACGCCCACGCGCACCTTGCGCTGGTTGCGAGCCTCGGTATCGCTCATGTTCTACTCCCTAGACTCTTCTACTCGGCAGCGTTTTCGCTGGCGATCTGGCGGGCGCGCATCTCGGTCTGGATGCGAGCGATGTCACGCTTGACGTTGGTCACACGAGCGGTGTTGTCCAGCTGGCTGGTGGCCATCTGGAAACGGAGGTTGAAGAGCTCGGCGCGGCCGTCCTCAAGCTTCTGGGCGAGCTGCTCGTCGGAGAGCTCGCGAATCTCAGTCATCTTCATTAGTTCTCGTCCTTCGCAGCCTGCTGGTCGGAGAGGGCGACGATCTTCGTCTTGATGGGCAGCTTGTGCTGAGCAAGACGGAGGGCCTCCCTGGCGATCTCGTCGGAGACGCCGCCAATCTCGAACATGATGCGGCCGGGCTTGACCACGGCCACCCACTCCTCGGGGTTACCCTTACCCTTACCCATGCGGGTCTCGGCGGGCTTCTTGGAGATGGGCTTGTCCGGGAAGATGGTGATCCAGACCTTACCGCCACGCTTCATGTAGCGGGTCATGGCGATACGAGCGGCCTCGATCTGACGGTTGGTGATCCAGTGAGCCTCGAGGGCCTGGATGCCGTACTCACCGAAGTAGAGCTGGGTGTTGCCCTTGGCCTGGCCCTTCATAGAGCCACGCTGAACCTTACGGTGGAGGATACGCTTAGGTGCCAGCATTAGTTGCTCCTCCTATCATTGCGACGACGGGGGCGGGAAGAGCCCTCGAGAGCGGGCTGGGGCTTGGGCTGGCCGGGGAGCTGCTCGCCGACGTAGATCCAAACCTTCACGCCACAAGCACCCATGGTGGTGCGGGAAGTGGCGGTGCCATAGTCGATGCAGGCGCGGAGGGTGTGCAGAGGCACGCGACCCTCGCGGTACCACTCGCGACGGGCGATCTCGGCGCCGCCGAGACGACCGGAGCACTGGATACGGATGCCCTTGGCGCCAGCCTTGCGGGCAGACTGCACGGCCTTGCGCATGGCGCGACGGAAGGCGATGCGCTGCTCGAGCTGGTCGGCGATGGACTGAGCGACGAGGTTGGCGTCGAGCTCGGGGCGCTTGACCTCGATGACGTCGACGTTGACCTGGCCCTTGGAGACCTTGGCGATCTTCTCGAGCTCGGCGCGGAGGCCGTCGATCTCAGAGCCCTTCTTGCCGATGACGATGCCCGGACGGGAGGTGTAGATGGACACCTTCACCTTGTCGCCGGCGCGCTCGATCTCGACGCGGGAGAGGCCAGCGTTGCTGAGGCGCTTCTCCAGGTACTTACGGATCTCGAGGTCATTGCCGAGAGTGGTGGCGTAGTCCTTGTCGGCGTACCAACGGGAGCGCCAGTTCTCGGTGACACCGAGGCGGAAACCAGTGGGGGAAACCTTCTGACCCATGCTGCTTTACGCCTCCTTTCGGGGAGCGACGGTGATGGTGATGTGGCTCGTGCGCTTGTTGATGCGGCTCGCGGAACCCTTGGCACGCGGGCGGATGCGCTTGAGCGTCGGGCCCTCATCCACGTAGGCGGCCACGATCACGAGGTCGTCGGGACGCATGCCCTTGTTCTGGTAGGCGTTGGCCGTGGCGGAGCGGAGAACCTTCTCCACGTCGACGGCAACGGCACGCTCGGAGAACTGGAGGATCTCGTTGGCGCGCTCAACGCTCTGGTTGCGGATCTGGTCAACGACAAGACGGGCCTTGCGCGGGGCGACACGGACGTACTTGGCGGTAGCGGAGACCCAGTTGGGGTTGGTGTTCTTAGCCATTAGTCAGTACCTCCCTTAAGCCTGCTTGTGGCCACGGAAGGTGCGGGTCGGGGCGAACTCGCCCAGCTTGTGACCAACCATGGACTCGGTGATGTACACGGGGACGTGCTTGCGGCCATCGTGGACGGCGATCGTGTGACCGACCATCTCCGGGAAGATGGTGCTGGAACGCGACCAGGTCTTGATGACCTCCTTCTTGCCAGCCTCGTTCATCGCAGCGACACGCGAAAGGAGGCGAGTCTCCACGAACGGGCCCTTCTTGAGACTTCTGCTCATAGGTGCTTTCTCCTACTTCTCGCGCTACTTCGTCTTGCGACGACGGATGATGAGGCGGTTGGTGCTCTTCTTCGGGTCACGCGTCTTCTTGCCCTTGGCCGGCTTACCCCACGGGGAGACGGACGGACGACCAGACGTGTGGTTCTTGCCCTCGCCGCCGCCGTGCGGGTGGTCGACCGGGTTCATGACCGTACCACGGACGGTCGGACGGACGCCGGCCCAGCGGTTACGACCGGCCTTACCGATCTTGATGTTGGAGTGCTCGGCGTTGCCGACCTCACCAACAGTGGCGCGGCAGGTGATGAGCACGCGACGCATCTCGGAAGACGGCATGCGCAGGATGGCGTAGCCACCCTCCTTACCCATGAGCTGGCAGGAGTTGCCGGCGGAACGGGCAATGGCAGCGCCGCGGCCCGGCTGGAACTCGACAGCGTGGACGAGCGTACCAACGGGGATCTCGCTCAGCGGCATGGCGTTGCCGGGCTTGATGTCGGCGCCCTCGCCAGAGATGACGGTGTCGCCGACGTTGAGGCCCTTGGGGCAGAGGATGTAGGCCTTGGCGCCGTCCACATAGTGGAGAAGGGCGATGCGGGCGGAACGGTTCGGATCGTACTCGATGGTCGCGACCTTGGCGGGCACGCCATCCTTGTTGCGCTTGAAGTCGATCACACGGTACTGACGCTTGTGGCCGCCGCCCTGGTGGCGGGTGGTCACGCGACCGTTGTTGTTGCGGCCGGCCTTCTTGGGCAGCGGCTCGAGCAGCGACTTCTCAGGCTTGTCCGTCGTGATCTCGGCGAAGTCCGAGACCGTCTGGAAGCGCCTACCTGCGCTGGTGGGCTTGAGGTGCTTAACTCCCATGTTGCTTTCCCTTTCTATATCCGTTGGCCATCCCGCTCAAGGGATGAGGCCGTTTGGGGTTTTGCCCCCTGTGGCCTCGGCGAGATGACGCCGGATTACCACGGTGCCGCGCGTATCCTTCCGCGCGGCGCGGACACGCCCCCGCTCTATGTTTGCGGGGGCGGGAGTACCTTGCTTACTCCTCGGCAGCCTGCTGGCCGAAGACCTCGATGGTCTCACCATCGGCGATGGTGACGATGGCCTTCTTCCAGGAGCGGGTCATACCGGCGACATAGCGGACGCGCTTCTTCTTGGGCTTCACCGAGATGGTGTTGACCTTGAGCACGTGGACGCCGAAGAGCTTCTCGACCGCAGCGGCAATCTCCTCCTTGGGAGCCTGCTTGGCGACCTCGAACGTGTACTTGTTCTCGTTCATGAGATCGAAGGAACGCTCGGAGACGATCGGGCGGATGATCACGTTGTAGGCGGAGTTCATTTAAGCGAGCACCTCCTCGAGCTTCTTGGCGACCTCGGTGCTGAGCACGAGGGCGGCGTTGTCGATGAGCGTGTGCGTGGTGACCTCGCCGACGCCGAGGACGCGGACGGTCTCGACGTTGCGGAAGGAGAGGTAGGTGAAGACGTCGTCGTCAGAGACAACGAGAGTCACGCGCTTGCCCTCAAGCTCGAGAGCCTTGAGGAGGGCGACGGCCTGCTTGGTGCTGGGCTTGTCGAAGCCATAGTTGTCGACGACGACGAGCTCGTTGTCGCGAACCTTGCCGGAGAGCACGCCGCGCATGGCGAGCTTGACCTCCTTGTTGTTCAGGCGACGGTTGTGGGTGCGCGGGGTGGGGCCAAAGGGCACGCCGCCGCCGACCCACTGGGTGGCACGGGTGGAACCCTGGCGGGCACGGCCGGTGCCCTTCTGACGCCACGGCTTGGCGCCGCCACCAGAGACCTCAGAGCGGCCCTTGGTGTCGTGGGTGCCCTGGCGAAGGTTGCCGAGCTGCACGGTCACGACCTGGTGGATAACGGGGATGTTCGGCTCAATGCCGAAAACGTCGGAGTTGAACTCGACGGTGTCGACCGTCTTGCCCTCCGCGTTCTTGATTTCGATCTTGGACATCATGTTCTCCTTGGTAGCCTAAAGGTTATTTGCTCTTGGGCCCTTAGGCCATGCGGATCGAGACGAGGGCGTTCTTGCCGCCGGGGACGGCACCCTTGATGAGCATGAGGTTCTGCTCGGCGTCAACGCGGACAAGCTTGAGGTTCTTGACGGTGACACGCTCGTCGCCCATGTGACCGGCCATGTGGAGGCCCTTGCGGACACGGGACGGGTAAGCGCACTGGCCGATGGAACCGGGCTTGCGCTGGTTGCGAGAACCGTGCGTCATGGGACCGCAGGCGAAGTTCCAGCGCTTGATGGTGCCCTGGAAGCCCTTGCCCTTGGAGGTGCCGGTGACGTCAACGCTCTTGACCTCAGAGAAGTCGGCGACGGAGACGACGTCGCCCACCTTGTGGTCCTCGCCGTTCTCGACGCGAACCTCGCGCAGATAGCGCATCGGCTCGACGCCAGCCTTGGCGAAGTGACCCGCCATGGGCTTGTTGACGTGGTTCTTCTTGACCTCGCCGAAGCCAATCTGAACGGCATCGTAGCCGTCGGTGGCAACGGTCTTGACCTGCGAAACGACGCAGGGGCCGGCCTGGACGACCGTAACGGGGACGACGTTGTCGTCCTCGTCAAACACCTGGGTCATCCCGATCTTGCGGCCGAGGATGGTGCTGACCATACACGTTCCTAACACTCGGTGGTCTTGGGTTGTTGCGAGCACCCCTTGTGCCCGACCCCAGAGGACCACATCCTACTTGCGCCGCGCGGGTGAGGACGTTGGCTGTGACCTGCGGTTTCCCTCGCGTTGCCGGCGGAAGCAACCAGGTGCTTCTCGAGCCCGTTCGAAGGATACGCCCGGCACCGTGTTTTGGTGCCGACACAGCATGCCCCTAAAAGCGCAGCCTGTCTAGTATACACAGGCACGCTCGCCTTCACAATCTCTATATTTATGAGTTTTCGCTGCGTGAGACACAAAAAGGCCGGCAGGTTTTGCCCCACCGGCCTTGGCTATTTTGCAATGCCCAGAGTGCCTATTTGCGGCGGCGGAGAGCGCCGATGCCGGCGAGCGCGGCGCCGGCGGCGGCCATCGCGGAGGCGATGCCAGCGACGTCGCCGGTCTGCGGGAGCTTCTTGGCATCCTCCTCGCCCTCGGGCTTGTCGGTGGGCCTCTCGTCCTCGCCCTTACCCTCGGAGCCCTTCTTCAGCCAGAGAGCGTGAAGGATCACGTCATCGTAGAACTCGTCGGTCTCTTCGTACGGCAGGTAGGACCCATCCTCGAGTTCGTAGTACCAGCCAACAAAGTCGTAGCCGGCGTAGGTCGGATCCGCAGGGAGCGTGAGTGACTCGCCGTACTCGACATGGCCAGTGGTGTAGACCTCATCGGAGGTGCGCATGAAGGTCACCGTGATGTGGAGCTTGTAGACAAGCGAGGACTCGCCCTCGTCATCCTTATTGGCATCGGCGTAAGCCTGGGCATCGTCCTTGTTATCGAAGTAGACAGTCGCACCCTCAAACGTCGTGACGCCCCAATCGGCCTCCTGGCGGGCCTTGCCGGACTCAAGCACCTCGTAGACGCCGGCCTGGGTCTCATCGGAGGGCTTGTACATGGCATAGCCCTCGGCCACGTCACCAGCGTTGGTAGCATCGCCAAAGGTGCCGCCGGTAATGGAGAGGGCGCCATCACTAGAGATGTGGTTAGCGAAGGAGCCACCCTCAACATTCAAGGTGCCGCCAGTTGTGACTCGTACCGAATCCTCACCGTAGCCGTTCGTGAAGGAGCCGCTCTTAACCGTAACGACAGGGTCAGTCGCGAGCACGCCGCTCACGACAAGGCCGGTAGAAGTGCCCTTGCAGTCGCAATTCTCGATCGTGGCATCTCCAGCCTGGGCAGTCACGCCATACCAGCTGGAAATCGTAAGATCAGAAAGGGTGACCTTTCCACCGGGAGTGTAGACGTAAACACCAGACTGCTTTGAACCGACGATGGTTCCATTCTTAAGGGTGACGTTGCAGTTCCTACAATTGACCGAAAAAGTATTCGTGTCCTCAGCAAAGCCCGCAAGCGTTTTTCCGTTGAGGTCAACGGTGATCGACTTGGAAGTCGCGATGTTGATGTTCTCCTTCGTGTCAGTGAGGAGCTCCACCGTGTCGCCGTCCTTGGCGGCGTTAACCGCGGAATAGAGCGAGGCGTAGTTCACATCGCCAATGGAGGCAACGGCGGCGTTCCAAGAGGCATACAGATCGGCATCGCCCATAAACTGCGTTGTAGAAGGATCAACGGAGTGACCCCATTTTTCAGTCCAACCGGCAAAAACGCCATCTTCTTTAGTGGGGATATCAGCATCAGAGATGCTTTCGCCGCACATGATGGTCTTGGAGACAGAATCTTTGCCATCGAACGTGCCGCCGTAGGCATAAAACGTAACGGTCACGTGAGACGGATAAATGTGAGCTCCGTCGGAAGAAATCGTGTTGTAGTAGTTGTAAGCCTCAGTCTCATCCTCGAAGTAGACGCTCTTCCCATCGGCGGTCTGCACCAGATAATTGGTCTTGCCGTTACGGATGGAATCGAAGTCCTGCGTATACACGTAAAGCGGAGCGCCCTTCTCCTTAAGAACATAAGTAGCATCAGCGGCCGAACTAAGGTTGTTCAGGCTGGGGAAGGCACCGCCAGAGATGCTAAGCGTGGCGGAATCACCCTTGTCCAAGTCCGTCGAAAAAGAGCCGGCGGTAACGGTGAGCGCGGAGCTATCTTCAAGCTCGACACTCGAGGAATCGCCAGTGGCAGTAAAAATGCCACCACTTATGGTGGCCCCGGCTTTGCCGGAGCACTCGAGAACATAAGAGGAGCCGGTGTTCGAGTAGTTGCCGCTCTCCACCTGAAGGGTGGATTCAGAAAGGGCGCAAAGAGTGGCGCTCGTGCCGTTAGAGGTTGCCGTCACGCCAGAAAGCTTGACCCTTGCCGCATCCCCTACCTGAACGCAAGCCTTGGTAGCGTTAATCGTGCCATTGCTAATAATCGCAGTTGCAGAACCGCCGACCACAATTGCAGCGGTATCGGCATCTTCAGCGCCGGAGAGAATCTGCCCATTTAGATCAAGAGCAAAGTCGCAGTCAGCCTGGATGGTACCCGTAACGTTATCCCCGAGTACGTACTCGCCGGGAGTCGCAATGGTGTAAACACCGCGCTCGAAGTCGCCGTAACTAATCGTCGTCGCGGCAAACGCGGTCACAGGCATGAAGAGCATTGCCACGGCGAACGCAGCGGCGATGCTGCCAAATAGCTTGCTGTGCTTCCTCATAAGCACTCCCTGTTCATATGGTTACGCGAAGCAGGCGCCTCGAATATGGTTCGGATTGTTTTCATAACTTTAGCCCCCTCTCAGATGTAAATGCAACCTTCAACCTGCGCGTTTCTAAAAATCTCCTACAGGAACTTGGCCGCAAAAAAGCCCCGCTGCCGAGTGGCAACGGGGCTTTGCTGTGACGCTTTAGCTGGCGGTCGAGAGCTTAGAGCTTGATCTCGATGTCGACGCCGGCCGGGAGGTCGAGACGCATGAGGGAATCGACCGTGGAGCTCGTGGGCTCGAGGATGTCGATGAGGCGCTTGTGGGTGCGCATCTCGAACTGCTCACGAGAGTCCTTGTACTTGTGCGGCGAGCGGATGACCGTGTAGAGGTTGCGCTCGGTGGGCAGGGGGATGGGGCCGGACACCTTGGCGCCAGTCTTCTGGGCGGTGTCGACGATGAGCTTGGCGGACTGATCAACGATCTCGTGGTCAAAGCCCTTGAGACGGATCCTGATCTTCTGGTTAGACACTTGTACCTCCATCGGCGGGCGTTCGCGTGTCATGGCGATTCGCCCGGTCGTTTCTCCTAGGGCTGGAACTTAGGCGTTGCCGCCGGCCTTGCTGACGATCTCGTCGGCAACGGACTTCGGGACGGGCTCGTAGTCGCTGAACTGCATGGTGTAGCTCGCGCGACCCTGAGTCTGGGAACGAAGGTCGGTAGCGTAACCGAACATCTCGCCCAGGGGCACCTTGGCCTTGATGGACGTGGTGCCGTTGCGCTCCTCCATGCCCTGGATCTGGCCACGGCGGGAGTTGAGGTTGCCCATAACGTCGCCGAGGTACTGCTGCGGGGTCTCGACCTCGACGTCCTCGATCGGCTCGAGGAGGACGGGGTTGGAGCGCTTCAGGGCCTCCTTGATGGCCATGGAACCGGCGATCTTGAAGGCGGCCTCGGAGGAGTCGACCTCGTGGTAAGAACCGTCAACGAGGGTGACCTTGACGTCGACGACCGGGTAGCCGGCGATGACGCCGCTGTCGAGCGCCTCCTGGATGCCCTTGTCGATCGAGGGGATGTACTCCTTGGGGACGACACCGCCGACGATGGCGTTGACGAACTCGTAGCCCTTGCCGGACTCCTGCGGCTCGATGTCGATGACGGCGTGGCCGTACTGACCGCGACCACCGGACTGGCGGACGAACTTACCATCGACGTGCTGGACGGCCTTGCCGGCGGTCTCGCGGTAGGCAACCTGCGGCTTACCCACGTTGCAGTCAACGTTGAACTCGCGCTTCAGGCGGTCGACGATGATCTCGAGGTGAAGCTCGCCCATGCCGGCGATGATGGTCTGGCCGGTCTCCTGGTCGGTGTGAACCTGGAAGGTCGGGTCCTCCTCGGCGAGCTTGGCCAGGCCAACGCTCATCTTGTCCTGCTCGGCCTTGGTCTTGGGCTCGACGGCGACGTCGATGACCGGGTCAGCGAACTCGATGGACTCGAGGATGATCTGGTGGGCCTCGTCGCAGAGGGTGTCACCGGTGGTGGTGGACTTGAGGCCCACGGCAGCGACGATGTCGCCGGTGGAGCAGGCGTCACGGTCGGTACGATCGTGGGCGTTCATCTCGAGGATGCGGCCCAGACGCTCGCGGGTGCCCTTGGTGGCGTTGTAGACGTAGCTGCCGGCCTCGGCGGTACCGGAGTACACGCGGAAGTAGGTGAGCTTACCGACGAACGGGTCGGTCTGGATCTTGAAGGCGAGGGCGCTGAACGGGGCCTTGTTGTCGGCCTCACGGCTCTCGGTGGCCTTGGTCTTGGGGTTCTCACCCTCGACGGCGGGCACGTCGAGCGGGCTGGGGAGGTAATCCACGACGGCGTCGAGGAGCTCCTGGATGCCCTTGTTCTTGTAGGCGGAGCCGACGAAGACGAGGTTGAGCTCGTTGGCGATGACACCCTTGCGCAGGGCGGCCTTCAGCTCCTCGACCGTGACCTCCTCCTCCATGAGGATCTTCTCCATGAGGGCGTCGTCATAGTTGGAGGCGGCGTCGAGCAGCTCCTCGCGCTTCTCGGCGGCGAGCTCGGCGAACTCCTCGGGGATGGTGTCCATGGCCTCGGGGTAGATCATGCCCTTGTCGTCTTCCTTGAAGTCCCAGGCGGTCATGGTGACCAGGTCGACGAGGCCCCAGAACTGATCCTCGGCGCCCATCGGGATCTGAGCGGCGACGGCGTTGGCGCGCAGGCGCTCCTTCATCGTGTCGATGGCGTGGAAGAAGTCGGCGCCAATGCGGTCGAACTTGTTGATGAAGGCGATGCGGGGAACGTTGTAGTTCGTAGCCTGACGCCAAACGGTCTCAGACTGCGGCTGGACGCCGGCGACGGCGTCGAAGACGGCGACGGCACCGTCGAGGACTCGCAGGGAGCGCTCGACCTCGGCCGTGAAGTCAACGTGGCCCGGGGTGTCGATGATCTGGATGACGGAGTCCTTCCAGAAGCACGTGGTGGCCGCGGACTGAATGGTCACGCCGCGCTCCTGCTCCTGGACCATCCAGTCCATGGTAGCGGCGCCGTCGTGGACCTCACCGATCTTGTGGGTCTTACCGGTGTAGTAAAGAATGCGCTCGGTGGTCGTGGTCTTACCGGCATCGATGTGGGCCATGATGCCGATGTTACGCATGTCCTTGAGCGTGTACTTGCTCTTTGCCATGAGTGGTCTCCTAGCCTACTTCGTTACCAGCGATAGTGGGAGAAGGCGCGGTTGGCCTCAGCCATCTTGTACATGTCCTCGCGCTTCTTCACGGAAGCACCGATGCCGTTGGAGGCGTCGATGATCTCGTTGGCCAGACGCTCGGCCATGGTCTTCTCCTTGCGGGCGCGGGAGAAGGTGACGATCCAGCGGATGGCCAGCGTGGTGGCACGACGGGAGTTGACCTCCATCGGCACCTGGTAGGTGGCACCGCCGACACGCTTCGGCTTGCACTCGAGGGTCGGGCGGACGTTGTCCATGGCCTTCTTGAAGACGGACAGCGGGTCAGACTCGGTCTTCTCCTTGACGAGGTCGAACGCGGTGTAGACGATGCGCTCGGCGACGGACTTCTTGCCGTCGAGGAGGACCTTGTTGATGAGCTGGGTCACGAGGCGGTTGTTGTAGACGGCATCCGGCGTGATCTCACGACGGTTGGCTGCTGCACGACGCGGCATATTGAAACTCCTTCAAATACGAGCCCAGAAGTTCGGGCGTGGTAGTTACGAAACTGGGCTACTTAGCCGCGCTTGGCGCCGTAGCGGGAACGAGCCTGCTTGCGGTCCTGGACGGCGGCGCAGTCGTAGGCGCCACGGATGATCTTGTAGCGAACGCCGGGGAGGTCGCGGACACGGCCACCGCGGACGAGCACGATGGAGTGCTCCTGCAGGTTGTGGCCCTCGCCCGGGATGTAGGCGGTAACCTCGATGCCGTTCACGAGGCGCACACGGGCGACCTTACGCAGAGCGGAGTTCGGCTTCTTGGGGGTCGTGGTGAAAACACGGGTGCACACGCCGCGCTTCTGCGGGTTGTGCTTAAGAGCAGCGTTCTTGGACTTGCTCTTAATGGAGGTGCGGCCCTGACGGACGAGCTGGTTGATAGTAGGCAAAGTTTCTCTCCTTCATACCTATCTAGACCTGTGCTTTTGTGCTCATTAAAGGCGACGCAGCACGGCGCCACCCTGAATTGGCGCAAGGAAGAAGATTACTCGTGCTAGATGGGCATGTCAAAACGCCACGGTGCCGGGCGTATCCACACCTTCTCCCTTGGCAAGTCAATTAGCTGGGGGTTTGCGGAGGAGGCACTGGAAGAGACGCTGCGAATAGGAC
>CAVIES010000056.1:0-11735 GCA_963641675.1 Anaerovoracaceae bacterium
CTTTTTAACTATTCATAGTAGCGATGTATCTATGCATTGCCACTGAAAACTTGCCGGAACAAGAAGAGACGCCGCGGGCGGAATGCCACGCGGCGTCGGGTTTGCCTAGGCCCTCTCGGCCAGCTGGAGCACGAACTGCTCGGTCTTGTCCCAGCCGATGCAGGGGTCGGTGATGGACTTGCCAAAGACGCCGCCGTCAACCGGCTGGTTGCCGTCCTCGAGGTAGCTCTCGACCATAAAGCCCTTCACGAGGCCCTTTACGGCCTCGCTCCTGCGGCAGGAGTCGAGGACCTCCTTGGCGATGCGGAGCTGCTCGAACGGGCGCTTACCGGAGTTGTCGTGGTTGCAGTCGACGATCACGGCGGGGTTGGCGTAGGAGTCGGCCGTGTAGCGCTCGGCCAGGCGCTCGAGGTGCTCGTAGTGGTAGTTGGGGTAGGTGCGGCCGTCGAGGCCGATGTAGCCGCGAAGGATCGCGTGGGCAAGCGGGTTGCCGCTCGTGGCGACCTCCCAGCCGCGGTAGATGAACTCCTGCTCGGCCTGGGCGGCGTAGATGGAGTTGAGCATGACGGTGGTGGAGCCGGCGGTGGGGTTCTTCATGCCCACGGGCACGGAGATGCCGGAGCTCACGAGGCGGTGCTCCTGGTTCTCAACCGAGCGGGCGCCCACGGCCACGTAGCTCATGAGGTCAACCAGGTACTGGTAGTTGGAGGGGTAGAGCATCTCGTCGGCGGTGAAGAAGCCGCTCTCCTCGATGACGCGCAGGTGCATGCGTCGCACGGCCTTGACGCCCTCGAGCAGGTCGGCCGGGGCCTCCGGCACAGGGTTGTGGAGCAGGCCCTTGTAGCCGGTGCCCTTGGTGCGGGGCTTGTTGGTGTAGACGCGCGGGCAGATGAGGACGCGCTCGCTCACGCGCTCGGAGAGCTTGGCAAGGCGGTTCATGTACTCGAGCACCGAGTCCTCGCGGTCGGCCGAGCAGGGGCCAATGATGAGGAGCTTGCGGTCGTCGGCGCCGGTGATGATGTCGGCAACCTGGCGGTCGAACTCGACCTTCTTGGCGGTGAGCTCGGCGGAGAGCGGCATCTCCTCGCGGATCTCCTTGGCGATGGGCAGGGTGCGCTTGAACTCCATGGACATGGAACATCCTCCAGTTGGCGTACGTCTTGCGGCAGGCGGTTGGGCGCGGCGGCCTGCGGAGGCCCTTGCGCGGGCGCGGGGCAGGCCGGTAGCTGCGGGAACCGAAATGCCGACAGATAGCTGTGAATTGTTCGAAATGATAGCAGCTTTGTATGTTTCATGGGCGCGCGTTGGGCCGCCCGTGCGAGCACATGCTACAATCGCTTGCGCGAGGTGGGCCAGACGACCGCGGGGCGTGCGCGCAAGCGCTCGTCATGAGGAAAGTCCGGGCTCCACAGGGCAGGATGCTGGCTAACGGCCAGGCGGGGTAACCCGACGGAAAGCGCCGCAGAAAAGAAGACTCCCACTGGCGGGTTCGCCCGTTAAGGGAAAAGCTGAAACGGTGGTGTAAGAGACCACCAGCGTCGTGGCAACACGGCGGCTTGGCAAGCCCCATCCGGAGCAAACGCAAATAGGAGCGCCATGGTGTGGCCCGCACCGCGCTCGGGTTGCGCGCTAGAGGGCAGCGGCAACGCTGTTCGTAGATAAATGGTCGTCCACGACAGAACCCGGCTCATAGGCCCGCCTCGCCCTTTGCATGAGAAACGCTCCCCGGCAACGCGCCGGGGAGCGTTCTTGTTTTGAAGCCATTGGCTGTGTGGGCGACGCCGCGAGCGGAGCTCACGAGCAAATCTGAGGCGAGCCCGAGCTAGAGCCTCACGATCTTGGTGCCGTGGACCTCGTTAACGCCCACGGCCTCAGCCACGGCTTCAGCGTTCTGCCAGGAGACCCCTCCTCCGGGCAGGATGGTGATGCGGCCGGCGGCGCGCTCCACGTACTCGCGCAGGCGCGGCACGTTCTGGAGGATATCGGTACCGGCCTCGCCGCCGTGGGTGAGGATGCGCGTGACGCCGCGCTCGGCGAGCCAGTCGATGGCGGCGAGCTGCTCGCCTGCCGCGATGGCGTCAAAGGCCATGTGGAAGGTCACCTGGGCATCCGGCCTGCAGGCGCGAACGCACCCAAGCAGGCGCTCGGCGCCCACCTCGTCCAAGTGGCCGCCGCGCGCACAGCCGAGCACCACGCCCGTGGCACCCTCGGCAAGCGCCACGCGGATGTCGTCCTCCATGATGCCGAGCTCGGCCTCCGAATAGGCGAAGTCCCCGCCGCGCGGGCGAATGATCACCATCACGGCGGCGTCAGCCTCGCGCGCGAGCCCCACGGCCGCGCGGATCACGCCCACAGAAGGGGTGGTGCCGCCGACGGCAAGGTTGTCGCAAAGCTCGACGCGCTTGGCGCCGGCGGCAAGCGCATCGGCCACATGCTCGACGTTCTCCGCACAAAACTCCTTGAGAAGCGCCATGCCTCTCCCCTTCCCTCGATAGCAAAAGGGGCGAGCCCAAAGGCCCGCCCCTCGCACGTTAGATCTGGCTCGAACTAGTCGAGGTCGTCCACGTCGACGCCGCTCATCGGCATCTGGGCCGGGGTGGCGAGGACGGTGGCGTCGGTGTCAACCTCAGCGGCGGGAGCGGCCACGGCGGCGGAGCCGGTCGGGACGTTCACGGAGAGCTGGGCGGCAAAGGCGTTGTCGGCGTCGTCCATGAAGTGCTGCAGGAGAGCCTTGTACTGGTCGCGGAACTCCTCGCGGGAAGCCTTGAGGCGGTCCATCTCGTCAATCTCGCTCTGCTTCTCGGCGAGGGCCTGGCGGATGACCTCACGGGCCTTCTGGTCGGCGTCGTTGCGGATCTTCTCGGCGTTCTCGCGGGCCTCGGCGACCATCTGGTCGGCAGACTGCTGGGCCACGATGAGGACCTTGGAGATCTGGCTCTCGGAGGCAGAGGTGGCGACGGGAGCAGCCTCGACGGCCGGGGCGGCCACGGGGGCAGCGGCGGCGGGCTGGTTCTGGAGCTGGGCAACCTGGGCCTGGGCGGCGGCAAGCTGCTGCTCGGAAGCGTTCAGACGACCCTTGAGGTCAGCGATCTTCTGGAGCATCGCGTCGACCTCGCCGGAGAGACGCTCGAGGAAGTTGTCAACCTCGTCGGTGTCATAACCGTGCTTGGAGGGAGAGAAGGTGAGCTGGTCGATTTCTGCGGGTGTGATTGCCATTCTGGGTCCCTTTCGTTCCTTGGACGAGGTCTCTCGCCCATGGTCGCGCAATATGCTTTCGACAGTATATCCCCAACAACAAGCGGGATTTGCGGCAAATAGGCCAACACAACGAATACGCAGCGCTGGTTGAAGCCTGAGGGCTCATGCGACGCAACAAAGAGCGACGCGACAAAGATGGCTAGGGTGCACTCATACGAAAACCGGCGGACCCGAAGGCCCGCCGGCATCTGATTTGGTAGCCCGTACGAGATTCGAACTCGTGATCTCCGCCTTGAGAGGGCGGCGTCCTGAACCGCTAGACGAACGGGCCATGTGCTTTGGCTGAGCAGGCAGGCGATGGCTGGGATGGAGGGAGTCGAACCCCCATTGACGGAACCAGAATCCGCTGTCCTGCCATTAGACGACATCCCAATGAATGCCTGTCCGCGCCTCAGCGCAAGGAAGAACTATACGGGAGACCTTGGCGGCGCGCAAGCCCCTTTTTGAAGAAAATCGTGGAGGTTTCTTGAGGAGCGTCGCCAGTCGCCGTGAGCGTGGCCGTTGCCAAGCTCCACGCATGGCAATGGGGCCGCTGCGCAGGTGCGCAAGAAATGGGCCCCGCCACAAGGACGGGGCCTGGCATGTGAGTCGAACGTGCGGTGCTTCAGCAGCGGAGACGAATGCGCGGGGGCCGGCGGCGCGGTGCCAAGGGCGGCCAGCTACGCGAGGCTCGGGAGCGCGGCCCGAACCGCCTTGGCGAGCGCCACGCCCCCGGCGGCCTTGATGGCGTCGAGCACGAGGAAGGGCGCAGAGCCGACGAGGAAGGCCTGGAGGAATCCATAGCCTCCCACGGTGGCAAGCCACGCCACGCCCACGGCATGCGAGCAGAGGATGGCAAGCGCCGCGATTACCACGTCTCGAACGACGCCCTCCCCCATGGCGCGCCTGAGGAGGGCGGCCACGCCCGCAGAGAGGACGAAGCCCAGGATGAAGCCTCCCGTGGGGCCAAGAAGCACGCCGAGGCCGCCGCGCATGCCACTGAAGAGCGGAACGCCGGCGGCGCCCAGCAGCACGTAGACGCAGACGGCCAGGAGAGAGACGCGCCCCGGCATGGCCACGACCACGAAGGCGAGCGCGAGCGTCTGGAGCGTGAAGGGCACGGGGCCGAAGGGCACCGTCACCCACGCGCTCACGGCCAAGAGCGCGGCGCACGCGGCGGCGTAGGTCATCTCCTGCGGCTCAAAGCCCCGCTTAATGGCCATGCTCTCCCCCTTACGCCTTCACCGTGACGTTCACGGTCTGCACCGGCACGTCGTAGAACGGGTCTTCGCGCCGTCCCAGGAAGTCGCGCGCCTGCTTTGGGAAGAGCGCGTAGGAAAGCACGTCCTCCTCGCTTCTGGCGTAGTCGTCAATCTCCTCGGTAAGGGCCATGAGCTGAGGCTCGATGAGGTCGGCCGGACGGCAGGTGATGCGCTCCGCGCCCTCGGGGGCGCCGGCGAGCACCTTGGCCGCCACCTCTGGGTCTATCTCGGCCGGGCTTGCGCCGTAGCGACCGAGCACGTAGTCGCGGATCTCGGTCGGGACCATCTTGTAGCGCTCGCCGCTGATGACGTTCATCACGGCCTGCGTGCCAACCATCTGCGAGAGCGGGGTCACGAGCGGCGGGTAGCCGAGGTCGGCGCGCACGCGCGGGACCTCCGCCAGCACCTCCTCGTAGCGCTCCTCCATGCCCTGCTCGGTAAGCTGGGAGAGGAGGTTTGAGAGCATGCCGCCCGGCACCTGGTACACGAGCGCCTTAGGGGAAATGTCCTTCACCTTGGCGTTGAGCTTGCCCTCCGCACGGAAGCGGTCGCGCACGGCGTCCATGCTCTCCACCACGGGAGCGAGCGCCTCCAGGTCGAGCCCGCAGTCGTAGCCGAGCTGGCTGAGCGCAATCGCCATGGACTCGGTGGTTGGCTGGCTCGTGCCGCCCGAGAAGGGCGAGAGGCAGGTGTCGATGACGTCGGCGCCGGCCTCGACGGCCTTGAGCAGGCTCATCTCGCCGATGCCGGCCGTGGCGTGGGTATGCACCTCCAGCGGCAGGTCGCACTCGGCCTTGATGCCGCTCACCAGCTCGTAGGCCGCGGCGGGCGTGAGGTTTCCGGCCATGTCCTTGATGCAGAGCGAGTCGGCGCCCATGGAGGCGAGCTCCTTGGCGAGGCCCACGAAGTAGGGCACGGTGTGGACCGGGCTCGTGGTGTAGGAGAGCGCCGCCTGGCACTCCCCTCCTGCCTCGTGGCAGGCCTCGATGGAGGTCTTGAGGTTGCGGACGTCGTTTAAGGCGTCAAAGACGCGCACGACGTCGATGCCGTTCTCCACAGACTTCTGCACCACGGCGCGCACGACGTCGTCGGCGTAGTTTTTGTAGCCGAGCAGGTTCTGGCCGCGCAGCAGCATCTGGAGGCGGCTGTTGGGCGCGGCCTCGCGGATGGCGCGCAGGCGCTCCCACGGGTCCTCGTTCAAGAAGCGCAGGCAGCTGTCGAACGTGGCGCCGCCCCAGACCTCGAGCGCGTGGTAGCCGGCGCGGTCGAGGTCGGAAAGGACGGGCAGCATGTCTGAGAGGGGCATGCGCGTGGCGATCTGGCTCTGCTGGCCGTCACGCAGGATGGTCTCGCAGACGCCGACGTGGCGGGGCGCCTCGGCCGCGGGCGCGGCTGCGGGCGCCTCTGCGCTACTCATCGCCCTCACCCTTTGCAGGGAACACCTTGCAGAGCGCGACGGAGGCCAGCGCGATGATGCCGAGGACGAGGAAGTCGCCGCCCCAGCCGATGACGAGCAGGTTGAGCGCCTGGCCGAGCGCTTCCATGTTGATAGTCATAGTTGCCCCCCCTTAGCCCAGGACCGCAAGCAGAAGGCCGCCGGCGACCACCGACGCGATCTGGCCGGCTACGTTGGCGCCGGCCGCCTGCATGAGGATGAAGTTGCCCGGGTCCTCCTCGGTGGCCATCTTCTGGATGACGCGGCTGGACATCGGAAACGCGCTAATGCCGGCCGCACCCACCATCGGGTTGATCTTCTCCTTGCGGAAGAGGTTCAGAAGCTTGCAGAACATGACGCCGCCGATGGAGTCCATCACGAAGCCCAAAAGGCCGAGGCCGATGACGAGCAGGGTGTCGAACTGCAGGAACTCCGCGGCCGTCATCTTCACCGAGACGGCGAGGCCGAGCACGATGGAGACGAGGTTCACAAGCTCGTTCTGCGCCGAGAGGCTGAGGTTATCAAGCACGCCGCACTCGCGCAGGAGGTTGCCGAACATGAGGAAGCCCACAAGCGGCAGGGAGACCGGGGCCACGAGGCCCGCGACGATGGTGATGACGATTGGGAAGAGGATCTTCGCCGTCTTGGAGACCTGGCCGGGACGGTAGGTCATGCGGATCTGGCGCTCCTTCTTGGTGGTGACGGCCTTGATCGCGGGCGGCTGGATGATGGGCACCAGCGCCATGTACGAGTAGGCGGCCACCATGATCGCGCCTAAGTACTTGGAGTTGAGCGTGTTGGCCACAAAGATAGAGGTGGGGCCGTCGGCGGCGGCGATGATGCCGATGGAACCCGCGTCGTTGATGTCAAAGCCGAGCAGCACGGCCACGATGCATGTGAAGAAGATGCCGAACTGCGCCGCGGCGCCGAAGAGCATGAGCGAGGGGCTCGCAAGCAGCGGCCCGAAGTCGATCATGGCGCCGATGCCGATAAAGAGCAGAAGCGGGAACAGCTCGGTTGAGATGCCGGCGTCGAACAGGATCTGGAAGGGGCCGGCCTCGCCGCCCGTCTCGAGAACGCCCGTGTTGGGGAAGTTCACGAGGATGGTGCCAAGGCCCATGGGCACGAGCAGCGTGGGCTCGTACTCCTTCTTGATGCCCAGGTACATGAGCAAGCAGCCGATGGCCATCATCACGATGCGGCCGGGCTCGGCGCCCAGGCCCTGGATGCCCTCGAGCAGTGTTTCCATGGGTGCCTCCTAGCTCACGGTGAAGAGGGCGTCGCCGGGGTTGACCATCTGGCCGGCGGCGACGTGGATGGCGCTGAGCGTGCCGGCGGTGTCGGCGACGATGGCGTTCTCCATCTTCATGGCCTCGAGGATGAGAATGACGTCGTTCTTCTCCACGTGGTCGCCCACGGCCTTCTTGAGCTCGAGGATCTTGCCGGGCATGGGCGCGAGCTGGGCGCCGGCGCCAGCGGGCGTCGTGGGAGCGGCGGCAGGTGCGGGAGCGGGTGCGGGCTCCGCAGGCGCGGCGGCCGGGGTCGGGGCGGGTGCGGCGACCGGGGCGGGTGCGGCGACCGGGGCGGGGGTAGGAGCGGCGGCCGGGGCCGGGATCAGGCTCGGGTCGGTGGTCTCCTCCATCTCCACGAGATACTCGGTACCGTCGATCTTGATCTTGAACTTACGCAGCATGGCTCTCCTCCCCTGGAGTTGTGTGGCGACGAACGCTTACGCAGGTAAACGAGGCGTCCGGACGGTCGCCCGCGGCGATTGCCGCGGCAATGAGCGAGACGCGCCGGTACTCGGGGTTCTCCCGGGCGACGCGTCTGATTTCCACATCTGTGGTTGGGTTGTCGCCGGCGGCGATGGCCGAGGCGATGACGGTCACGAGCGTGCGCTCCTCGCCCGGCTCGAGGTCGAGGAAGGGCGGGACGTCGACCCACTCGGCAGGGTCTGGCGCGGCGGCGTTGGCCGCAGCCGCCAAATCGGCCGCGGAGGCGGCGCCCATGGCGTTGGCTCCGGAGGCGGAGCCCGTGGCAGCGTCCGTCTTACCTGCGGCGTCACCGCTTGCACCCTCGCGCGCGAACAGTCTTGCAAACAGGCCCATGGCACCCTCCTTAGGCGCTAAAAACCGTTGCCTAAAAGGATATCCGCGAGCCAAACACAATTTCAGGCGCCTGCGCCAGACGGCCAATGCCGCACGGTGGGCGGAGGGGCTAAATGGCTTCGTTCTCCGGTGCGCCGGTGCGGGCGAGGCGGGTTAGCAGGGCCTCGCGCTCGTTGGGGACGGCCCCGCGCATGACGTCGGCGAGGAGCTGCTCCAGAATGTGGCCCACCTTGGGACCGGGCTCTATGCCGCGCGTGGCGATGACGTCGGCGCCGGTAACGGCGAGGTCCTTTGCGCGCCAGCAGATGCCGGCCGCATCGATGCGACGCACGGCCGCGTCATATACGTCGAGCTCGATGGCCCAATCGCGATACTCGGGCGCCTTGGCGAGCGCATCGGCGCGGCGCAGGTGCAGCATCTCGTGCATGAGGACGATGGTCTCTTGGCGCGAGCGCGAACCAGCGCGCTTGTCGAGCTCGACGATAAGCTTGAGCAGCGGTTTGTTCTCGGGACTCGTGGGGCGGTCGTGCAGGCGCACCAGCGCCACGATGGGCCGGGCGAGCTCATGTGGGATCGCCATACGGCGCAGGATCTTCTCCGCCATGACGGCCCCCTCGTGCGGGTGGCCGTAGAAGTGACCCTGGCCCTTCTCGTCCACGAAGAAGCACTTGGGCTTGCCGATGTCGTGCAGAAGCGCCGCCCAGCGCAGGCGCTCGGTGGCAAGGCCGCCGGAGTAGAACTCCACGCCCTCCACCACGCGTGCCGTGTGCTCGAGCACGTCATAGCAGTGATACGGACTCTGCTGGTCAAAGCCGGCCATGGGCGCAAGCTCGGGGATGGCGGCAAACATCACCTCGTGCTGCTCACGCAGGGCCCATGCGGCGCGCCCGCTCTGGAGGATGCCGCGCATTTCGTTGCCGATGCGCTCGTTGGCGACACCGGCGAGCGTGGGTGCGGCCTCGCGCAGGGCCGCCTGGGTGGCCGGCTCGATCTCAAAGCCGAGACGGCAGGCAAAGCGCACCGCGCGCAGCAGGCGCAGCGCGTCTTCGGCGAAGCGCTTGGAAGGCTCGCCCACCGCACGGATGACGCCTGCCTTAAGGTCCTCCGCGCCGCCAAACGGGTCGAGAAGCCCGCGTGTTGGGTGCCAGGCCATGGCGTTGACGGTGAAGTCGCGGCGGGCGAGGTCCTCGCGGACGTCGGTGACGAAGGTGACCGAATCGGGGTGGCGCTGGTCGGTGTACTCGCCGTCGATGCGGTAGGTCGTGACCTCCACGGGCTCGTGGTCGCAGACGGCGGTGACGGTGCCATGGGCGACGCCCGTCTCTATGGCCTTGATACCGGCGGCAACGAGGGCGCGCTCGGTCTCCTCCCAAGGGGCGCTCGTGCAGACGTCGACGTCATGGGCGGGCACGCCGCGCAGGGCATCGCGCACCCAGCCGCCGACGAACCAGGCTTCGTAGCCCGCGTCCTCAAGTGCGGCCAGCACACGCAGGGCGTATTCCGGCGCAAGGTTTGCGTCTATGTCTCTCGTAACCGCCATCAACGCCTTTCGCTCGTCAAATTCGATAGCAGCAAGTATACCGCCCGCGAAACAGCGCGCGCCGGAGCCCGGCGGCGTCCGCAGGCGTCCGCAAGAGAGTACATCCTGGCAATTTGTATCCTGCTGCGGCATCTTGGCCCCGCAGGAGAGTACATCCCGAGAATTTGCATCCGCCCGCGGCATTGAAAACCCGCAGGGTGATGCATCTTGGCTGAATGCATCACCCTGCGGGATCGTTAAGCCATGGCGCCTTCGGCTACCCCAGGTTCTTGGTGGCCAGGAGGTCGACTCCTGTTCCGCAGATATTTGCCACGACGACGTCGCCGATGGCGATCGGGGGCGCAAAGCCAGCCGCGGCCTGCTTGGCGGCGGCCACGACCTCGGCCATGCGCTCGCGCGGGACCGGGGCGTTCGTGCGGACGGAGAGGGGCTCGGCCGCGCCGGGCACGCAGACGGTGGTGGTGACCACGCGCTCTGGGTGGATGGCCTCGGCCGGGGCGTACTTCTTGCCGCGGGCGCAGCCGGCGCCGTCGAGGTAGGCGGCCTCGGTTTCGGAGGTCTTCTCCACCTCCAGCGTGCAGCCCATGGGGCAACAGACGCAGGTGAGCTCGAGCTTCTGGGGATACGCCATGCTACTCACCGTCCTTTCCGGAGACCATTCGCACCTCTATGCGCTCGGCTCCCGCCGCATCCTCCACGGCGATCTCAAGCCGCTCCATCTCGGCCGGCACGGCAATGCGGGCCTTGCGGCTCTTGAGCACGCGCTCAGAGCCACCCGCGCCAACTGCCACCGCCTCAAAGCGGACGTCCTTCTCAACGGAGCGCGGACGGAACGTGAGGGCCACCTTGCCCGTGCCGCCCTCGCTCACGCGCTGGGGTACCACGGCGTTGGCACCGGCGCCGGCCACGACGTCCACGTAGCCCGCGAGCTCCGCGCTCTCCCCCGCCGCCCAGGCGGCAGCGGCGGCACCGGCCACGTCGCCCTCGCCGGCGGCAAGGTCTGCGAGGTCGTGCACGTGCAGGGCGTTTCCGCAGGCAAAGATGCCGGGGATGTTGGTTGCAAGGCGCTCGTTAACCACGGCGCCGTTCGTCGCGGGCGAAAGCTCGATGCCAGCCTCGCGCGCGATCTCGTTCTCGGGGATGAGGCCACAGGAAAGCACGAGCGTGTCGCAGGCGACATTGACCTCGGTGCCGGGGATGGGCCTGCGCGTGGCGGGGTCCACCTCGGCGATGTCCACAGACTCCAGGCGGCGCTTGCCGTGCGTGGCGACCACCGTGTGCGAGAGATGCAGCGGAATGCCGAAGTCGTCCAGGCACTGGACGATGTTGCGGCGCAGGCCGCTCGGGTAGCTCAGGAGCTCGTAGACGCCCTCGACCTCCATGCCCTCGAGCGTCATGCGACGGGCCATGATGAGGCCGATGTCGCCAGAGCCGAGGATGACGGCGCGCTTGCCGGGAAGGCAACCCTGCAGGTTGATGAGGGCCTGCGCGGAGCCAGCGGTGTAGATGCCGCTCGGGCGGTCGCCGGCGATGTTAAGGGCGCCGAAGCCGCGCTCGCGCGAGCCGGTGGCAAGCACGACGGCGCGGGCGGAAACCGTGCAGGCGGCACCGGCGCGCACAACCTCGAGCTCGTGGGTGCCCTCGCCCGGGTGGAGTGCCATGACGCTCGAGCCATACCAGACGTCGACGCCCGCGAGCAGCGCGCTCTCGCGCGCGGCGAACTCGGGGCCAGAGAGCTCCTCTGAGAAGCGCTTGAGGCCAAAGCCGTTGTGGACGCACTGGCGCATGATGCCGCCGAGCGTCTTCTCGCGGTCGAGCAAAAGCACGCGGGCCGCGCCATGGTCGCGCGCGGCAGCGGCCGCTGCCATGCCGGCAGCGCCACCACCGACGACCACGACGTCATAGGCGGAGCCAGCCTCGCCAGCAGCAGCGGTCACGCCAGCAGCGGCTCCACCAGCGGCATCGTCAACAGCAGCGCCCGCGGCCTTCTCCGCCTGTGCGAGCTCCACGTAGTCGGCGCGCGAGCTCGCGACCATCCACGAACCAGCCAGGCGCTTGTCGACGCTCTCGGGCGTACGACCGGTCTCGCGGGCGATGATGCGCAGGATCTCTGGCGTGCAGAAGCCACCGTGGCAGCGGCCCATGGTGGCGCC
>CAVIES010000057.1:0-11658 GCA_963641675.1 Anaerovoracaceae bacterium
GGCAAGAAGCCCCTCGAGCTCCTCCTGGGTGAGCTGCCCGTCGCCCTCGAGGTACTTGAGCATGAGCTCGTCGTCGGCTTCCACCACGAGCTCGCAGAGGCGGGCGCGGGCCTCGTCGGCGGCATCGGCCATCTCGGCGGGGATCTCCTCCTCCACCGGCTTGCCGTCTGCGCCGAGGTGGCGGGCCTTCATGCGGATGATGTCGATGATGCCCTTGAAGTCATCGCCCACGCCCCACGGCAGGGTGACGGCGCCGAGGCGCTGGCCAAAGCGCTCCTGTAGGGCCTCGAGCGTGGTCTCGTACTGGGCCTCGGAGCGGTCGATGCGGTTCACGAAGACGGCACGGGCAAGCGAGAGGTCCTCGGCAGCGTACCAGAGGCGCGTGGTGACCGCGCCCGGGTCGCCTGCGGCGTCAACGACGAAGATCGCCGTCTCAACGGCGGACATGGCGGCGTAGGCGTCACCAATAAAGTCGGGGTAGCAGGGGGCGTCGATGACGTTCAGGCGCGCGCCGTTCCAGGGGATGGGGGCCACGGCGAGCTTGATGGAGAAGGAGCGCTTCTCCTCCTCGGGATCGTAATCGAGCGTGGGCTTGGTGCCCTTGTGGCCGCCCAGACGGTTGGTGACGCCCGAGAGGTGCAGCATCGCCTCGGCGAGCATGGTCTTGCCCACGCCGCCTTGGCCCACGAGGGCCACGTTCCTGATCTTTTCGCTCATGACTTCTCCCTCCGTTGGGGCCCTACGCGGCGCCGATGGAGGGATTGGCCGCAGGCGGCCCGCCCAACCGTCGGAAGGGTAGGCAGCGCGTGCCTACAAGCACACCGCGGTAATCGTTGGGATGACCGTACCCAAACGCAGAGAGCAAAAAGCCCCGCCCGCCCGGGCTGGCGGGCGAGCGGGGCTTGTGGTGTCGTGTGCGGCGGGAGCCTACTTAACGCGGCTCTCCTCGTTCCACCAACTGCCGAGCTTGGCGATGTTGCCGCGGATGTGGGCGCAGCTCGCATGGAAGGCCTCGCGCTCGCGCTCGTTGAGCTTGAGCTCAATGGTCTCCTCCACGCCGTTGGCGCCGACGATGCAGGGGATGGAGGCGAAGATGCCCTCCTCGCCGTGCTCGCCCTTGAGCAGGGTTGAGCAGCAGGTGACGTAGTGCTCGTTGCAAAGGATGGCCTGCACCAGGCGGGCGGCCGCGTTGGCGATCGCGTACTCGGTGCAGCCCTTGCCGGCGTAGGTGACGTAGCCGCCGCGACGGGCCTTCTCCTCAACCATGGCCTGGTCAAAGCCGAAGCGTTCGGGCTGCTCCTCGGCGAGCTCGGCGAGCGGCTTGCAGCCAAAGGTCACGCACGACATGGCGGCGAACTGGGAGTTGCCGTGCTCGCCGAGCATGTAGGCGTTGACGGAGTGCTGGTCCACGCCCGTCTGGGCGGAGAGGGCATGGCGCAGGCGCGCTGAGTCGAGCGCGGTGCCCGAGCCCACGATGCGCTTGGGGTCGTAGCCAGAGAGGCGCCAGATCTCTGTGCAGATGACGTCGCAGGGGTTGGCGATGGAGACCCACACGCCGCTGAAGCCGGCATCCACCACGCGGGCGGCAAAGGTGCGGGCAATCTCGGTGGTGACGTAGAGCTCGCCGTCGCGGTCCTTGGCGCTGGCAGCCACGTCGCCGGCGGCGTTGACGATGACGTCGCAGCAGGCAAGCTCCTCGTAGTTGTCGTCCACATTCACGATCTTGCAGTTGTGGGGGCAGAAGCTTAAGGAATCACGGAAGTCCTGCGTCTCGCTCGCGACCTTGTCTGCCTTGATGTCACAGAGATAGAGCTCGTCCACCAGGCCCTGGAGGAGGAGGCTGAACGCGACGTGCGCGCCCACGTGTGAGGTGCCGATGATGCCAACCTTGCGAATGTAAGCCATGACGTATCCTTATCCCTTGGATGCCGCAGGGCCTAAACGGGGCGCGGCGCCTATGCTTGTCCCTACGTTAGCACTGTGAATACGGGGCAGGCGCACCCGAAACACACGGCTCACAAACGGCATGGGGCCGCACCTTTGGAGGATGGCACATGGGATTTAAGACCTACACCTGCCCGGTCGCGAAGTCTTGCGGCGGGTGCGAGTGGCTGGCCGTGCCCTACCCCATCCAGCTGCGCCGCAAGCGCGAGGCCGTGCTGGAGCTCTTCGAAGACATCCTGCCCGAGGCCGCGACCGCCGGCGAGCGCGAGGCACGCGTGCCCATCCACGGCATGGACGTGGACGGCATGGATCCCGTGGGCTACCGCCACAAGGCGGCCACCCCGTTTGCCCCCGGCAAGCGCGCGGGCTCGGTACGCAGCGGCTTCTATGCCCGCGGCAGCCACAAAATCGTCCCCTGCACGAGCTGCCTGGTGGAGGCCCCGCACGCCCGCGAGGCCCTGAACGCCGTGGCGCGCGCGGCCGAGCAGCTCCGCATCCCCGCCTATGACGAGGACCGCGGCCGCGGCCTTCTGCGCCACGCCGTGGTACGCATGGGCTACGCCACCGACGAATGCCTGCTCACGATCGTCACCAATGGCAAGAGCATCGGCCGCGAGCGCGAGCTCGTACGCGGCATCCGCGAGAGGGCTCCCTTCGTCACGGCCATCGCCCAGAACGTGAACCAGAGGCGCACCAACGCCATCCTCGGCCACGAGACGCACGCCCTCTATGGCGGCGGACGTATGGTGGACGAGCTTCTGGGCTGCGAGTTTGAGATTGGCCCCACGAGCTTCTACCAGACCAACCCCGCCCAGACCGAGGTGCTCTACTCGCTCGCGATTGAGGGTGCGCACCTTAAGCGCGGCATGCGCGTGCTCGACGCCTACTGCGGCATCGGCACCATCGGCATGTGCGCGGCACGGCAGGTGGAGGGCCTTGAGGTCGTGGGCGTGGAGCAGGTGGAGGGCGCCGTGGCAGACGCCCGCAGGAACGCCCAGAGGAACGCCTTGGACGACCGCTGCCGCTTCGCCTGCGCCGACGCCACCGCCTACATGAAGGACGTGGCCAAGGCCGGGCGCGAGCACTTTGACGTCGTCCTCATGGACCCGCCGCGCGCCGGCTCCACCCCCACCTTCGTGAAAGGCGTCATGGGCCTCGCGCCCGAGCGCGTCGTCTACGTGAGCTGCAACCCCACCACCCAGCGCCGCGACGTCGAGCTCTTCCTCGCCGGCGGCTATGGCATCGAGAGCCTCGACGTGGTGGACATGTTCCCCCACACCAAGCACGCAGAGACCGTGATGGTCCTTAGGCGCAGGTAGGGGCACCGCCTTCTCAAAACGAATAGTTTTCTCAAGCGGCGAACAGTACAAACTTTTCGTTTAAGCGAATAGTTTTTGACCTGCGGTTTTGCTGGTCAGCGCGCAATCGATTGCGCTAACTGACATGCTGCAGTGGCCGCAGAGGCTAACCGACGGCCGCCTGATGCCCCTCATCTGCGGATTTAGGCATGGCACAAGCCTGAGAATCCCATAAAATCTTGTAGGTTACACAGACACGACACCCGCATGGAGCGCCGGGCAGGTCCCCGGATTTTGCGGGGGGGTTAACACATGAGCGACACGCCGCAGCAGGCAGAGGAAAACAGCGCCACCGAGGACAGAGCCATGCTCTCGGTCTTCAACGCGCTCTCGCGCAACTTCCTGAACATCTTCCTCATCAGCCTCAAGGACGGCTCCGCCCAGGTGCTGAAGCTCGACGGCTACGTCACCGAGGGTCTCAACAGTGAAAAGCCCAAGCCGTTCTACTACCCCACCATCCTGGAGAACTACATCCAGAACCGCGTGCATGAGAACGACAAGAACATGCTGCACGAGAAGCTCTGCCTCGAGACGCTGCAGCAGGTCTTTGCCGACCGCGACGAGTACGTGGGCAACTACCGCGTGTCCATCGACGGCGTGACCCACCACTACCAGTTCAACTACGCAAAGGCCGCGGACGACGAGTTCGTCGTGGCGGGCTTCCAGAACATCGACGACATCGTCAACGAGCACGCAGAGCAGCAGCGTGCTATCGACGAGCAGGTCGCCATCGTCACCGCGCTCGCCGGCAGCTACAGAAACGTCTACGTCGCCAGCCTCGACGACGGCTCCGCGAGGGTCGTCAAGCTCGCGGACGACTACAAGACGGGCGCCATCACCGACGTGCGCAAGCAGGTCTTCTCCTTCGACGCCGTGATCGATCGCTGGGTGCGCGAGAACGTCCACCCCGACGACAAGCAGCGCGTGCGCGAGACGCTCAGCATGGACAACCTCAGGAAGACTTTTGCCGAGCAGGGCGAGCTCTCTGGCACCTACCGCAGTCTCGACGGCGACGAGTACCACTACTACCAGTTCGAGGCCAGGAAGATCGCCAACACCAACAACCTCGTCGCCGGCTTCAAGATCGTCGACGACCTCATGGCCCAGCAGGAGCGCCTGCGCGACTCCATGGCCATCAACGACGCGCTCAGCCGCGACTACAGCAACGTGTTCCTCGTGCAACCCAAGAAGAACCTCGGCAAGACCATCAAGCAGGAGAACTACAACGTCGAGGGCATCAACAAGTACGACGGCGCGTGGTTTGACTACACCTTCTTCATCCGCAAGTACATCAAGAGCCGCGTCTACGAGCCCGACGTGGAGATGATGCTCGAGAAGACCGAGCTTACGAGGGTCTTGGAAGAGATCGAGACCAACTCGGACTTCTCCATCCCCTTCCGCGCATTCGTGGGCGACGAGATCCACCACCTCCAGATGCGCTACGTCTCCATCGACGGCGCAGACCTGGTTGGCGTTGGCTTTAGGTACGTCGACGATGTGGTCGCCGCCGAGCAGGAGCAGAAGAGGCTGCTGCAGGAGGCGCTTGCCACCGCGCAGCAGGCCAACAAGGCCAAGTCGACCTTCCTCAACAGCATGAGCCACGACATCCGCACGCCCATGAACGCCATCATCGGCTTCACGGCACTCGCGCAGACCCACATCGACGAGCGTGAGCTGGTGCAGGACTACCTCGGCAAAATCAGCACCTCGAGCACGCACCTGCTCTCGCTGATCAACGACATCCTCGACATGAGCCGCATCGAGAGCGGCACGGTCAAGCTCGACGCGAAGGCCGTGCACCTGCCCGACCTGCTCCACGACCTGCGCACCATGATCCAGGGCCTGGTGAACGCCAAGAACCAGAACCTCTTCATCGACACGCAGGACGTGGTCCACGAGGACGTCATCTGCGACAAGCTGCGCCTGAACCAGATCCTCATCAACATCGTGGGCAACGCCAACAAGTTCACGCAGCCCGGTGGCGACATCATCATCCGCCTCATAGAGAAGCCCTGCTCGGTGAAGCACCACGCCACCTTCGAGTTCTCCGTCAAGGACAACGGCATCGGCATGAGCGCCGAGTTCCTCGAGCACATCTTCGACACCTTCTCGCGCGAGTACTCCACCACGGTGAGCGGCGTGCAGGGCACGGGCCTTGGCATGGCCATCACCAAGAACATCGTCGAGATGATGGGCGGCGAGATCACCGTTCAGAGCGAGGAGGGCAAGGGCTCGATCTTCACCGTGACGCTCGACCTCGAGCTCGCCAACGAGCCGGTGACGTGCGAACCCATCCCCGAGCTCCTTGGCGCCCGCGTGCTCGTGGTCGACGACGACCTCAACACCTGCCGCAGCGTCTCAAAGATGCTGCGCGACATCCAGATGAGGCCCGACTGGTCCTCCTCCGGCAAGGAGGCCATCGTGCGCGCGCAGGACGCCGCCGAGATGAAGGACGAGTACAAGGCCTATATCATCGACTACCTCATGCCCGACATGAACGGCATCGAGACGGTGCGCCGCATTCGCAAGGTCATCAGCGACGACGTGCCCATCATCGTGCTCACCGCCTACGACTGGGACGACATCGAGGCCGAGGCCCGCGCCGCCGGCGTCACCGCGTTCGTCTCCAAGCCGATCTTCATGAGCGAGCTGAGGAAGGTCCTCACCCAGCCCTCGGGCGAGGAGACGCGGGCCGCCGAGGAGGAGTCGCGCGTCTACGACTACTCCGGCAAGCATGTGCTGCTGGCCGAGGACAACGAGCTCAACCAAGAGATTGCCGTGGCCATCCTCGAGGAGACCGGCATGAGCATCGAATGCGTGAGCGACGGCGACGAGGCCGTGGCCGCCGTTCACAGCAAGCCAGCCGGCACCTACGACCTCGTGCTCATGGACGTGCAGATGCCGCGCATGGACGGCTACACCGCCACGCGCGAGATTCGCACCTTCAAAGACAGCGCCAAGGCCAATATCCCCATCGTGGCCATGACGGCCAACGCCTTTGAGGAGGACAGGCGCCGCGCGCTCGAGTGCGGCATGAACGGCCACATCATCAAGCCCGTGAGCATGGCCTCCATCGCCGAGGTGCTCGACGAGGTCTGGGGCGCGAGCGAGAAGTAGCGCCCCGTAGCCATAACGCGCATAGGAGAAGCCCGGAGGCGTTGGCCTTCGGGCTTCTTTAGTTGACTCGCTATGAGTGAGGAGGCGCGACGGGGCCACGGACCGAAGGGCAAGACTACGCACCCTTGAGCTCGCCGCTGATGACGTTGCCCTCAAAGACGACCGCCTCAGGCGCGACGTCCTTGAACTTGGTGGGTTCCACGTCAAAGAGGTTCTCGGCGTAGACGTTAAAGTTGGCGCCCTTGCCCACCTCGATGGAGCCCGTCACATCGTCAAAGCGCAGCTGCTTCGCGGCGTTGATGGTGTAGCCCTTTAGCAGGTCCTCGAGCGAGAGCTTGGCGCTCTCGGGCAGGCGGAGGCCGTTGTTGCTCGAGAGCGGCATGTCGATGTCGACTCTCGTCATCGCCGTCTGCATGCCGTAGTAGGGGTTGGCGCGCTGTTCCTCTCCCCACGAGTAGATGTCGCTGCCGAAGGTGACGACGGCGCCGGAGGCGATGGTGGGATTGAACTGGTACATGTCATCAAAGCGATCGTCACCGAGGTAGGTCCTGGCCGCCTCGCCAAAGTAGCCGCCGCTCCACTGCGGGGTCCAGTTGATGATGATGCCAAGCTCTGCCGGCCTCTCGCGGTCCGCCGGGTTGATGTACTCGCAGTGGCACATCTCCACCTGGATGCCAAGAGCGCCGTCCTCGCTCGTAATCTCCTCCACCGCATTGCAGATGTAGCGGAAGGCGAGGTCGCCCACGAGATGGAAGTGCACGTCAACGCCGGCCTTGTTGCACTTGCGAATGGTTTCCTTGGTCTGGTCGTAGTCCATGAAGAGCTCGCCGTGATAGCTCGGGTCTTGCTCCGTGCCGTCCACCAGCGCACTCGTACCAAGCTCGTTGGTGCCGTCGTAGAAGATCTTGATGGTGTCCATTCTCACATGGTCAGAGCCGTACTCATTGTTGAGGCGCTGCACGCGGGCGATGGCATCGTCAAGCTCGTCGTAGCTGCCGAGTTTCACGGAGAGGTCGTAGTACATGTTGAGCTTGCCGTCGGCCTCGAGCTGGTGGATGGATTCCATCTGCTGGTCGCTCTCGATGTAGGCGTCAAAGCAACCCGTGACGCCCCAGCTCTTGAGGTCGTCGATGACCCAGCTCATCAGCTCGGGGGTGCAGTCGATGGCCGGACGCCAGCCCAAGCGAGTGTAGAAGTCCTCCATGTAGTCGCTCCAGCTAAGCTCCTTGAGCCAGCCCTGGAAGTCGCCGCCTTGGGTGCGCACGAATCCGTTGAGCCGAGCGTCGGACTCCTCCATCTCATAGGCGCCGTAGGTCTGGAGCCACTTGGTATTCACCCATGCGGAGTGGTCGTTAAAGTCGCTCACCAGCACCGGCCTGTCGGTCACGGCGTCGAGTAGCTCCTTGGTGGGGCCCGTCTCGCCAAAGAGGTCGCTGGGATAGGACTTGAAGTAGACGTAGGGCGCGTCAGCTGCGGCATGCTCCTTGCAGTAGTCGCCGATGATCTGAACGTAGTCGTCCACGGTGGAGCCCTCGATCTCCGTGCACCACTTGGTGGTGCCCACGGTGCCGGGATGGGTGTGGGCGTCGATGAGGTTGGGCGTCACCATCTTGCCGGCAAGGTCAACGACCTTTGTGTTGCTGCCGGTGAGTGCCTTAAGCTCGTCGGTATCGGCGGCACCCACGTAGACGAAGTTGCCGTCCTTCACGGCAAAGGCCTCCGCCTCTGGTGCCTCTTCGTTCTCGGTATAGGCGACGGCGTTCGTGTAGACCGCGTCCGCCTCGCTCGCAGAAGAGGCAGAGCCCGCGCCCGAACAGCCGGCAAGCACGGTGCAGGCGCCCGCAGCACCCGCGGCCTTGAGGAAATCTCTTCTCGACACGTTTGCCATGGCAAGCACTCCCCCGTCGTCATTGCCGGCCCGTTGGCCCAAACAGGAAAACGCACGGCCTGGCTCCGTAAGAGCGCGGGGCACGTGCGTTACCTGAACACTTTAAGAGTTTATTGGGCTAGAGCGGCTAGCTTTGGCACCCGCTCGGCAGCTGGTCTACTCTGGGTCCACCGTTACCGTAAGGTCCTCGTTCACGTGCACGCGGCCGGCGGCGAGCCAGCCGATGACCTCGGGGTAGAGCTCGTGCTCAATCTCGTGGATATGGGCCTCCAGCGTGTCGACGTCCCAGCCCTCCTCAACGGCCAGCGCGCGCTGGGCGATGATGGGGCCCTTGTCGTACTCCTCGTTGGCGAAGTGCACAGTGACACCCGTGACCTTCACACCGCGGTCGAACGCGTCCTGGATGGCGTGAGCCCCGCGGAAGCTCGGCAGAAGCGCCGGGTGCAGGTTCACCACGCGGTTGGGGTAGGCGGCCAGAAGCGGCGCATGGACCATGCGCATGTAGCCGGCCATGATCACGTACTCGCAGCCGTGGGCCTTGAGCTCGGCGGCGATGACCTCGTCAGCCTTCTCGGGGTCGGCGTAGATCTCCTTGGAGAGGGTGAGGGTCTGAAGGCCCGCCTTCTCGGCGCGCACGAGGCCAAAGGCGCTCGGGCGACTGGAGACCACGAGGGTAATCTGGGCGTTCAGCGAGCCGTCCTCGATGCGGTCGATGATGGCCTGCAGGTTGGTGCCGCTGCCGGAGAGCAGCACGCCGATCTTCAGCGGTTCTGCCACAGCGGCCCCCTACTCCTCGTCGTCGCGGTAGCGGACCTCGCCCGTGCCGGGCACACACTCGCCCATGACGAAGGACTCAAGGCCCTCGGCGGCAAGCGCGGCCGTGACGGCCTCGGCATCCTCGGCGGCGCAGATGACGCTCATGCCCACGCCCATGTTGAAGGTCTTGTAGGCCTCCTCCAGCGTAAGGCCGGCCAGGCGGCTCACGTAGGTGATGACGGGCGGGATCTTCCAGGCCGGGCCGCTCTCGCCGCCGCGATAGACGAGCGCGTCCACGTCCGCGGGCAGGGCGCGGTTGAGGTTCTCGGTGATGCCGCCGCCCGTGATGTGGGCCATGGCGTGGATGGGCGCGCCGGCGTGGAGCACGCGTACGAGCTGGCCGGCGTAGATGGCGGTGGGGCGCATGACGGCGTCGGCCACGGACTCGCCAAGCTCCTCGTTATAGGCCTCAAGCTCCTCAACGGTGCGACCCTCGATGGCAACCTTGCGCACGAGCGAGTAGCCGTTGGAGTGGATGCCCGAGCTCGGGATGCCGAGGATGACGTCACCGGCCTTGACCTTCTCGGGGCCGATCATCTTCGGGCGGTCAACGACGCCCACCACAAAGCCGGCGAGGTCGTAGTCGTCGGGGTTCATGACGCCGGGGTGCTCGGCCATCTCGCCGCCCACGAGGGCGCAGCCGCTCTTCTTGCAGCCGTTGGCGATGCCCTTCACGATCTCTGCCACGTGCTCGGCGCGGAGCTTGCCGATGGCCACGTAGTCCAGGAAGAACAGGGGCTCGGCGCCTATGGGCACAACGTCGTCGACGCACATGGCAACGAGGTCCTCGCCCACCGTGTCGTGGCGGCCGAGCAGCTGGGCGATGGCGAGCTTGGTACCAACGCCGTCGGTGCCCGAGACCATGACGGGGTCTTCCATGTCCTTGAAGGCCGCGGCGGAGAAGCAGCCGCCAAAGCCGCCCAGGCCGCCGATGACCTCGGGGCGGTTGGTCTCCTTCACGGCCGCCTTGATGGCGTCCACGGCACGGGCGCCCTCGGCGGTGGAGACGCCGGCGTCCTCGTAGCTCACGTGCTTCTGCTCGCTCATGCTCGTCCTTTCTGGGACTGTCCAAGGCGCCGTGCGCCCGAATAAATAGCTGCTAGATTGCGCGGCCGCGGGCTAGATGCCCGCCTCGGCCACGTCCTCGATGTTCATCTGGGAGGTCTCGCTCGCCTGGCTCAGGTTCCTCGGCTTGTAGCCCTCGAGGAACTTGCCGGCAGAGAAGCTCGCGGGAATCTCCACCGGATACTCGCCGGTAAAGCATGCCTCGCAGTAGCCGGCGCGGCCCTTGCATCCCTCGCAGCCCGGGGGCGTGGGCACACAGGAGCGCAGGCCCTCGATGGAGAGGAAGCCAAGCGAATCCGCGCCGATGTACTCGCAGATCTCCTCCACGCTCTTGCTGGCGGAGATGAGCTGGTCTTGCGTGTCGGTGTCGATGCCGTAGAAGCACGGCCAGGTGACCTCGGGCGAGTTGATGCGCATGTGGACCTCGGTGGCGCCGGCGTCCTTCAGCATGCGCACGATCTGCTTTGAGGTGGTGCCGCGCACGATGGAGTCGTCGATGACGACGAGGCGCTTGCCAGCCACGTTGTCCACGAGCGCGTTGAGCTTAAGACGCACGCCCATCTCACGCAGCTCCTGCGTGGGCTGGATGAAGGTGCGGGCCACGTAGCGGTTCTTGATGAGGCCCTCGCCAAAGGGAAGACCGAGCTCGTGGGCAAAGCCCTCCGCGGGAGGCATGCCGGAGTCGGGCACGCCGATGACGAGGTCGACGTCGGCCGGGCACTCGCGGGCGAGCTGCTCGCCCATCTGGTAGCGCATGGAGTAGACGCTCTTGCCGTGGAAGCGCGAGTCCGGGCGAGCAAAGTAGACGTGCTCGAAGATGCACTCGGCGCGGGGCTCTGGCTCAAGCACCTGTTCGGAGGAGAGGCCCTCGTCGGAGACGCGGATGATCTCGCCGGGGTTGACGTCGCGCACGTACTCGGCGCCCACGATGTCGAGGGCGCACGTCTCGCTCGCCACGACCCAGCCCTCGTCGCCGGCGAGCTTGCCGAGCACGAGCGGGCGGATGCCGCGCGGGTCGCGGAAGGCGTAGAGCGCGTTCTCACGCACGAGCGCCATCGCATAGCCGCCCTCCATCATGGCCATGGCGTGCGCGATGCCGCTGCGCAGGCGGTGCTTCTTCTCGGTGAAGAAGCCGATGAGGCGCGCGGCCACCTCGGAGTCGGTGTGGGTGCGGAAGGGCACGCCCATGTTGATGAGCTCCACGCGGAGCTGGTCGAAGTTCACCAGCGTGCCATTGTGAGCAAGCGCGATGATGACCTCGTTGATGGCGGAGAGGTGCGGCTGGGCGCTCTCCCAGCCCTTGGAGCCGGCGGTGCCGTAGCGCACGTGGCCCACGGCGACCTTGCCCTGCAGGGCCGAGAGGTCGGAGTCGGTAAAGACCTGCGTCACAAGACCGAGGTCCTTGCGCACAAAGACGCTCTTGCCATCGCCCACGGCGATGCCTGCGCTCTCCTGCCCGCGGTGCTGCAG
>CAVIES010000058.1:0-11570 GCA_963641675.1 Anaerovoracaceae bacterium
GAGCTGCTCACCGATGACGTCACCTCCGCCGCCGTCACCGGTGCCCTCTCCACCACCAACACCGGCACCAACGGCCTGTTCGGCGCCATCATCATCGGCCTGCTTGCCGTCACGATCTTCATCAAGATCAGCGGCGTCGAGCAGCTCAAGGTGAAGCTCGGCGAGGGCGTCCCGCCTGCGGTCTCCAACTCCTTCAACGTGATGATCCCGATGCTGCTCACGCTCTCGATCTTCGCCGTTGTCGCCGCTCTGCTCGCGGTCTGCGCCGGCACCGACCTGCTGACCATCATCTCCACCTTCATCGCCACCCCGCTCAAGAGCATCATGAACGCTGGCCCGTGGGCCGTCGTGTTCATCTACACGCTCGCTAACCTGCTCTTCTGCGTCGGCATCCACCAGTCCACCATCTCTGGCGCCACGGTCGAGCCGATCCTGACCATGGTCATCGTCGACAACATGGCCACCTTCGCCGCCGGCGGCACCATCCCGGCCGACCACTACATGAACATGCAGATCATCAACAGCTTCGCCCTCATCGGCGGCTCTGGCTGCACCTTCATGCTCCTGCTCGACACCTTCCTGTTCTCTAAGTCCAAGACCAGCAAGACCGTTGCCAAGATGGCCATCCTCCCCGGCCTCTTCAACATCAACGAGCCGGTCATCTACGGTTACCCGATCGTGTACAACATCGCCCTCATGATCCCGTTCGTGGTCATCCCCGATCTGTTCATCATCGGTACCTACGGCCTCACCTGCGCCGGCCTCATCAGCCCCTGCATCGCCCAGGTGCCCTGGACCACGCCTCCTATCCTGTCCGCTCTCCTGGCCACCGGCTTCGACTGGCGTGCCGCCGTGTGGCAGGTCGTCGAGATCCTTCTCGGCATGGCCATCTATCTGCCGTTCATGCGCATCTCTGAGCGCGCCATCGAGCAGCAGGCTGAGGCCACCGAGGCTCTCGAGGCTTAAAGAAATAAGCTAGTATGGAAAGGCGGGGCTGGGAACGTTCCCAGCCCCGCATAGCGCCCCTTAGGGGGCATGCGAATAGGAGTGAAGAATGAAGAAGATCATGCTTTGCTGCAACGCCGGTATGTCCACCAGCCTCCTCGTCCAGAAGATGCAGGCCGACGCCGCCGCCCGTAACCTCGACGTCGAGATTGAGGCCCGTCCCCTGAACGAGGCCATGGACAAGATCGCCACCGCCGACGTCATCCTCCTTGGCCCCCAGATTGGCTACACCAAGGGTGACTTCGAGAAGGCCACTGACAAGCCCGTCGAGGTCATCCCGATGGTCGACTACGGTCGCATGAACGCCACCGGCATCAACGACTTCGCCCTCAAGCTGATGGGGGAGTAGGCAGCATGGCTGAGAACGAGAACGAGGCCCTCGAGGCCGCCGGTTCCGGTGCCACGAGCGCCATGGACGCCCTCATCGCTGACTGCTTCCAGATCATCGCCAACGTCGGCGTTGCCAAGTCGAGCTACATCAACGCGGTGAAGCTCGCCAAGGAGGGCAAGTTCGACGAGGCCGCCCAGTCCGTCGCCGACGGCGACGAGGCCTTCAAGCTCGGCCACGACGTGCACCTGGGCCTGCTCCAGCGCACCGCCGCGGGCGAGGCTCTTCCCTTCACCCTTATCCTGCTCCACGCCGAGGATCAGATGGCCGCGGCCGAGACCTTCCGCGTGGTTGCCGGTGACTTCATCGACGTTCACAAGGAGCTCATCGAGCTCAAGGGAAAGCTGGCCTAGGAAAGGCGGTTTGAGATGGCACTAGAAGACGTGAAGCTGGGAGCGCTCGAGGCAGGTGGCACCAAGATGGTGTGCGCCGTCGGCACGGCGGACGGCCGTGTGCTCGAGCGTGAGTCGTTCCCGACCCTCACCCCGGAGGAGACCCTGCCCGGCCTGGTCGAGTGGTTTGAGAGCCGCGGCGTGGACGCCCTGGGCATCGGTGCCTTTGGCCCCACGCGCGTCGACCCTGCCGCCAGCGACTTCGGTGCCATCCTCGAGACCCCCAAGGTGGCCTGGCGCGGCTGCCAGCTGAGGGGCGCCTTTGCCGACAAGCTGGGCGTTCCGGTTGGATACGACACCGACGTCAACGTCGCATGCCTGGGCGAGGCCACCTTTGGCAGCTGCAAGGGCCTGGCCGACTGCGTCTACGTGACGATCGGCACCGGCATCGGCGCCGGCGTCATGTGCGGCGGCAACCTACTTCACGGCATGCTCCACCCCGAGGCTGGCCACATGCTGGTCACGCGCGTCGCCGGCGACGAGGGCCCCTGCAAGTGCCCGAGCCACGACTGCTGCCTCGAGGGCATGGCCGCCGGCCCCTCCCTCGAGCTGCGCTGGGGCAAGCCCGCTGCGGAGCTTGCCGAGCGCGACGAGGTGTGGGAGCTCGAGGGCGACTACCTCGGCCAGATGTGCGCCAACATCGTGCTCTGCTACTCGCCGAAGCGCATCGTCCTCGGCGGCGGCGTGATGCACCAGGAGCAGCTGTTCCCGATCGTGCGCAAGAAGACGCTCGACTACCTCGGCGGCTACATCTCCGCGCCCGAGCTTGAGAACATCGACACCTACATCGTGCCGGCGGGCTGCGACGGCGACCAGGGAGTCCTTGGCTGCCTCGAGCTCGCAAGGCGCGCACTCTAGGCAAGCTACGGTGGCCATCCCCCCAGGCCGCCGTGGTTTCTAGACATTGGGAAGGCCACGTACGCTTCTGCGTGCGTGGCCTTTTCTGTATGGCCCTCGCAAGGTTTTCTAATCGTTTTGTTACGGAATTGCTTCGGCTTGAAGCCCGTAACAGACGTGACACATCCGCTCCTTAAAGTGGTGGAGCTTAACTGGCAAATTTGTGGACAGTTTGGCGGGCTCGGGGATATAACGCCTGCTAAATGCCTCTACGCCAATATCGCTAGCCAAGCGCTTTGACCACAACGGAGAAGGATTACCACTATGGAGTCTCACCAGCAGCAGAGCCTGACCTCCAGCGTTTCGGGCGAGGGTGCGGCAAACGCCGAAGAGCCCCGCTCCTATACCGAGGGCTATGCCCCCCAGGGCCTCTACGACCCCACCCACGAGCACGACGCCTGCGGCATCGGCGCCATCGCGCACCTCAAGGGCGTGCGTAGCCACCAGACCCTCGACGACGCGCTTTCCGTCCTCGTCAACCTTGAGCACCGCGGCGGCAAGGGCCTCGAGCGCAACACCGGCGACGGCGCCGGCGTGCTCTTCCAGGTGCCGCACCGCTTCTTCCGCAAGGAGGCCCAGAAGGAGGGGCAGCTTCTGCCCGACGCCGGCGACTACGGCGTGGCGATGCTCTTCTTCCCGCACAGCGACGAGACGGGTGAGGCCGACGGCGTCGCCGACCCGGACGCCGTCAAGGCCGCCATCCGCGTCTTCGAACAGGGCTGCGCCGAGTGCGGCGTGCCCCTCATGTTCTGGCGCCGCGTGCCGGTTGACCCGCACGACCTCGGCGACACCGCCAAGGCGTGCATGCCCACCATTCTCCAGGCCTTCCTGCGCCGTCCCGAGGACGTCGCGGCCGGCCAGGACTTCGAGCGCAAGCTCTACGTGACGCGCCGCACCATCGAGCGCGCCGCCGACGCCGATCCCGCGCTCGCCGGCAAGATCTTCTACGTCTGCTCCATGAGCACGCGCACCATCGTCTACAAGGGCATGCTCGTGGCCACGCAGATGCGTCGCTTCTACAAGGACCTCTCCGACGCCGCGGTGGAGACCTCGCTCGCCCTCGTGCACTCGCGCTACTCCACCAACACCACGCCCTCCTGGGAGCGCGCGCACCCCAACCGCTACATCATCCACAACGGCGAGATCAACACCCTGCGCGGCAACGTCAGCTGGATCCGCGCCCGCGAGCCAAACCTCTATAGCCCCGCGCTCCAGCACGACCTCGAGAAGGTCCTGCCCATCATCAACCGCGAGGGCTCCGACTCCGCCACCCTCGACAACGTGCTCGAGTTCCTGACCATGAATGGCCGCCCGCTCGACCGCGCCATGACGCTGCTCGTGCCCGAGCCCTGGGACCACAACCCCAACCTCTCCGAGAAGCGCCGCGCCTACGACGCCTACCAGTCCATGCTCATGGAGCCCTGGGACGGCCCTGCCGCCATCGCCTTCACCGACGGCAACATCCTGGGCGCCACGCTGGACCGCAACGGCCTGCGTCCGGCCCGCTACTACGTCACGCGAGACGACCGCATCATCCTCTCCTCCGAGGTGGGCACCATCGACGTGGAGCCCGAGAACATCCTGCGCACGGGCTGCCTTGGCCCTGGCGAGATGCTGGAGGTCGACCCTGCCCAGGGCCGCGTGATCTGGAACGACGAGATCCGCGACAAGTACGCCAACGAGAAGCCCTACCGCGACTGGCTGGGCGACGAGACGCTCGACATCCACGACCTGCGCCAGCCGGAGGAGGCAGAGTTCGCCCCCGAGCCCGACGAGGGCATAAGCCTCACCGAGCGCATGGCCAAGCTTGGCTACCACTACGACGACGTCGACGAGCTCGTGCGCCCCATGGCCACCAAGGCGAGCGTGCCTCTGGCCTCCATGGGCGTGGACGCGCCGCTGGCCGTCCTCTCCAAGAAGACGCGCTCGTTCTTCGACTACTTCCACCAGCTCTTCGCCCAGGTCACCAACCCGCCCATCGACGCGCTTCGCGAGAGCCTCGTCACGAGCTCCGTGCTCTACCTCGGCAACCACGGCAACCTTCTCGAGGACTGCCGCGACACCTGCCGCCTCGTGCGCCTGCAGGGCCCGCTGCTCACCCACGACGCCTTCCGCCGCATCGTGGCCATCGACCGCGTGGGCTTCAAGACCCAGGTCTTCCACGCCACCTATCGCCGCGACGCCGGCGAGGGTGCCCTCGAGGCCGCGCTTGCCAAGCTCGACCGCGAGATCGAGCAGGCCGTGCGCAGCGGCGTGAACATCGTCGTCATCTCCGACCGCGCGGGCGAGGGCGAGGTGCCCATCCCGAGCCTTCTCTCGCTCGGCAGCGTCCACAACCACCTCATCCGCACCGGCGTGCGCATGCTCGCCGACATCGTGGTTGAGACCGGCGACGCCATCTGCGCCCACGACTTTGCCTGCCTCGTGGGCTACTCCGCGAGCGGCATCTACCCCTACATGGCCCACGAGTGCATCCGCGACCTGGTGGCCAAGGGCGCCATCGAGCTCGACGGCGACGCGGCCGTGGCCAACTACGACCGCGCCGTGACGGCCGGCATCACCTCCATCATGTCCAAGATGGGCATCTCGACCATGCAGGGCTACCACTCCGCCCAGATCTTCGAGATCATCGGCCTTTCCGACGAGCTGGTTGAGCGCTACTTCACCAGCACCACCACGAGCGTGGGCGGCCTCTCCGTCGAGGGCGTGCAGCGCGAGCAGAACGAGCGCTACGACAAGGCCCTCGCGCTTGAGAAGAGCCCCGCTCCCAACCAGCTGCCGAGCCTCGGCCTCACCAAGTGGCGCCCGCTGGGCGGCGAGGAGCACCTCATCGAGCCCAAGGCGATCTATCTGCTCCAGCGCGCCTGCGCCGAGGGCAGCATGGACCTCTTCCGCGAGTACAGCGCCACCATCCACCGTGCCGGCCGCGCCATCACCCTGCGCGACCTCATGGACTTCGACGCCTCCGGCCGCACACCCGTGCCGCTTGACGAGGTCGAGCCCGTGAGCGAGATCGTCAAGCGCTTCAACACCGGTGCCATGAGCTACGGCTCCATCTCCAAGGAGGCCCATGAGACGCTGGCCATCGCCATGAACCGCCTCCACGGCCGCTCCAACACCGGCGAGGGCGGCGAGGACCCGGCGCGCGAGGTGCCGCTGCCCAACGGCGACTCCAAGAAGAGCGCCATCAAGCAGGTGGCCTCCGGCCGCTTCGGCGTCACGAGCCGCTACCTCAGCTCCGCGATCGAGATCCAGATCAAGATGGCCCAGGGCGCCAAGCCCGGCGAGGGCGGCCACCTGCCCGGCAAGAAGGTCTACCCCTGGATCGCCGAGGTGCGCCAGTCCACGCCCGGCGTCGGCCTCATCTCGCCGCCGCCTCACCACGACATCTACTCCATCGAGGACCTGGCCGAGCTCATCTTCGACCTCAAGAACGCCAACCCCGGCGCACGCATCAGCGTGAAGCTCTGCGCCCTCGCGGGCGTGGGCACCATCGCCACGGGCGTCGCCAAGGGCGGTGCCGACAAGATCACCATCGCCGGCCACAACGGCGGCACGGGCGCCGCTCCGCGCGACTCCATCTGGCACGCCGGCATCCCGTTCGAGATCGGCCTGGCAGAGACCCAGCAGACGCTGCTTCTGAACGGCCTGCGCAGCCGCGTGGTGGTGGAGACCGACGGCAAGCTCATGGACGGCCGCGACGTCGCCATCGCCGCCCTTCTCGGCGCCGAGGAGTTCGGCTTTGCCACCATGCCGCTCGTGGCCATGGGCTGCCTCATGCAGCGCGACTGCCAGCAGGACACGTGCCCTGCCGGCATCGCCACCCAGAACTGCAAGCTCCGCGGCCGCTTCACCGGCTCTCCCGAGCAGGTCGTGAACTTCATGGAGTTCACGGCGGCCGAGCTGCGCGAGATCATGGCGAGCCTCGGCTTCCGCACCATTGACGAGATGGTCGGTCACCCCGAGTGCCTGCGCCAGGTTGAGGTCGAAGGCAACTGGAAGGCCAACGAGGTCGACCTCTCCCGCGTGCTCTACAGCGGCACCAACGAGTACGGCAAGAACATCCCGGGCGCCGAGGGCAAGCACTTCCTCGAGTCCATGGCTCCCGACCTCGAGCTTGAGAAGACGCTCGACGCCACGCTGCTCGTGCCCTACACGGCCAGCGCCCGCGAGCACCTCGAGCCCATCCGCTTCCACGCCGACATCGACAACGTGAACCGCTGCGTGGGCACCATGCTCGGCCACGAGGTCACCGCCGCCCACCCCGAGGGCCTGCCCGAGGGCTCCATCACGGTGGACTGCACCGGCTCCGGCGGCCAGAGCTTCGGCGCCTTCATGCCCAAGGGCGTGACGCTCAACATCGAGGGCGACGCCAACGACTACTTCGGCAAGGGCCTCTCCGGCGGCACGCTCTCCGTGCGCCCGCCCGCACGCTCCAACTACAAGTTCGACGAGAACATCATCGTCGGCAACGTCGCCTTCTATGGCGCCACGAGCGGCAAGGGCTTCGTGAACGGCCTGGCCGGCCAGCGCTTCTGCGTGCGCAACTCCGGCGCCACCGTGGTGGTGGAGGGTGTGGGCAACCACGGCTGCGAGTACATGACGGGCGGAGTCGCGCTGGTGCTCGGCGAGGTTGGCCTCAACTTCGCCGCTGGCATGAGCGGTGGCGTGGCCTACGTGTTCGACGAGTTCGGCACGCTCGCCAGCCGCTGCAACACCGAGATGGTGCAGCTCAAGGAGCCGAGCGCGGAGGAGATTGAGCTCATCCACGGCCTCATCGAGGAGCACGTGGCCGCCACCAACAGCCCGCGCGGCATCAAGATGCTCTATCGCTTCGAGGCCTACCAGAAGAAGTTCGTGAAGGTGGTCCCGCGCGACTACGAGCGCGTGCTGAACGCGGTTGCCGCCGCCGAGGCGGAGGGTAAGTCTCACGAGGAGGCCCTGCAGGTGGCCTTTGACCAGATCACGGGGAGGAACTAGCCATGGGAAAGCCCGGAGCGTTTCTCGAGCACGGCAGGCAGGCCCATGGGCTCCGCAGCGTGAGCGAGCGTACGAAGGACTACAACGAGCTCTACGAGGTACTCTCCTCTGAGCTCCAGCAGGTGCAGGCGAGCCGCTGCATGATGTGCGGCGTGGCCTTCTGCCAGACCGGCATGGGCTTTGGTAAGGCGCGCCCGAGCGGCTGCCCGCTGCACAACCTCATCCCGGAGTGGAACGACCTGGTCTATCGCGGCCAGTGGGCCGAGGCCGCCGAGCGCCTCTCGCTCACGAGCCCGATGCCCGAGTTCACGAGCCGCGTGTGCCCCGCCCTCTGCGAGGCCGCGTGCAACCTCGGCCGTGCCGACGAGCCCGAGACCATCCACGACAACGAGCGTGCTATCTCTGACTGGCAGTGGGCAAACGGCGGCCCCGCGCGCTTTGCGCCCGCAGCCGCCGACGCGCCGAGCGTGGCCGTCGTGGGCTCCGGCCCGGCCGGCCTCGTTGCCGCCTGGGAGCTCGCCCGCCGCGGCGCCCGCGTGTGCGTGGTTGAGCGCGCCGACCGCGCAGGCGGCCTGCTCATGTACGGCATCCCCAACATGAAGCTCGAGAAGAGCGTGGTGACGCGCCGCGTCGAGCTCATGAAGGAGCTCGGCATCGAGTTCCGCCTCAACACCGACGCCTCCGACCCCAAGGTGGCCGCCGCTCTTGCCGAGGAGTTTGACGCCGTGGTCGTGGCTGCGGGAGCCGGCACCCCGCGCGGCCTTGGCGCCGCCGGCTTTGCCGAGGGCCTTGCCGCGGGCGGCGTGGTCTACGCCGTGGACTACCTCACCTCCGCCACCAAGAGCGTCCTCGACGGCGGCGAGCCCGCCATCGACGCTGCCGGCAAGGACGTCATCGTCATCGGCGGCGGCGACACGGGCAACGACTGCCTCGGCACCGCCGTGCGCCAGGGTGCAAAGAGCGTCCGCCAGTTTGAGTTCCTCTCCTGCCCGCCCGAGGAGGCGCTCCCCACCAACCAGTGGCCGGAGTGGCCCAACGTCAAGAAGACCGACTACGGCCAGGCCGAGGCCATTGAGCTCATGGGCGGCGAGATGCGCGAGTGGGGCATCGACACCACCGACGTCCTCTTTGACGCCGCCGGCGCCGTGAGCGGCCTCAAGGTCGTGAGCCTCGATTGGAGCGCCGGCAAGCCCGAGCGCGTCGAGGGCTCTGCGCGCGAGCTTCCCGCCCAGCTGGTGCTCATCGCCTGTGGCTTCACCGGCCCCGAGCACAGCGTGATGGACGCCCTTGGCGTGAAGATGGCCGAGACCGGCCGCCCGCTGCCCGTCATGGCCTCGCCCGAGAGCCATCGCGCCGTGGCCAGTGGCAAGACGCCCGTCTTTGCCGCCGGCGACGCCCGCAACGGCTCCACGCTCGTCGTGACCTCCATGGCAGACTCCCTTGCCTGCGTGGCAGAGGTCGCCGAGGAGCTTGGCCTGTAGGGGAGAGCGAACAGATTGCTGTTCGGCCGCCGCCCTGGGATTTCCGGGGCGGCGGCTTTTCTGTGCGGGGCGCTCGTGGGGCTGCGCGGGCTGAGGCTGGTGACTGCGGGCTTCTGCATCCGGGCTGCCGGCCATCGCACACCTTCCGTGCCCAGGTCTGGCGGTGCCGTCCGTCCGCGCCACGCTTAGGCGTTGCGGCGGGTTTGTGATTTACACATCGCTTACTGGGTATATATGGGCTATCTGCTAGTATCACCGTAGCAATTGAGAATCCGCGGGAAAGCCCGCATGAGGTTAGGAGCATCCATGGCAGAGCAGGTTCAGCACGGGGCGGTCGAGGGCGTCTTTGACGAGGCCCACGCCAAGCAGGTGGTGGCCAAGCGCCAGGCCCTCGTGGCCGAGCTCGTGGGCCTTGGCTCCACGATGTGCGCCGCCATGGACGCGATGCCCGGCTTCGTTCCCTGCGGCCACGCCTTCGGCGTCGTGCTCGACGGCCTCACCGCCAGCGCCGCCGCCACCGACCTCGCCGCGATCTCTGAGGTTACCGAGGACGTCCGCGCCCGCAGTGAGCACGTGGCCGAGCACAGGGACGTGCCGCAGGGCAAGGTCGTGAACGTCTGCGAGGGTGCCTCCGCCGCCTGCGCCCAGGCGCTTGCCCTCACCCAGGCCGCCGCACTCGCCGCCGTGCCCGCCATGCGTGCCGGCGTCATGAGCGACGAGCTCGACGTCGAGCTCGTGCGTGCCCTCGAGGCCCTCGGCAAGGGCGATGCCGCCACGGCCCAGGCAAGCGCTGCCAGCGCCCTCGCCCTGGCCTCCACGCTTCTCTAGCGCCCAGCCGGCAAGGCATACGTAAAACGAACGCCCGCCTCGGGAATCCCGGGGCGGGCGTTTTTTATTTGCCAGGTCGCGTGGGCGCTAACTTGGCGTGCGGCAAGACGCGGCGCTCACAAACGGCTATTATTACAACTGTTGTAATAATCAGTCCGGGGGATTCTATGGCCACTACGAGCGAGGTGCGGCGTGAGAACGTCGCCGCCGTCAGGCGCCTTCTGTGGCAGGGCGGCCTCTTTAGCAAGAAGGACGTCGCTTCCGAGTTGGGCTTGAGCGTCGCCTCGTGCAACACGCTGCTCAACGACATGGCTGCTGCGGGCGAGGTGACGGCAGAGCCGCATCGAACGGGAGGCGCGGGGCGCGGAGGCCTCTGCTATCGCGCGGCAGAAGACTATGCAAGCATTGCCATCGTCCATGTCGACCTCGATGGCAACGAGCGCGTCTTCCACGCAAAGATTCTCTCCCTTACCGGCGCCGTGCTCGAGAGCCTCGACTCCACGCTTCCCCGCCTTGATGCAGAGGCTCTGCTGTCACTAATTGACGAGGCATGTAGCCTTCGCAAGAACGTGCGGCAGATCGTTCTCGGCGTTCCCGGCTCTGTGCGCGCTGGCGTGGTTGACCACTGCGACCTGTCCGAGCTCAACGGCGCCGACATCGCATCGGCCGTAGCCGAGCGCGTTGGCATCCCCTTGCATATTGAGAACGACATGCACCTTAAGGCCGCTGGCTATTGCCACGCGTGTTGCTCCCGCGATGACGTGATCACCCTCGCCAACTTCCCACCGCACGTGCTCCCTGGCACGGCCACCGTCCATGCGGGCGAGCCCATTCGCGGCGCCCATGGCTTTGCGGGCATGATCGGATTCATCCCGTACGAGAGGGGAGGAGAACCCTTAGGCCGCGAGCGCCTCGTCGAGCTGCTCTCGCCCGAGACGTGTCGGCCGTTTGTCACCAGGGGCGTCGCCACGCTTTGCGCCACGCTCAACCCCAATGTCATCGTGCTCACCGGCGAGCTTCTCGACGAAGACTGCACCTCGTGGCTCCGAGAGGGGTGCGCCCGGACCCTGCCCGAGGAATTTCTGCCGGAGTTTCGATTTGAGCGGAACTTTGACCACTACTACCGGATTGGCATGCACCAAACGGCGCTTGGCCATCTAGAAAGGACACTCTCATGAATTCAAACGAAACCGCCAAGACGATGCCGGCCAGCGCGCGAGAGCGCATGGAGGCGGGGCTCTGGTACGACGCGAACTTCGATGCCGAGCTCTCGGCCGAGCGACTACGCGTGCAGGACCTTTGCCTCGAGCTGAACTCGACGCGCCCCTCCGACACCGAACGCGTGGCGGCGATTCGCGAGCGGGTCTTTCCCAACGTGGCCGCCAACGCCGAGGTTCTCATCCCCGTGCAGACCGATTACGGCCGCAACGTCCACATTGGGGAGGGGAGCTTCGTGAACCACGGCGCGTACTTTATGGACGGCGCCCCAATCACCATCGGTACGAACTGCTTCATCGGCCCCTCGTGCGGGTTCTATACGGCAAGCCATCCCATGCTTGCCCGCGACCGCAACCGCGGCTATGAGGTCGCGCGCCCCAT
>CAVIES010000059.1:0-10847 GCA_963641675.1 Anaerovoracaceae bacterium
GCGCCTCATCGGTGCCCCTCCCGGATACGTGGGCTATGACGAGGGCGGCCAGCTCACCGAGGCCGTTCGCCGCAGGCCCTACTCCGTCATCCTCCTGGACGAGATGGAGAAGGCCCACCCCGACGTCTTCAACGTGCTGCTGCAGGTGCTCGACGACGGCCGCCTCACGGATGGCCAGGGCCGCGTCGTGAGCTTCAAGAACACGATCATCATCATGACGAGCAACGTCGGCAGCCAGGTCATCGCCTCTGGCGAGCAGGACGGCAAGGGCGCCTCCGAGGTGGAGAAGCAGGTGAACGACGCCCTGCGCGCCACCTTCAAGCCCGAGTTCCTGAACCGCATCGACGACATCGTGGTCTTCCACCCGCTGGGCCTCTCTGCCATCGAGCAGATCGTGGACATCCAGCTCAAGAGCGTGCGCGAGCGCCTCGACAACGAGCGCATCACGCTCAAGCTCACGCCCGCCGCGCTGGAGGCGCTGGCCCTCGACGGCCTTGACCCGGTCTATGGCGCCCGCCCGCTCAAGCGCCTCATCCAGCGCCAGGTGGTGGACAAGGTCGCCAACCTCATCATCGCCGGCGAGCTCCACGAGGGCGACACCGTGCAGGTGGACGTCCGCGACAGCAACGACTTCTTTGCCGAGCGCGTTGGCGCCGCCGGCGTCGTGGCCGACGAGGTGGAGTAATGGCAGGGGAGAGCGAGAAGAACGCGGCGCAGGCCGCCCAGCCGGCGGCCGCACCGCAGGCCGTGCCCGCCGAGAAACCTGCGGCCAAGCCGTCCGATCCGTTCATCCGCGCGGAGAACGAGGATGACGACGGCTACGACCCCTACTCGGACCGTCCGCCCACCCGCGAGCCGATGTTCGAGCGCGACCCCTGGGGCTAACCGCCTGCAGAGGCTTAGATGGCAGCGTGGCCCCGCAACCGTCGTGGTTGTGGGGCCGCTTCGCGTTTAGGGCACTTCGCGTTTAGGGCACTTCGCGCGCGAGATGCGTGGGGCGCCCTGGTGCTATATCGGCGCCCGTGCGACCGCTCCCGCCAAGGCTGCAAATAAGAAGCGCCCGCAGGTGCGTGCCTGCGGGCGCTAAGCATTTGTTCGGTTGCCGGCTCTGTGCCTACTTGGGCCAGAGAACGATCAGCGCGATGGCAATGACGGCGAGGACGACAACTACGCCTACGAGCACGCGCTTCTTGCGCGCATCCTCTCGCGAGCCGAAGATCTCGCGGTTGCCCTTGGGCACGGAGAGGTACTGGCCGTACTTGAGCTCCTGGCGAACCTTGAGCTCCTGCTTCTGGGCGCGACGGTAGGCGCCCTGCGAGCCGATGCCGCGCTTCTGGGTGGTGAAGCCGGTGTCGTGCGTGTAGCTGGTCTCGTAGGTCTCGTCGGCCTGCATGTCGTCCACCGGCGGCTGGCTCACGTGCGGGCGCGGCTTGCGCACGTACGCGGGCTTTTCGGGACGGCTCGTGTAGTGCTGCTGCTCGGCGCTGTCGGTCTCTTCGGTGTTGTAGGCGGAGGTGTTTTCGTTTTCGCCTGCCATGCAAACTCCCCTGTGAGTGTTCATAGACCAAGAAAGTGTACCGCGCTCGGCGCGCAATTAATCGCTGCCTGCGGGCCTCTCCTAAAAACTGAACACTACCTAACGCCCGTGCCAAGGCGGGCAGCACGCGTTGCCCGCCTCGCGTTCTTCCCCGCATTGCGAATGCGTTCGGCAGCCTCAATATCTAAGTAGATACGACTTAGATTACCTTAGCAAGAAAAACTAAGAAATCTTGCGTTTGAGTGTTTAGACCCTGAAGGGGCGGGAACAACTACCCATGACAATCAGATGGGCGCCCAAGGCGCTCCGCAACCACAAAAGGAGTGGTAACCATGGCAAGCATGATTCCCTACAGCCGCTACAACCGTCTCGCTCACACGGCCTTCCCGTTCGATGACCTCTTCGACGCGATGACCGCCCCGGTCTCCGCCTCGGTCGACTTCAAGATGGACGTCGAGGACGCCGGCGACGGCTATGTCGTCTCCGTCTTCGTCCCGGGCGTGACGCGCGACCAAATCGACGTCGAGCTCAACGAGGGTCGTCTCTCCATCAGCATCGAGAAGAAGGACACTGAGGAGCAGAAGTCCAAGAACTACCTGCAGCGCGAGTCCTACGAGTACTCCTGCACCCGTGGCGTCTTCCTCAAGGACGCGGCCACGAGCGGCCTTTCCGCCAAGCTGGCCGACGGCGTCCTGACCATCAACGTCCCCAAGCAGGACGAGAAGGCCAACGTCACGAAGATCTCCATCGACTAGCTTCCCGCTTCGGCATAGAGAGCCCATCTAAGGAGGGTCGCCGCTTCTTGCGACGGCCCTCTATTTTCGTGTCGCCTTGCCCAATTCGTAATTTCAAATATTGCCAAAACCGAAATGCAAAAGCGCTGCTAGATAAGCCGATAATACAAACACAAGTTCGGGTTATTGTCCGGTACGTGCCCTATGCTCGTCCTATGAGAGAAGCGACGAGAGGAGAGGGCAATGGCGGCGATTTCAAACGGAACGGTGCTCGCCAGGCGCGAGGACGCGGGCGAGGTCATGCAGTTGGCGCTCATGGAGGGCGAGGAGGGGGCGTTTATCCTCTGTCGGACGGAGGGCGAGCAGACGCTTGAGGTCTACGACTCGCCTTGGCACGTGGGCGGCATTTTCGTGGGGGAGGGCAACCTTTCGGCCCTGCACCAGATGCTCGCTGGCCCACTCGGTGACTCCGACGCGCCCCTGGCCGATCTCTTGCGCGCTGCCTTCGCAACGCCCAGGGTCCAGTTCTCAGACCTGCTCGACCTGCTGGACGCGGCGAGCATCCCCTACGAATACCGAGCCTTCGCTCCCAACAAAGCCCTCTTCCGCCCCAGCACTCCGGCGGCTTAATACGGCGCGGGGCGCTACTAGCGAGGTGGGCGGGGCCGGCTCCTGAGCGTTAGGAGAGGCTTATGGACTCAGCAGACGTTATCAACCTGTTGGTACTCGTAATCGCGGCTATCGGGCTCGGCTTGCAAATAGGCCGAAGAAAATAGCCGTCCCCGAATAAACGGAAACGGCCACTTTCCACCCTAAAAAGGTAACGAAGTCGGCCATCCCGTCGCACCGGGTGCCGCCCATCTCGATAGTAGCACCCCTTGTCGTCCCTAGTTTGTTCGGCATGCCATTCACGAATGTACTATAATTCCGTTGTACGAAAGTAGGCCGAGGTGGAAGAGGTAGTTATAGACAGGCATGCCCTCAAGCATGGCCTGGGCGCCGAAGACATTGAGTACGCATGGGAGCACTTTGTGCGAAGACAGCATCGGGGTGCCCCGAACGAGGGCGAAGTGGCCGTCGTGGGTTATGACCGGAAGGGCAGGCTTGTACAGTTGGTTGCCTATCGCGCTGAAGCCTGCGTAGTGATCTTCCATGCCATGACGCCGCCTACCAAGAAGCTGATGGCCGAGGTTGGGCTCGTAAGGAGGCATTGATGCGGGTAATTGAAGAAAGCGAGCTCGAAGCCAAGTTCGGCCTTACGTCTGAGCAACTCGACGAGATGGAGCGGGAAGCCTCTAGGGGAGAGCTTCGCGGCAAGCCCGTGGGCAAGGTGGAAATAGGCCGCCCGCTCATGTTCGGCGAGGAGATGCGCCAGGTTGGCTTTAAGGAGCCGATTGGGAAGGTTGAGGCGATCGATCGCCGCGCCGCGTCGCTTGGGCTCAAGAGGTCGGAGTACCTGCGCATGCTTGTTGAGCGAGACTTGGCGCTCGCCGCCGCAAATTAAAGGCGATTGCCTTGCATGGTGCTTGAGACTCGCCCTTAAGCATCGACCGAAAACAAAAGAGGCCGGAAGCTTTTGCTCCCGGCCTCGATCATTTAATGGTGCGGCATATAGGATTCGAACCTATGACCTTTTGATTCGTAGTCAAACGCTCTATCCAGCTGAGCTAATGCCGCAGCGCGTTAGCTATATTCGCACCCATTCGGGGCAACGTCAAGAACTTTTTTCGATTTGTGGAGGAATGTTTGGATGGGGAGGCGCCAGGCGTTGGGGCATGCGATTTGCGGCTGGTCGCCGGCGACGCGTTATGCGGGGCGTTTGCCGCGCGTGCCGACGTTTGCGGCGCATAGTCCGGCTCGGGCGAAAGCTCCCCGCGGCAAAGAAAAAGCCCGGAGGCGAACCTCCGGGCTTGCGCGTTCTGGCGGAGAGCTGGGGATTCGAACCCCAGATACCCTTAGGGGGTATACTCGCTTAGCAGGCGAGCACCTTCGGCCTCTCGGTCAGCTCTCCGTAAAAGGTGCTAAAGCATCATACCCCAACGCCGTCAAAGTGCAAACGGCGCTTTTTGCTTATTGGGGCAAAAATCCTTCATCTACCACTATGTCGCTCCTGTGGGCGGCAATCGCCTCCCAAGAGAAGCGCTCTGCGAGCGTGTTTGCGCTCACTTCTTCGCCGGCCTCGCAAAGGCCGAGGCGGCTGGCAATGGCCCCCAGAATGGGCTCGGGCCCCGCGTAGGCCTCGCGTAGCGCGCCGAGGTCGAGGTCGCGCTCGCGCTTGGAGAGGCGCCTGCCGTCGGGCGCCACCAAAAGCGGCACATGCCCGTAGCTCGGGGCCTCGTAGCCTAGCAGCTCGCCCAGGTACATCTGCCTTGCGGCGGAGCCCAAGAGGTCGCGGCCGCGCACGACCTGCGTCACGCCCATCTCGGCGTCATCCACCACAACCGCGAGCTGGTAGGCCACCACGCCGTCGCTCCTGCGCACGAGAAAGTCACCGCACTCGCGCGCGAGGTTCTCCTCCACGGGGCCATAGGCAAGGTCGGTGAAGGCGATTGTTGCGGCTGGATCGCCGGCGCCAGGCACGCGCAGGCGTGTCGCCGGCGGACGAGTGGCGCTTTTCTCGGCCATCTCTGCGGCGGAGAGCCCGCGGCAGGTGCCGGCGTAGACGTAGGTGCCGTCGCTCGCGTGCGGCGCGGTTGCGGCATGGAGCTCACTTCTGGTGCAGAAGCAGGGGTAGGTGAGGCCGGCCTCGCCCAGGCGCTCGATGGCGGCGGCGTAGACCTCGCCGCGCTGGCTCTGCCAGTAGGGGCCCTCGTCCCAGTCGAGCCCGAGCCAGGTGAGGTCTTCCATGATGAGGCGTGCGGCCTCGGGGTTCTGGGCGCGCGGGTCGAGGTCTTCGATGCGCAGCACCATGCGCCCACCCGCGGCGCGCGCGGAGAGCCAGGCCACGAGGCAGGCGGCCACGTTTCCTAGGTGCATGCGGCCAGAGGGCGTGGGCGCAAAGCGTCCCACGACCGGCTTGCTCGGCATTTACGCCTCGCCGCCGTAGACGAAGTAGCTCTCGGGGGCGCCGGCCACGGTGCTCTTGCGCTCGGCCAGGCGCTCGAGGCCCAGGTGCTCGTAGAAGGGCCAGTCGCAGTCGGTGTCGGTGACGAGCCAGAAGCGCTCGGCGTTGTGGCGACGGAAGTGGTCGCGCGCCTGGTCGAGCAGACGCTTGCCCAGGCCCTTGCCGCGAGCCTCGTTGCTCACCACAAGCAGCAGGACGCGGGGCTGGCCGGCAAGGCCGATCTGCTCGCACATCTCCTCGGTGACCTGGAGCTCTTCCTGGTAGGCGGGCTTCTCGGGCTCCTCGCTGCCGGCGTGCTCGCTGCGCTCGCGCGCGGCGGTGAGCAGTTCCTCGGCGTGCTGGCGCGCCTCGGCGCCGATGCGCCCGTAGCGCTCGGCGGCCTCCGCGCTCACGTGCATGCCGTGGGTGACGATGACGCCAACGGTCTTGCCCTTGAGCACGGCCTTCACGCCCCAGGTCATGTCGGCGAAGTAGGTCGCGATCTCATCGGTGGCCATAAGGCAGGCGATGCGCTCACGCTCGGAGTCGTCGAGCCAGCTACCTGCGGCGCTACCGCCAGAAAGGGCGTTCTCGCCGTCTGCGAAGTACCAGGTGTCGGCCGCGAGGCCAACGATGTCATCAAGGTCGTCGCCGGTAAGCGGCTCAAAGGTGATGCCGTCGCCAAAAAGCGCCATGTTCTGTCCCCCTATTGTTTCCCCGCCAAAAGGGTACTCGATTTTGGTGCTCACCGCGCGCACGACCTTGCGCGTTGCGTCACAATAAGCAATTGGGAGTTCAAACCCCGGCGCGCGTTGCCGCAGCTTGCTTGCGAGCGGGCCTGGCGACAGCGGCGCCGGCGGAGGCCGCTCCCAGAACGTTACATACCATCGAGGAGGTTTCATGGCAGAGGGTTCCATCAAGCGCGCGCTCGTCTCGGTCACGGACAAGACCGGCGTCGTCGAGTTCGTGAAGACGCTGGAGAGCGAGTTCGGCGTCGAGGTCATTTCCACCGGCGGCACGGCCCGCGTGCTTTCCGAGGCCGGCGTTCACGTCGTGCCCATCGAGGACTACACGGGCTTCCCCGAGATGATGGACGGCCGCGTGAAGACCCTGCACCCCAAGGTGCACGGCGGCCTTCTCGCCCGCCGCGACAGCGAGCAGCACATGGCCGAGGCCGCCGAGCACGGCATCGGCATGATCGACCTCGTCTGCGTGAACCTCTACGAGTTTGAGAAGACCGTCGCCAAGCCCGACGTCACCTTCGCGGACGCCATCGAGCACATCGACATCGGCGGCCCCTCCATGCTGCGCTCCGCCGCCAAGAACGCCGACAGCGTGACCGTCGTCTCCGACCCGGCCGACTACGAGGCCGTCCTTGCCGAGATGCGCGCCAACGGCGGCGCCACCACGCTTGCCACCCGCCGCAAGCTCCAGCTCAAGGTCTACCGCACCACCGCCGCCTACGACGCGGCCATCTCCACCTGGCTGGGCAAGCAGACAGAGGCCGCAGAGGCCGCCGGCGAGCCCGCCGAGAGCGCCTTCCCCGAGAAGCTCGAGCTCACGGCCACCAAGGAGCAGGACCTGCGCTACGGCGAGAACCCCCAGCAGGCCGCTGCCTTCTACGTGAGCCCCGACGCCCCGGCCCACTCCCTCGCCCGCGCCGAGCAGGTGCAGGGCAAGCCCCTCTCGTACAACAACCTGCTCGACGCCGACGCCGCCTGGGCTGCCGTGCGCGAGTTTGACGAGCCGGCCGTCGTGATCCTGAAGCACCAGAACCCCTGCGGCTCTGCCACCGCGGCCGATGTCACCGAGGCCTATGACCGCGCCTACGCCTGCGACCCCATCAGCGCCTACGGCGGCATCATCGCCGTCAACCGCGAGGTGCCCCTCTCGCTCTGCGAGCACTTTGCCGACGTGAACAAGCAGTTCGTTGAGGTCATGATCGCCCCGAGCTACACGCCCGAGGCTCTGGAGCGCCTCTCCAAGCGCAAGAACATGCGCGTGCTCGCCACGGGCGGCGTCGACCGCACCATCGGCCACGAGGTCCGCACCGTCGACGGCGGCGTCCTGGTGCAGGAGATTGACCACGTGAGCGAGGACCCGGCTGCCTTTACCGTGCCCACCAAGCGCAAGCCCACCGACGCCGAGATGGACGACCTGCTCTTTGCTTGGCGTGTCTGCAAGACCGTGAAGTCCAACGCCATCCTCGTGGCCAAGGACCGCGCGGGCCTCGGCATGGGCCCGGGCCAGCCCAACCGCACCGACTCCTGCCGCATCGCCTGCGAGCGCGCCCACGCCGCCTGCGAGCGCATGGGCGTTGAGGCGACGGGCCTCGTGGCTGCCTCCGACGCCTTCCTGCCCTTCCGCGACGACGTCGACGTGCTGGCCGAGCAGGGCGTTACCGCCATCATCCAGCCCGGCGGCTCCATCCGCGACGAGGAGTCCATCCAGGCCTGCGACGAGCACGGCATTGCGATGGTGTTCACCGGCACCCGCCACTTCCGCCACTAGGCTTTCCTTGGCACCCCATCTTGCCGTTCAAGCCGCGGCTCGCGTATTTCATGCGCGTCGCCTTGCTTTCTCGGCAATCTGGGGCACCGGGAAAACCCTCTGGTGAAACCTCTTGAGAGCGACCTGCGCTGTTGTGGCGCGGGTCGTTCTTTTTGCTGAATTTGGGTACGCTAGCTATCGATTGTTCGAGTAGTTAGTGGGCCGTTCCAGACGTCTCTGCCCTGCGCGCAAGGGGAGCGCGGCGCACGTGGTGCGCGCGACGCTTGCGTGGTGGGGCGGGGTTTTCGGGTAGGCCCTAAGGGAAGGCGATGACTATGGCAGAGGGCCAGATCCCTGAGGAGTTTGAGGTGGGCACGCCGGTGCTCGTGTGCCGTTGGCGCCTGGCGGGCGGCACCCTGCCGGCCACCAACCGCCACATGCGTGCGCTCGGCAAGCGCGAGGTCTTGGGCAAGCCCCTCTCGCGCCAGCTCCTGAGCTGGGCCAAGCAGCACATCGAGTGGACCCTGCTCGACGGCTCGGCCGCGCACCCAGATGGCGTGCTCATGATCATGGTGGACGCTGAGGGCCGCGCCGCCATGGCGGTCGGCGACTACGAGCCGCTGGCAGACGCCTCCTCCGCGGCCCTTCTCGCCCGCGCCCAGGAAAGCGCCAAGGAGGCCGCAGAGACGGGCGTTGCGCCCGAGACCCTCTGGGCCGCCCGCAACGGCGCCCTCGTCTGCGGCGCCGCCGCCGGCGACTCGCTCTCGGGCGTGGCCACGCTCGCGAGCGACCTTGCCGCCACGCTCGGCCTTGGCGTGGAGCGTGACGCCTCCCTCCTGGACGACCTCGCTACCGGCGCCGCCACGGCCGACGAGCTCTTCCTCGTCTCTGACGAGCACGGCGTCGTCTGCGCCACGGATGCCGCGGGCCCGCTTGGCACCGAGCTCGCCCAGGGCTGGCAGACCCTTCTGGAGAAGTCCGCCAAGAAGTAGCGCCGACCGCTCGTCTAAGACGTTGCGCCACTTTCTTAATTGTTCGATTGAGCCGTGCCAAGTTGCGGGATAATCAAACCGCTATGAAGCAACGTCGCCTCTGGTCAACGGGGAACCGACTAGAGGTGATTTCGCGCGGGTAAGGGCAGCCGCCAGGGGGTGGTGGCATCTTTGCCGGCCCGCCGCGCGACCTCGACAACAGAAGGAGAGGATATGGCACGTAAGTTCAAGTCTATGGACGGCAACGAGGCTGCTGCTTGGGTCTCGTACGCCTACACCGAGGTGGCGGGCATCTACCCGATCACGCCGTCCAGCCCCATGGCCGACCACGTCGACCAGTGGGCAGCCCAGGGCATCAAGAACGTCTTCGGCACGCCGGTCAACGTGGTGGAGATGGAGTCTGAGGCTGGCGCCGCCGGCGCCGTCCACGGCTCCCTTGGCTCCGGCGCCCTCACGACGACCTACACGGCGTCCCAGGGCCTGCTGCTCATGATCCCGAACATGTACAAGATCGCTGGCGAGGGCCTGCCGGGCGTGTTCCACGTCTCCGCGCGCTGCGTTGCCTCCCACGCCCTCAACATCTTCGGCGACCACTCCGACGTCATGGCCTGCCGCCAGACCGGCTTCGCCATGCTCGCCGAGAGCAGCGTCCAGGAGGTCATGGACCTTTCGCCGGTCGCTCACCTCGCCGCCATCAAGGGCAAGGTCCCGTTCCTGAACTTCTTCGACGGCTTCCGCACCTCTCACGAGATCCAGAAGGTCGCCATGTGGGACTTCGACGACCTCGCCGACATGCTCGACATGGACGCCGTCCAGGCCTTCCGCGACCACGCCCTTAACCCCGAGCACCCGCACGCCCGCGGCTCTCACGAGAACGGCGACATCTTCTTCCAGCACCGTGAGGCCTGCAACTCCGCCTACGACGCGCTTCCCGCCGTCGTCGAGGAGTACATGGGCAAGATCAACGAGAAGCTCGGCACCAACTACGGCCTGTTCAACTACTACGGCGCTCCCGACGCGGACCGCGTCGTCGTCTGCATGGGCTCGTTCTGCGACGTGTTCGAGGAGGTCATTGACTACCTCAACGCCCACGGCGAGAAGGTCGGCCTGGTGAAGGTCCGCCTCTACCGTCCGTTCTCCATCAAGCACTTCGTCGACGTCCTCCCCGAGACCGTCAAGAAGATCGCCGTCATGGACCGCACCAAGGAGCCGGGTTCCATCGGCGAGCCGCTCTACCAGGACGTCGTCTCCGCCCTCTACGAGGCCGGCCGCACCGACATCTACGTCTCCGGTGGCCGTTACGGCCTCGGCAGCAAGGACACGCCTCCCGCGTCCGCCTTCGCCGTCTACGAGGAGCTCAAGGCCTCCCAGCCCAAGCGTGAGTTCACCGTCGGCATCAACGACGACGTCACGCACCTCTCCCTCAAGGAGATGGAGGACGCCCCCAACACCGCCGACCCGAGCACCATCGAGTGCAAGTTCTGGGGTCTCGGCGGCGACGGCACCGTTGGCGCCAACAAGAACTCGATCAAGATCATCGGCGACCACACCGACAAGTACGTGCAGGCCTACTTCCAGTACGACTCCAAGAAGACCGGCGGCGTCACCGTCAGCCACCTGCGCTTCGGTGATTCCCCGATCCGCTCGCCGTACTACGTCACCAAGGCCGACTTCGTCGCCTGCCACAACCCCAGCTACATCATCAAGGGCTTCAAGATGGTCCGCGACGTCAAGCCGGGCGGCACGTTCCTGGTGAACTGCCAGTGGTCTGACGAGGAGTTCAACGAGCACATGCCCGCCGCCGGCAAGCGCTACATCGCCGAGAACAACATCAACGTCTACCTCATCGACGCCATCGACCTGGCGAGCAAGGTGGGCATGGGCAAGCGCACCAACACGGTGCTGCAGTCTGCGTTCTTCGCGCTGGCCAAGGTGCTCCCGGCCGCCGACGCCCTCCAGTACATGAAGGACGCCGCCACCAAGTCCTACATGAAGAAGGGCCAGGCCATCGTCGACGCCAACCACAAGGCCATCGACGCCGGCGCCACCGC
>CAVIES010000060.1:0-10418 GCA_963641675.1 Anaerovoracaceae bacterium
TGCGCGCGGCGGCCGCGCCCGTTGCGAACGGCGGCCGCGCGCCCCTCTCCCCGCACCCCTCTCCCCGCACCCTCTCCCCGCGCGCCCTCTCTCCGCGCGCCCCTCTCCCCGCGCGCCCCTCTCCCCTACGTTTGCTCTACGAAAAATGCAGTCTTGGGGCCAAAAACGGGCCAAGACTGCAAATAACGTAGAGTCAGTTTGGAATGGGGGGGACAGAACGGCCTGGTCGCGCATGCCCCGCGATCCAGTGTGCCCATGGCCAACCACCGTGCCTGCTGCGCCCGGCGCGACGCGCCCGCGTCCTCGCTCGCACCCAAATCCGCCACGGGGCCGAATAGTTGTTGGCAGCCGGCGCGCGCTGACGGAAAATCAGGGTTTGGAAGCAGCTCGCCCGCCGCTCCCCCTGAACATGGCGGCGGGCCTGAAGAAGGAGAGAGCATGGCAGACATCAAGCTCCAGCCCATCAAGGACAACGGCGAGACGGTGCACATGAGCAACGCCGTCGTGGGCATCGACATCGGCGGCACCTCCATCAAGCTCGGCCTCGTGACCCCGCGCGGCAAGGTGCTTGCCTCTGGCAAGGTCCCCACGGGCACCATCGTTGGCGACGAGGACTACAAGCGCGTGAGCGACGCCATAGCCGCCGTGGCCAAGCAGGGCGGCGTCGACCCGCAGGGCATCGCCGCCGTGGGCATCGACGTGCCGGGCGTCGTGCTTGAGGACGGCACCATGACGCTCATGCCCAACATCGCGCTTAACCTCTCTGGCCTGCTTGACTACCTGCGCTCCGACTACCCGCGCGCCAACTTCCGCGCGCTCAACGACGCCAACGCCGCCGCCTATGGCGAGGCCTGGCTCGGCGCCGGCGACGGTGCCGACAACGCCGTCATGCTCACGCTGGGCACCGGCGTGGGTGGCGGCGTGGTCATGAGGGGCCGCGTTACCGCCGGCGTGCACGGCGCCGCCGGCGAGGTTGGCCACATCAACGTCAACCCCAACGAGACCGAGCCGTGCGGCTGCGGCTGCAAGGGCTGCCTTGAGCAGTACGCGAGCGCCAAGGGCCTCATCCGCCTCTACCGCGAGGAGTGCGAGAAGGACGGCGCCGAGAGCATCGCGATCGAGCATGCCACCGACGCGCTCTCCGTCTTCAACGCGGCCGAGGCCGGCAACGAGCAGGCCCTCCACGCCTGCGACCGCCTGGCCGACTACCTCGCCCGCGCGCTGAGCATCATCGCCTGCACGGTTGACCCCGAGGCGTTCATCCTCGGCGGCGGCATGTGCGGCGGCTGGGACCTCTTTGGCGAGACCTGCAAGCAGCGCTACCGCGAGTACGCCATCAACTCCTGCAAGCAGATCCCCATCCGCGTGGCCACGCTCGGCAACTCCGCCGGCTACCTCGGCGCCGCCCGCCGCGCCCTCAACTCGCAGGACTAGGCGAAGGGCCGCGAGGTCTGACGAGCGGAGCCGCGGGGCGCCGGCCGCGCGGGGCGAGGGCCGCGCCGCGGCCACGCGGCTCGCCGGCCACTCCACGCGAACCGAGCCAGCAGCAGCCACATAGCAAAACGAACGGGGCGCCGACGATTGCCGGCGCCCCGTTTTATTTTCCCGGACAACTAAAATTTCTTTCGCAAATGTGCCATTTACCAGCATGTTTGCAGAGTTATGTTTAACTTTCTAACTGATTTTTCTTGCACAGGCATTAAGATAGCAGGCCAAACCGGGACAGCCGCCTCGGGGAAACACCGGGAGGAGGAAATCAAATTGCCCACAAACAAATAAAAAGCGGCCGCGAGAGCGCCAACTCTTGCGGCCGCGGGGCGGCATGGCGGACCATGCTACCGGCTAACCGCATTCTAGCCATGCCGCCTTTCTCGAGAAACAGCAATACGTAATCTTTCTCAAGAAAGGACATATGCTTGAACTTTGATCAACTTGACGAAGTGTTCCACATCGGCATGTTGGAGGGCGCCCGCCTTGGCGCGAAGTACGGCTTTCCGTTCATTGAGCGAACCGACTCCGTGCCAGACAAGCTCGTACCCTTTGACAAAGCAGTGTCCGCGAAGCACCGAGAGGGCTTCGTCCACTTCTTCCTCGGCGACAAGTCCTTTATGCGCATCTGGCGAAATCCATATCGCTATCTGCCGATTCTCACTCAACTCGACGGTGCCATAGCGCCTGACTTCAGTGTGATGTGGACGCATTCCCTCTACCTTCAAATAGAAAGCGTCGGACGAAGCCGCGCGCTCGGGTCGTGGATGCAGCGCGCGGGAGCAGACACCATCCCAGTTGCAAGGTGGGGCATGCCAGAAACCTACGACTTTGCCTTTGAGGCCATCGCCCCGGGAGGGACCGTTGCGGTTGGCGCCACCGGCTGCATGCGAGACCCCGTTACCAGAGGAGTATTTGCGAAGGGCATCCCCGAGCTCCTCCGCCGCGTTGAGCCAAAAACACTTGTTGTTTATGGCCCTCTCCGCGAAGACGTCTTTTGGCCGGCCCTCGAGGCGGGCATTGCCATACGACACTTCGAATCTGATACCACGCTAAAGAAAAACGGGGTGGCCTAATGGGTTTTGGAAGTGGCGGCGAAAGGCTTGCCTATGCCTACAGTGGCCCCGATCCGGCAACGATGACTCTGGCCCTTCACACCACAAAGGGGACGCTGGGAAGCGGGAGGAGCTTGGCGGAAAACCTCAAGGAGGCTTCCGCCATCGTCCCGCTAAGCAGCTCTGGCAAATTCGCCTCTAAAAGCAAAAGCGGCAGGCGAAATGTCCGCGTCTTCGAAAGCGATGACCCGGTAAGGTCGGCTTACGAGTTTGTTCAAAAGGCCGGCAAGGGGTTTGTCAGCATGAGCACCGTTCCCGGGAAGGGCTATATCATGAGGATGGCCGACGGGGCGCTAATCACCTATCGCTACGCCTCCTCCTCTCCTGACAGGTCGCCCGTTGTTGAGCTGACGGCTGACAAGGCATCACGCGTCAAGACCCAAAAGATCCACTTCGTTAAGAGGAGCTCGCGATGATTGAGGTAAACAAGACAATCAACGAGGACGAGAAAGATATCCTTCGCTCCCTTGTAGGCTCCACGATCCAGACGCTCGAGGCCGCACTCGCCGCTCCGCCCGAGATTGCTTGGAACACGGTGCGGGTGCATGCGGATTCCGGCAGCATTGACATCAACTGCCTGTTGGAATCCATGCCGGTCGGCCTGGATGACAGCGAGGACGAACACGGCGTCGTCAGCATTGTGCGCGCTTCGGACGAACGCCTTGAGGTCACGGGCATCTCTGCTGATACCAGCAGCTATGAGATCAATAAGCTTGTGACGGCGGCCGGCGTGGTTAACGACTGCATGGAGGTATACGAGAACGGCGAGCTTGGTTACCGCTCCGTCACCACCAAGGCGATTGTGCTTTTCACCAAAGCGGGCGCGCTCGTTTTCGATCGCCAGGCTTGGTTTGACGAGACGCTTGCCATCGGTTGGGGCGTGAATCCCAATAAGCTCGTCTTCGACGAGTGGGCCGGTTGGGAAGACGACGAGGAAGAGGAGCCGGGCATCCACTACGACACCTCATGGGAGCTCGTTAGGCTCTAGGCCAAGTCAGAGACTTTCCCGCACAGAATGCACGACGCAGGCTGCCGCAGCGGGCTCTGGGGCATAGCAAAACGAACGGGGCGCCGACGATTGCCGGCGCCTCGTTTTTGTTCTTATGTGGCATGTAGCTGCGGCAGGGCCCCGGCCCGCAGCAGCGCCGCGCGATGGCGCAGGCCGCCTAGCCCCGCGCCGCGGCCTGCGAGCGGGCTAGAACTCCTCCAGCACCTGGCGGCTGTCGTAGCCCTGGGACTTAAAGCCCGAGCAGAGCACGTCCATGCGCGCGGGCGTGATGCGCAGCAGGTGCATCGGGCGGCCCTGGTCGGCGAGCTTCTGGAGCGCCGCCACCGGCACGCCCTTGTGCTCGGCGTGGGCCACGTAGCTGGCAGACATGGGCTCAACCACCTCGGCCACGCCCGTTACCTGCACGCTCTTGAGCTTGCCAAAGCCGGGTTCCTGGTCAAAGACGGCCAGGCAGACGTTGGGGTTCTCCGCCAGACCGCGGAACTTCTCGCCGCCCTCGGTGAAGATCCAGAAGGCTCCGTCGTGGTAGCTGTACTCCAGCGGTGTGCAGCGCACGAACTCGCCCGCGCCGGTGGCCAGCGCGCACACTTCCTTCTCGGCCAAGAACCCCTCGACGAACTCGCGCAGCTCGCCCGCGGGCATCTCCACGCGCTCCTTCTCGCTCCAGAAGTTCGCAGCTGCCTTGTACTCTTCCGCGTTCATACGCGCCTCCTTGGTTGATTTGCCGCTTGAATCATAGTTCCAAGTAGTCCGCGCAGGCCCGGCATCCGCCGCACGCCCCCTTGCCGAGGCGCCCGATTTTCCGCCGCCGAAAGCAACGGCGCCCCGTTGGCCGCCCCCAAAGCCCGCGTGTCCATAGCTGCCGCCCGCATGCAAGCCGCCCGCCCTGGACAGGGCGCCCTGGCTAGGGCGCCCAACCTCTACAACGAAAAACGCCCTGCAGGTAAGGGGCCTGCGGGGCGTTATTCGCCGGGTGGAGAAGGCTGCGATTTGCCGCAGACCACCCCGGATCTTCCAGTTGGCGCGCGCCCTCCCAGAGAACAGGGGGTTGGAAGAATCTCTGAAGAACTAGGGCGTGCCGTTGTTTGCGCCCTTGAATGCTACCCGACGACCGGAGGGGGAGACGAGCGTTCAGGAGGGCGCGCGCTTCGAGATATTTTGCGTTCGCGCGGGAGTGTCCGGCGGTGGGACTTTTGTAAAGCTGCCGTGAACGGTATTGCGTGAAACCGCGAACGGCAGTGCGCTATTTTGCGCAGAGTTGCGTAAACGTTTCCGCTGCTAGCCGCCCACACGAGCCCTCCACAGATGGGCCAGGGACTCACGCCAGAGCGCGCCGGCAACTGCACTGGAACCGCGCGCCCAAGGCGACAGCACGCCCTCGAAGCCCTCGACCACCTTTGTCCCGGCAACCGCACTGGAACCGCGCGCCCGGGGCGCGGCCCTGCATCTTCTGCTGGACGGGCTTGGGGTCGAGGCTGGAACCGCGCGCCCAGGGCGCGGCCGCGCGCAAAACCCTGCTATGTGAGTAACCTAATCCAGATTTACCGAGTAGTCCCCCATTTTCCACAAGGAAAACCCCAGTTGGCAGAACGCCAACTGGGGCCGCTACTCAGAGATTTTCAAATAGGTTACTCACATAGCCGGGTTTTCTGGCACGCCCCCCGAAAACGATGGCTGACGGCACAAATTTCTGTCGCATCAGCCCGGCGCAGCGGGACGGCACGGGCGGCCGTCTGGCCCCTCAAATTCAAAAAGTCGCTAAATGGGGAACAAAATCCGGATTTGCCAAGTAGGCCCACTAAATTTGAAGCAAGACCCCTGTTGGCAAGAAGGCAACAGGGGTTTCTACTCAGCGTTTCTCAAATCTGTTCCCCATTTAGGAGAATTTTGAAATTGGGGAGCCCGAAGCCGCGCCCCTACTCGGACTTCTTGCCAAGCTTGGCCTTGATGAGGCCGGCGATGGTGGGGATGACGCTCACGAGGACGATGCCCACGATGAGCAGCTCAAAGTGCTCCTGCACGAAGGGGATGCCGCCAAAGAAGTAACCGAGCAGCGTGAACAGCGTGGACCACGTGACGCCGCCGAGGATGTTGAAGACGACAAAGGAGTGCCACTTCATGCCGCCCATGCCCGCGATGAAGGGCACGAACGTGCGGATGAACGGGAAGAATCTGCCGAGGAAGATGGCGAGGTGGCCCCACTTGTCGAGGAAGGCCTCGGACTTGGCCATGCGCTCGGGCGTCATGGCCTTGACCTTGCCGGAGTCGATGATCTTGCGGCCGAAGAAGTGGCCGATCATGAAGTTGCACTGGTCGCCCAGGATGGCGGCGGCCCAGGCGGTGGCGAGCAGAGCCACGATGTTGAAGCCGCCGTCGGCCGCGAAGAAGCCCGCGGCAAAGAGCAGCGAGTCGCCGGGCAGGAACGGGAAGAAGACGACGCCCGTCTCGATGAAGATGATGAGGAAGACGCAGCCGTAGGCCATGACGGGGCCGGCGGCGATCCAGCCGGCGATGGCGGTGCGGGGGTCTTTGAGCAGCTGCGTGATGAAGTTGATGAAGCCCATGTGATTCCTTCCGGCGGGCGCGCGGGTGCGGCCCGAGGTGCTTGCGTTACAAAAACGCCCTCGGAGCTGCGAGGCTTTTCCAAGGGCGGCGTCGATCATGTAAGTGCGCTCGGTGGGAACGGGTGCCCGCCAGAGGCCCCTTATGGCTGCTGCCTCCCGGCCCTGACCAGGTTCGAGGTGTGGCGTCACCCGAACCCACCGAGCGCACTCGAGTGCTCAGTATACCGAAGCCCCGCAGCTACGCCGCGCGCGGGCGTCTCCCTTGCAAGAACTACACGACCCGCGCGGCCGAGGTGGGCGGGGCAGACCGGCGTGCGGGCGCGTCAGACACGGCGCCATGCCGCAGGAGGATACAAACCGTCCAGATGCGCTCCCCTGCGGCGGCCACAACCCGCACGCGGATACAAATTGCCAGGTTGTACTCCCCTGCGGAAGCCCCCCTACGCCCAGATGGTCATGGCGAGAGTGGCGCCCACGATGAGGGCGAGGCCGAGGGCGGCGCGCGGGGTGAGGCGCTCGCCGAAGACGGCGCGGGCGAAGGCGACCGAGACGAGGATCGAGAGCTTGTCGATCTGCACCACCACGCTCACCTGGCCCACCTGGATGGCGTAGTAGTAAAAGAGCCAGCTGGCGCCGGTGGCCAGGCCCGAGGCGCAGATAAAGCCGAGCTCGCGCGGAGCAATCGAGCGCGCAAGGGCGAGCTTTCCGCGGCCGGCGACGATGGCCCACGACATCACGAGCACCACGCAGGTGCGCAGCGCCGTGGCGAGGTTGGAGTTCACGCCCTCCACGCCCACCTTGGCAAGCACCGAGGTAAGCGCCGCGAACACGGCAGCGAGGATGGCGAGGACGAGCCAGCGGCGGCTCGCGGGGGCGGTCGTTGCGGCGGCGCCCTCCGCGCGGGGGCTCTCCCCGGCAGGAACCTTGCCCGCGGGAGCGGCAGTTGCGGCAGCGCTCGCGGTGTCTGCGGCCGAGCCCCCTGCAGCGCCCCCTCCCGCCGCGGACGCGGCCGCCGCGCTCGCGGCGGCGCGCTTCTCAACCATGAGGTAGGTGCCCGCGAGAATCACCGCGATGGCCACGAGCTTTACGGCAAGGTGGCTCGTCTCGCCAAAGAGGACGATGGCAAAGATGGCGCTGAGCGCGGTGGACGACTTGTCGATGGGCACGACCTTGTTGACGTCGCCCTGAGCGAGCGCCGCAAAGTAGCAGATCCAGCTGGCTCCGGTGGCTAGGCCGGAAAGCGCGAGGAAGACGTAGGAGCGCGGCGAGATGGCGGCGAGCGCGGCCGGCAGGTCTGGCACGGCGATGGCGGCCATGACCCACGAGAACGCGAGCACCACCAGCGTTCGCACGGCGGTGGCCACGTCGGAATCCGTGTGTGCAATGCCAACCTTGGCGAGAACGGACGTCAACCCGGCAAATAAAGCCGAGGCAGCGGCCGCAAGTATCCAACCCATAGAGCCTCCTCGCCGAGCAGTATAGGCGCACAGAGCCTTAATGTCCGGAACGGGCAATACAATGGCTGAAAGCGGCTCCGGCACTGAGTCGGAGCGCGAGAGAGCGCGTCAGATCAAGCAACGCGCGGCATGGACGAATGGACGAGCATGGGTCGGTTTAGCGAGATGAACGTGAGGCAGCGGGTGGCGACTGGGATCGTTGCCGCGCTGGTTGCCGTCGCCGTGGCGTTTTGCCTTGCGGCGGAGAGCGGCCTCTGCCCGGCGGCCTACGCGCTCATCGGCCGCGACGCGCCGAACGCCATCACCGTGGCCACCGCGAATGGCTCCACTAGCTGGGGCGAGACGCTTCACGCGCGCGTGAACGACCTCGGGTTCTTCCCCTTCTCCAGCACCGGCTACCAGTGGTATCGCTCGGCCGACGGCGGGCAGACGTGGGAGCCTCAGGGCGAGGAGAGCGCTGAGGAGATGGGACCCGAGACCACGCGCGCAGACGCCGGCACGCTTTGGCGCTGCGTGGTGACGCGCCGCGGCTTTGCCGGCGGCACGCTTTGGCAGGTGGAGAGCGAGACGTACGGCCCGCTTGCCAACCAGGCGTGGGAGCTTGAGGGCCGCATCCTCGGCACGAACGAGGTGGGCTGCGAGCTCACGCTGCAGGTGAGCGCGCCAGAAGGCTGCGAGCTCACCTACCAGTGGAGGCGCGCGGTGGGCCGCCTTGGCGAGGCCGCGGACATCCCCGGCGCAACGGGCAGCAGCTACACCACCACAGCCGAGGACGAGGGCTGCTGGATAACCTGCGAGGTAAGCGGCACCGCCGCGGGCTACGACGTCACAGGCGCGAGCCTGAGCGGGTACGACCTCATCCGCGCGGGCGGCACGAGCAGCGACGGCGCAGGCGCGGGCAGCGCCAACTCGAGCGCGGGCGGCGCAGGCGCGGGCACGGGCAGCGCCAACTCGAGCGCGGGCGGCGCGGGCACGGCCGCCGGCTCCGGCGCGGCCGATTCCACGGCCGTCTACGTCTGCAACTCCGCCGGCGACGCCTACTACCACCGTCTCTACGACTGCGACGAGCTCAGCCACCTACGCGAGCAAGGCTTCGCCACCACCGAGCTCACCCTGGCGGAGGCCCAGAAGAGCTACTCTCCCTGCCCCTACTGCGCCAGCTAGGCGGGCGCCAAGGACCACGCGCGGGGCTTTGCTCGCGCGCACGGCCGCATTTGCCGCGGCGCGGAGCCGCGAATTTCAAAATGCCGCTAAATGGGGAACAAAATCGGGATTCGCTGAGCAGCAGCCTCCATCGGCCTTCTGCCAACAGGGGTTTTGTCGCGCAAAGCCGTTGGCTACTCGGTCCAATCGAATTCTGTTCCCCATTTAGCAGCTATTTGAACTGAGAGGGCACGAGCTTGGCGCAATGGCGACGCGGCGACCGGTCTGCTCCCCCATAATGCAAGGCAGGCAAACGACGGCGCTAGGAGGCCCATGAACATCCAGATCTTTGGGACGAAGAAGAGCTTTGATACCAAGAAGGCGCAGCGCTGGTTTAAGGAGCGCCGCATAAAGTTCCAGTTCATCGACCTGCGCGAAAAGGAGATGAGCAAGGGCGAGCTGCGCAGCGTGATGCAGGCCGCAGGCGGCATCGACGCGCTGCTGAACCCCAGCGCAAAGGACGAGGACGCCCTCGCCCTGGTGCAGCACCTGGCCGAGAGCCAGCGCTTTGACAAGCTGCTGGAAAACCAGCAGCTCCTGCGCGAGCCCATCGTCCGCAACGGCAAGCAGGCCACGGTGGGCTACTGCCCCGAGGTCTGGGGCGGCTGGGAGTAGCGAGCGCATACTACTTCGTGAGTTCGTCGATGCGAACGTTCGGGACGACCGTGGCGCCATCGCACTGAAGCCAGTAGGCGCAACCGCGCTGGGGCTGCTAAAAACTGACAGGGAGACGGGAGGAGCGCAATGAACTTGAGTGAGGCTGCAGAGCTGCGGCATTCGGTTAGGCAGTATACGGACGAGCCCATCTCGGCTGAAGACCGCGCGGCGCTGGAGGCTTGCATCGCGCGGTGCAACGAGCGCGCCGGGCTGCACATGAGCCTCGTCTGCGACGAGCCTGAGGCGTTTGCGCGCGGGCTTGCGCACTACGGGAGTTTCCGCGGGGCGAGCAACTACGTCGTCATCGCCGGGGCGCCCGCGGCCGACCTGGATGAGCGCGCCGGCTACTATGGCGAGCTTGTGGTACTCGAGGCACAGCGTCTGGGGCTCAACACGTGCTGGGTAGCCCTCACGTTTAAGAAGCGCCTGGTGCGCAAGCTGCTTGCTCCTGGGGAGAAGCTGGTGCTGGTGATTGCGATCGGCCACGGCGCCACGCAGGGCGCGGCCCACCACGACAAGGCGCGCGAGAGCATCTGCGCCTGCGCGGGCGAGGAGCCGGCGTGGTTTGCCGCCGGCATTAACTGCGCCATGCTCGCGCCCACGGCCATCAACCAGCAGAAGTTTCACTTTGAGCTGGTGGGGACGGGCACAGGCGCGGGCGCGACCGGCGCGGGAGCGGGCGCAGTGGGCGCTCTCCCCGTCGTGTGCGCCAGCACGGCGGCCGGCCCCTACGCCAAGGTGGACCTCGGCATTGCCAAGCTGCACTTTGAGCTCGGCGCCGGCGCCAACGTGGAGACCGGCGAGAACAACGTGTTCGTCTGGGTGGCCGAATAGGCCACCGCGCGCACGAAGAAGGCCGCGACCGGCAAGCAGGGCGGTGCGGCAAAGCGCTCGGCCGCCAAGCACTCGGGCGCCAAGCCGGCCG
>CAVIES010000061.1:0-10347 GCA_963641675.1 Anaerovoracaceae bacterium
CGTAAGGCCCCTGTTCGCGGCGGCCGCGGCGTTCACGCGCTCCTTGGGCGCGACGGCGCTGGCGGCGTCCCTTGCCCTCTTGGCCTCCGCGTCGTCCTTGGCGTCACGGGCGGCGGCGCGCTGGGCTCGGGCCTGAGCACGGGCCTCGGCGCGATCGTCGGCGTTGTTGCCGGAGGCATCGGCCTCTGCGGCCTTCTTGGCGCGCTTGGAGCCAAGAAGCGAGCCGACCTTTGAGGCCTTCTTTTCCTCAGTCTTCTTGGGCGTAGCCACCTCGTGCGGGGCGACGGCACCCTTGGCGTGGGCTCGCTTGGAGGCGGGCTTGGCCGTCTCGCGGACCGCACGGGTGGGCTTGGCCGTCTCGCGGACCGCACGGGTGGGCTTGGCCTCGTCGCTTGCCGCGCGGGCGGGCTTGGCCGCCTTGGGCTTCTTGGGGGCAGCCTCGTGCACGGCGGAGACGCTGCCCTTGGCGTGCGCGCGCTTGGGGGCCGTGGCCTTGGGCTCGGCCGCCTTGGCCTTCTCGCTCAGGTGGCCCTTTGCGGAGGCCTTCTCGTGCACGGCGGCAACGTTGCCCTTGGCGTGCGCGCGCTTGGGCGCGTCGCCGGCCTTTGCCGAGGTAGAGCCACGACGAGACTGCCCCGCCTCAGCGGAGCCGTCCTTGGGCTTGAGTTGGAGAATATCTGCGCGTGCACTCATAGGGGCGGGTTTCGTTTCTGCTGTGTTTGAGCCGTGGTGCCAAATCGGGCGCGTGGGACGCGCCACAAGCGCGGACATGCCGCGCGTGCAACCGATTATGACAGATTAGCCCTCGCTGACGCCCCTGCGCTTGGCCTCAACCCAGAGCTGCTCAAGCTCTTCACGGCTGACGTCCTCGAGCTTGGTGCCGCGCTCGGCGGCCGCAGCCTCCATGGCAGCCCAACGGCGGCGGAACTTCTCGCAGCTCAGGCGCAGCGCGGTCTCGGCGTCGAGATGCTCCTTGCGGGCCACGTTCACGGCCGAGAAGAGCACGTCGCCAAACTCCTCGAGCGCGGCGTCGGAGCCGCTCTCCTCGGCGGCGAACTCCGCGCGCTCCTCGTCCACCTTGGCCCAGACCTCTGCCGTTGTCTCCCAGTCAAAACCGCAGGCAGCGGCCTTCTTAGAGATCTTCTGTGCCTGCATGAGGGCAGGGAGCGCTCGCGGCACGGCGTCGAGCAGGCTCGGCTCGGCCTCGCCCGCGGCCTCGGCGTTGGCGCGCTCCTCCAGCTTCACCTTGCTCCAGATGTCGAGCACCTCGGCGGAATCGCTCGCGCTGACGCCCGCGCCGAACACGTGGGGGTGGCGGCGCACGAGCTTCTCGTCGAGGTCGTGGCAGATGTCGGCAAACGTGAACTCGCCGGCGTCGGCGGCGATCTGAGCGTGGAGAAGCACCTGCATGAGGACGTCACCCAGCTCCTCGCGAAGGTGCGCGGCGTCGCCCGACTCGATGGCGTCGACGGCCTCGTAGGCCTCCTCGATCATGTTCTTGGCAATGCTCGCGTGGGTCTGCTCGCGGTCCCAGGGGCAGCCGTCGGCCTGGCGGAGGCGCCAGATGGTGCGCACGGCCTGCTCGAGCTCGAGCTGGCGACGCGGTGAGTCGGCACGAAGCAGCGTCTGGGCGTCGGCCTGGGCGCAGGGGACGTCGTGGCGGCCGCCAAGCGCGGCCACGAGGCCCAGCCCATCAAGGGCGGCGATGACGTTCTCGGCCATGATGCGGGCGCCGGCGGCGTTGGGGTGCAGGCGGCGGTCGGAGTAGAGCTCGGTATCGGCCGGCACGAGGTTGGTGCCGTCGATGTAGCCCATGCCAAGGCGGGCGCACTCGTCGCAGAGCACGCTCCTGTACCAGCCGAGCTTGCGGCCGTGGGGCTGGGGCTGGTCCTCGTCGGCGCGCCAGATGGGGCTCACCACGAAGATGGGCGTGTCGAGGAACTTCTCGGAGAGCTTGTTGAGGTAGGCCGTCATGTTGGCCACGAGGTCGCGCTTCTCGTGGGTGTGGGCCCAGTCGTTGGTGCCGTAGGCCACGACGATGGCCGCGGGCGGGTTCTCGCGCAGGAGCTTCATGCCGCGCAGGGTATGCGCGTCGAAGTGATGACCGGCAATGCCCTGGTTCACGAGGTCGAGGCCGAGGGCGCGCGCGACGCATGCCGGCCAGGAGGCGCTCGGGCCGCCCACGACGTAGCCCTGGGTGATGGAGTCGCCGAGGGCGAGCAGGTAGCCACGCTCGGGCGCGTGCTCGAGGCTGCCGTTGGTGGAGAGGTTGCCCACGGCAACGCTCATGAGGCAGGGCAGGTAGACCGTGACCTCGGCGGGCGCATGGGAGGGGTTCTCAAAGTGGAGGCTGACCTGGCCCTCCTTGACGGGGGCGGTGGCCACGTAGGCGCCGTCGACCACGAGGTCGATGCCGTCGACGATGCCGGCGAGGTCGTCGCGCTCGTCGCCGGCGGCGTGGGCAAACTCGCTCGTCTCGTGCACGCTCGCGCTCTCGTAGCGCGGGCCCTTGATGACGGAGAGGTCGAAGGAGACCTCGTCGCCCGTGGTGACGAGGTTGATGGTGACGCCGGCGCTGGTCTTGGCGGCGCGCTCGCGGCCGGCATCGGCCGCAGCCTCGAGCTGGCGCTTGGACATGCGGGACGGACGGACGAGGCCGTCCGGACGATAGACGAGGTGGTGGGCGCCGCGGATGAAGGGCGCGATGTTTGCCGTTGCGGTCATGTTATTCCTCTCAATTGGCGTATCAGGCCAAGTGTAGCGCGGCCGCGGCGCACCACACGCGGCGTCCGACCATGGCGGTTGAGGCATAACACGATGCTTACGCGAGGCTGCAAGCGCGGCTCGCGCGGGTGGCAGGGCTTAGGCCTGCTGCGCAGCCTCCTCCTCGGGGTAGCGGATGCCCCACTGGCGGCGCAGGTGCGTCATGATCTGCATCACGTCGAGCGTGTAGGCAATCATCGCCTGCTCGGTGGCGTCGCCGGCTACGGCACGCTCGAGGTCGGCCACCTCGTAGCAGAGCGCGTAGGCCTCCTCGCCCGCAGAGAACTCCTCAACGTGGCCATCCTCGGTCCAGACGATGCGGGCCGCATCCGCGCGCGGATAGTCCATGACCTCCACGTAGCACTTGTCGAAGGAGAGCACGGCGCGCTTGGGCTGCTTGGAGTGCAGCGACAGCGTGATGGTGGCCATCTGCATCTCGGCGTTGCGCATGACGATGCCGCTCGTGACGTCCACCGCGGTGGAGCACGCGTTGGCGATGGAGACGATGTCCTCGGGCTGGCTCACCATGAAGAGGCGCGCGAGCGAGAGCGCGTAGACGCCGATGTCGAGCATGGCGCCGCCGGCGAGCTCGCGGCTGTAGAAGCGGCTCTTGGGGTCGAACTCCTTGTAGCTGCCGAAGTTGAGCTGGGCCACGTTCATCTGGCCGAACTCGTCAGCCATGGCGCGGCGGATGAGCTCGCGGTAGAGCGGCATGTGGAAGACCGTGGTGGCGTCCACGAGCTGCACATGGTTGGCGTCGGCGATGGCGAGCGCTTCGGCGAGCTCCTCGGAGTTGAGCGTAATGGACTTCTCGCAGAGGACGTGCTTGCCGGCGGACAGCGCGCCGCGCAGGTAGGTGATGTGGGTGTTGTGCGGCGTGGTGATGTAGACGGCGTCCACGTCCGGGTCGGCATAGAGGGCCTCAGGCGTCTCGTAGACGCGCTCCACGCCCCAGTGGCTGGCAAACGAGACGGCCTTCTCGAGCGTGCGGTTCTGCACGCCCACGAGCTTACGACCGGCGAGGGCGAGCGAGGCGGCCATCTGGTTGGCGATGACGCCGCAGCCGATGACGGCCCAACGCAGCTCGGGTGCCGTGAAGATGTCAGACGGGAATTCCCTACCCTCAACCTCGGCAAACGCCGCCTCGGCAGCGGCCGCCGCGTCCAACGCCACGCTCTTCTCGCTCATGCGCACTCCCCTCTCGCGGCCCTGCGGCCACCACGATTCAACGCTGCCATTATGACGGAGCAGAGACGGGAAGTTGCGGGGAACAAGCCAGCCTGCGGCCGCCCGTAGGCTCTCACGAGCAGCCGTGGGCGCCCCCGCAGCCCGTTATGGAGGTTTTCCTGCTTTGCAGCTTCCTTCTCCTTGTTTGGCGGGGCCTACGAGACCCAAACAGGGCAAGCAATAGGAAAAGCTTCAAATCGGGCTGAAAGATAGAAAAAGCTGAGGACGAGTTGGGAGATTGAAGCCTAGCGCGTCCGCATCAGACCACGCGCCCCAAGCAGGCGAAAGCTACAAATCCGAACGCGGCAAGGACATGCGATGGACCCCTGCAGTTAAGAGGGCACGTTCTAAAAACGAGAGGGAACAGGCCTCTGCATAGGAGAATCGAACAAACGAGAGCCCGTACAAGCTGAGCGCGGCCTCCCTTCGCCTCTCGGCAAGGAGGACGTCGACAACATCGCCCCGGACCATAGTGGGATTAGTGTACTTTTCTCTACCATCCAGTTCGCCGGCCACGCAGCCATCCAAATCGCCCGCGCGCAGAGAGCCGTTTGCGACTCGATCCTCAACCCATTCTCTTGTCATGCCCCTTCTCAGCCATAAACAGTCGAGGCGGTATTCCTTAGAGAGGTCGAGGGCGCTAGACAGGGTCACCTGCATCTCGGGCACGGCAAAACCAAGCGAGATGGCATTCGCCCGAAGGATCGATTCCCCTCCGTTCTCGCAGCGAGGATCTGCCAGCCTTGCACGCCGGAGAGCCTTTGAGATCCCGCGGCAGCCCTTAAACGCTGAGAAGGACGCCGCCAGAGCCCCGGGCCCACCGCCCATGTTCTTCGCCGCGGCATCGGCAATAACCATGGCGCGGGAGAACTCAAAAGTCCGCAAGCAATCGAACGCCGTCCTCTCAATGGACGTCGCCCTGATGCCGTTCACGGTCACAGGACATTGGGGGCTCACATAATGACGGTCGGCGAGATGATGGGCCGCGCCATGGCAACCCTCCACCAGGCAAAGCTGTGGGCGAAGACCCTGGCTTGGGGACAAACTAAGCAACCCATGGGCAACCGCCGCAGTTTCCCTGCAGAAAACCCAACCCGGATGAAGTGACGACAGAGCGCGAGCAACGCAGAGATGGCGCTCGTTCGAAGTCAAGCTCTCCCAATGATCCCGCTTGTCATACAGCCCCGGATGCGGAGAGAAGAGGTCCCCTCTTTTGCGACGGACCTCCAGCAGCTTTCTTCCCCTGTTCGATGTCGCGTAAAGGCATTCCCCCACCTCATGACAACGCTCCAACCGCAGCTCTATCTCTCGGTCAAGTTCTTTGGACACAAAACCTCCCCCCATCTTTGGGTGAGGCTATATGAGCAGCCTGACAAAAATCCCCGCCTAAACTGACAGAAATCTGACACGGCAGCTACTCGCGTTGCAGATTTCTCAAACTTAGATTCGAGGGGCGCAAACGGGAGGCTTTGGCGGGCAAACGGCACTCGGCCGCGTCCATAAATGCCCGCGGCCAACATAAATCTCAGCAAGCGTGCCTTTCGGCCGTTTCGAGGATGCCTCTAGCGCCAACGGTGCCCCCGTCGCACCAAAGCATTCCTACTCCAGAGTCCGTTTTTGCAGTTTTCCTACTTTGCAGCCCCTCTACGGCCTGCGCGCCCCAATTGCGGGGCCAGAACAGGCCGCAAAGTAGGAAAAGCATGAATAAAGGCCAGAAAATAGGAAAACCCAAGCGCGCCGGGGGGGGCAGGGGCGCGGGGGCTACTCGGGGTCGTCGTCTCCGCCGGCTTCTTCCAGCACTCCGAGCGCGCACGCGACCAGATCCTCCGCGCCACGCTTGAAGGGGTAGGCCACCTTCTCCGTCTTGGGGTAGACGATGGCGCCCCGCTCCTTGAACTTGAGCGTGAGCTCGCGCGAGCACTTGAGGCCCTGGAACATGATGCGGCCGCTCGTGAGCGAGACGCTGCTGACGCCAAGCCTCTGCGAGCGGATGCGGATGCGGGAGCGGTCGAAGAGGTTCTTGGCCGCCTGCGGCATGGCACCGTAGCTCTCCTCGCACTCGCGCTCGAGGGCGTCCACCTCGGAGAGCTCGGTGGCGCAGGCGAGCTTGCGGTAGGCGAGCACGCGCTTGTCCACCTCGGGCAGGTACTCCTCGGCCAAGAAGAAGTCGGCCGACAGGTTGATGTTGACCTCGCTCTGCTCCAGCTCGCCTTCCCCCTCGCCCTTGGCCTCGGCCACGGCCTCGCCCAGCATCTGGGTAAAGAGGTCGAAGCCGACGCTTGAGAGGTTGCCGTGCTGCTCGGCGCCCATGAGCGAACCAGCGCCGCGAATCTCCAGGTCGCGCATGGCGATGCGCATGCCGCTGCCAAGCTCCTGGTACTCGTTGATGGCAATGAGGCGGTCGGTGGCCTCGGGCGTAAGCGGACGCTCGCCAGGGAACATGAAGTAGGCAAAGGCCTGCGTGCGGCCACGGCCCACGCGGCCCTTGAGCTGGTAGAGCTGCGCCAGGCCCAGGCGCTGGGAATCCTCGATGATGAGGGTGTTGGTGTGCGGGTTGTCGATGCCGCTCTCGATGATGGTGGTGGCCACCAGCACGTCTATCTCGCCGCGCTGGAACTTCATCATCATGTCCTCGACCTGCTTGGCGCTCATCTTGCCGTGCGCCACGCCCACGCGGGCCTCGGGCGCGGCCTCGAGCACGCGGGCCTCGGCCTCGTCGATGGTCTTGACGCGGTTGCTCACGTAGTAGACCTGGCCGTCGCGCTCGAGCTCGGCGCGGATGGCGGCAGAGACAACGTCCGGGCTGTACTCGCAGACGGTGACCTTAACCGGCAAGCGGCCGGGCGGCGGCGTCATGATGAGGCTCATGTCGCGCACGCCGCTCATCGCCATCTGCATGGTGCGCGGGATGGGCGTTGCGGAGAGCGTGAGCACGTCGACCTGCTCGCGCATGTTCTTGAGCTGCTCCTTGTGCTGCACGCCAAAGCGCTGCTCCTCGTCGATGATGACGAGGCCGAGGTCGTGGGGGTTCACGTCTGCGGAGAGCAGGCGGTGCGTGCCCACGAGCACGCTCACCTTGCCGCTCGCGAAGCCCTCGAGCGCCAGGCGCTGCTGCTTTGTGGTGCGGAAGCGGCTGAGGACGTCGACCTCGAAGTCGAACGGGGCGAAGCGGTTGAAGAAGGTCTCGTAGTGCTGCTGCGCGAGGATCGTCGTGGGGCAGAGCACCATGACCTGGCGCCCCTCGGCCACGCACTTGAAGGCGGCGCGCAGGGCCACCTCCGTCTTGCCAAAGCCGACGTCACCGCAGAGCAGGCGGTCCATCGGGCGAGCGGTCTCCATGTCAGCCTTGATGTCGGCCGTGGCGCTGGCCTGGTCGGGCGTGAGCTGGTAGGGAAACTCCGCCTCCATGTCCTCTTGCTCGGGGGTGTCGGGCGAGAAGGCAAAGCCCTGCACGCTGGCACGGCGGGTGTAGAGGTCCACGAGGTCGAAGGCCAGGCGGCGGGCGTTCTTGCGGGCCTTGCCGGTGGCACGGGACCAGTCTGCGGTGTTGAGGCGCGTGAGGCGCGGGGCGCCCCCGTCGGGCCCCACGTAGCGCGTTATGCGGTCGACCTGCTCGAGCGGGACGAAGAGCTTGTCTCCGCCGGCGTACTCCAGAAGGAAGTAGTCGCGCTCCTTGCCGGCGACCTCTTGGCGCACGATCTCTGCGAAGAGCGCGATGCCGTGCGTGGCATGGACGACGTAGTCGCCCGGCTTGAAGGGGAAGGTCACGGTGGTGGGGTCCACGCGGCGGCGGGTCTTGTGCTTGGCGATGCGCACGGAGAGATCGGCCACGCTGAGGACGGCCAGGTGCGCGGAGGGCACGATGACGCCCGCCGGCACCGGCAGGTCGGTGAAGGTCACCTGGCCGCGGGGCAGGTCGGGCGCGCAATCGGCGTCGTTGGCGCGAGGATCGAGCACGGGCACGCGATTCTCCGCAGCGGCACCCAGGGCCTCGCCAAAGGTGATTCGCTCGTCGCCAAAGTTGAGCTCGAGGTGCTCGCGGGCGGCGCGGTCGGGCACGGCGAAGAGCACCGCGCAGTTGTCGTTCAGAAGCTGGCGCACGCGACCCAAGAGACGCGAGTCTGAGCCGGCGATGCTCGGCTGGCGCACGGGCAGCTCGGCCGTGACCTGCGAGCCGGCGCGCAGCATGCTCGCAAAGGAGAGGCGCTGCTGCTTGCCGAAGTCCATGTCGCGCGGCTGGGTGTAGAGGCCGTCGGTCTTCTCGCCGGCGTTTCTCGCTAGCTGGGTTATCTCGTCTGAGGCGCGCACGCAGTCGTCGAAGAGCGAGCGCGGCTCGGCAAAGACCATGAGGGCCTCCGCGCAGACGTGCTCGAGCGGGCTCGCCGTCTTGCCGTAGAGCGCGGGGAGGTAGCGGTCGAGCGTGGGGTCGGCGCTTCGGGCCTCGATAAGCTCGAGGTCGGCGGCGACCTGGGTGTCGTTCTGGGCCTCGTTCCAGAGGGCCTTATAGGCATGCGCCACGGTCTCGTCGGTGAGGGCGAGCTCGCGGGCGGGGCTTAGGGTCACGCTCTCCAGGCCGCCGATGGTCTGCCCGGTGGCGGCCACCATGCGGCGCACGCGATCGACCTCGTCGCCGAAGAACTCCACGCGCACGGGCGAGGTGGCCTGCGCGGGGTGGATGTCCACCGAGTCGCCATGAATGTGGAAGGTGCCGGGGCCGTCAAGCTCGCCCGGGTCGGAGTAGCCGAGGCCCACGAGCAGGGGGCCGACATCCTCAAAGGGAACCTCGTCGCCCACGGCGAAGGTGCTGCTCGCCCAGTAGCCGGAGCCAACGGGCGGCACGCGTCGCATGAGCGAGCGGGCGCTCGCCACCACGAGGCACGGCTCGCCCGCGGCAAGGCGCGCGATGGCGGCGCAGCGGGCGCCGATGACGGAGTCGTCCGCGGCCTCGGCCTTCCAGGGGAGGTCCTTGCGCTCGGGGTAACGGCAGACGACGTCTGCGCCAAGCCAGGCAGTGAGGGCCTTGGCGGCGCGTTCGGCCGCCTCCTCGCCCGAGACCACAAAGAGGCAGGGGCGCGGGTCGGCCGCCCAGATGCAGGCCAGCGTGAGCGGGCGGGCGCTCTGCGAGACGGCGAGCGTGGCGTCGTTGCCGGCGCGGAGCTCAGAGAGGGCGGGCGCCAGCTCGGGCGCGCGCAGAAGTTGGCGAGAGACGCGGTTGACGAGCATTAGCGCACCTCACGACCTGCCGCGCAGGTGAGCTCGGCCAGGAAGGGCGCCGCGGCGGAGAGGTTCTCCTCCGTGGCGTGCCAGCTCCAGTTGCCGCCGGCCACGCCCGGGGTGTTCATGCGGGCCTCGTCACCCAAGAGGGCGGCGTCTTGCAGGGTGCACATGACCACGCCGGCGTTGCTGTTGAAGGCCGTGGCCATGAGGCGGCGGGCCAGCTCGCGGGCATCGCCCTCGGCCATGCCAAAGTTAGACGCGCACCAGCCCACCAGGGTCTGGTTGTCGTGCGTGGAGGTGTAGGCCACCTTGGCCTCGTGCGGGTTCCAGCCGTCGCGGACGTCGTTGTCGGCAAACTGCATGACGTCCATGCCGTTGCAACCCACCTGCGCCAAGAGGGCGCGCACGGCAGGCGTGATGGAGCCGAGGTCCTCCGCCAGGATCGGCAGCGGGCCCAGGAGCTCGTAGGCGCGCTTGAAGAGCGCGACGCCGGGGCCGGCGTGCCAGGCGCCCTCGGTGGCCTTCTTGCCGCCGGGAGTGCCGAAGAAGTTCTGGAAGCCAAGGAAGTGATCCAGACGCGTGACGTCGTAGAGGGCGAAGGTGCGCGCGAGGCGGCGCATCCACCACGCGTAGCCGTCCTTCTTCATGGCCTCCCAGCGGTAACACGGGTTGCCCCAAAGCTGTCCGTCGGCAGAGAAGCGGTCGGGCGGGCAGCCCGCCTCCAGCTCCACGTTGCCATCCGCGTTCACGCAGAACTGCTCGGGCGCGGCCCAGACGTCGGCGGAGCTTGCCGAGACGTACATGGGGATGTCGCCGATGATGCGCACGCCGCGCTCGTTGGCGTAGGCGCGCAGGTCCATCCACTCCCACTCAAACTCCCACTGGGCAAAGCGCATGAAGTCGACGCGCTTGGCAAAGCGGGGATCGCGGGAAAGCTCGGGCGTGTAGTGACGGAGCTCCTCCGGCCAGGTCTGCCAGGCGTCGGTGCCCTCGGCCTCCGCGATGGCGGCAAAGCAGCAGTAGGGCTCGAGCCAGCTGGCGTTTACCTGGATAAACTCGCGGTAGGCGGGGTCGGCCTCGGGATCGTGCGCCTCGTAGCGGCGGCGAAGCTCGGCCTCGTCGCACTCCAAGAGGTGGATG
>CAVIES010000062.1:0-9945 GCA_963641675.1 Anaerovoracaceae bacterium
GGGCGACTGGATTCGAACCAGCGACCCTCTGCTCCCAAAGCAGATGCGCTACCAAACTGCGCCACGCCCCGGAACGCCGATTCAGTATAGGCGAGCCGGGCGAGTACGGCAAACGCGGATGCACGCGAACCCATAAAAGCCCCGCGAGAAACCCGAACTCGCGTCATTAGTTTGGAAGTCTAAGGACTCAAAACCAAAGAGGGCGCAAACAGCTCCCTACCCCTCCCAGGTTGGGTGGATGACCTCGAGGGCGCGGTGGGCGCAGGAAATCTCGAAGTGGGTGCCCTCCACACGCTCGCCGTCGGCCTGGCAGGGCGGTTCCTCCTCAAAGTCGAGCGTGAGCTCGGTAGCTTGGGCAAAGCGCAGGAACCGGGAGCGCTCGTGCAGGGCAAAGCGGGCGCGGCCGAGGATGCCGAGCGCGGCCGCCGTGGAGGGAGAGCCCTCCGAATAGCAGAGGTCGAGCTTGCCGTCGAGGATGTCAGCCGCAGGGCAGATCCTAAAGCCTCCGCCGTAGGTGGGCCCAACCTGCACGGCAAAGATGACGCTACTGCCGTCCATCTCCTCGCCGTCGATCGTGGCACGGTAGTCCCACTTGCGCATCTGGTGGCGGACGACGTCTACGCCGCTCGTGGCAAAGAGCCGCGTGCCGTGGGCACCGGCTTTCTTGCGCCGCTCCATCGTGTCGAGCGCGATGGCGGCGTCAACGCCAAAAGAGAGCGTCTCGTCGAAATAGATGCCGTTTACGACCCCGAGGTCCACGCGGTACGAAATGCCCTGCAGGATCTGCCCGAGCGCCTTGTCGGGCTCGTTGATGGCCATGCCGAGCGTGCGCGCGTAGTCGTTGCCAGAGCCGAGGGGAATGATGCCCAGGCGCGGCCTGCGGGAGGGGTCAATCTTCATGAGGCCATTCACGACCTCATGAATCACGCCGTCGCCGCCGAGCGCCAGCACCGTGTCGAAGCCCGTGGCCGCGCGCGCCATCTGCATGGCATGTCCCGGACCCGTGGTGAGTCGGACGTCATAGCCCTTGGTGGCCGAGCTAAAGGCCTCGAGCGTGCGGCGGACGAACTCCGCCCCCTCGGCACCGGCACCGCTCTGCGACGCCGGGTTGGCGATCACGAGCGTGCTGCCAAGAAAGAGCGTCATGGCATCTCCCTCTATTGCATTACCCTTCCGCCCACGATTGTAGCGGGGCGCATGCAGACGCGCGACCTTGCGGGGCCTAGGGGCGGGTCTGCGGATGCCGGGCATATAAGGCTCACTTGGTTGCAAATAATGCGCATCGCAATGTTCTGGAGGCGCCCGCAGGCCGCATTATTTGCAACCGGGCGTGCCCAGCGTGGCGAAGATGCCAGGTTGGCAAGATTGTGGCTTTGGCTCGACCTAATGGCCGTGCCACCTGCGGATTAACTGAGTGGAAACATAACTAGTTAAATTAGGCATCTACCTGCGATAATTCAAGTTTTGTTACATGCTTGATAACCGTTGGCGGATGCTCGTTATGTTTTTGTCCAAAAAGGTGTTTTATTGAATTAACTGTGCCTATTTTGGCTATCCCCAAATTTGGTACCCGGTCGAGCCCTGCGGGGCCCGTTTGGGCGAGGTGGAAAGGGTAAACGCCTCGCGGTTGGTTCGCCCTGTTGGGATGCGCCGCGTATGGGAGCGCGGCGGTTGGGCCGCCTGGCGTCAGCTTTGACTAAGCCTCTTGCTTGGTCGGGTTGTAAACCGACGCGCTGTATCCCTCTCAAGGCGAGCGACGCGCAAGCTACGCCCCATCCGGGGCGCAACCTGTGCAAACGGGCACCCGCAAGGGGCGGGTGCAAGGCGCCTTGGGGCGCAAGAAGGGAGAACGACATGAGCTACACCGAGAGGGTCCTCGAGGACCTCAAGAACCGCTACCCGGAGCAGACCGAGTTCCTCCAGGCCGCGACCGAGATCCTATCCACGCTCCAGCCCGCGCTGGACGCCCACCCCGAGTACGAGGAGGCCGGCATCCTCGAGCGCCTCGTCGAGCCCGAGCGCATCGTCATGTTCCGCGTGCCCTGGGTCGATGACTCCGGCAAGGTGCAGGTCAACCGCGGCTACCGCGTCGAGTTCAACTCCGCCATCGGGCCCTACAAGGGCGGCCTGCGCTTCAACCCCACCGTCACCCTCGGCATGCTGAAGTTCCTCGGCCTCGAGCAGATCCTCAAGAACTCCCTTACCACCCTTCCCATGGGTGGCGGCAAGGGCGGCTCCGACTTCGACCCCAAGGGCAAGTCCAACAACGAGATCATGCACTTCTGCCAGAGCTTCATGACCGAGCTCTGCCGCCACATCGGCCCCAACACCGACGTCCCCGCCGGCGACCTGGGCGTCGGCGGCCGTGAGGTTGCCTACATGTTCGGCCAGTACAAGCGCATCCGCAACGAGTGGACCGGCGTCCTTACGGGCAAGGGCCTCTCCTTCGGCGGCTCGCTCGCCCGCACCGAGGCCACCGGCTACGGCCTCGTCTACTTCGTCGACGAGTGCCTGAAGGCCCACGGCGAGTCCTTCGAGGGCAAGACCGCCGTCGTGCACGGCTCCGGCAACGTCGCCATCTACGCCGTTCAGAAGGTCGCCCAGCTCGGCGGCAAGACCATCGCCGTCTCCGACACCAAGGGCTGGATTGAGGACCAGGAGGGCGTCGACTACCAGGTGCTCGAGCACATCTACAACAAGAAGCGCTCCGGCCACGATGAGGGCGTCTCCCTTGCCATGTACGTCGACGAGCGCCCGAACGCCGTCTGGCACGAGGGCGACGGCCGCGGCGTCTGGCAGCTTCCCTGCGACGTCGCGCTTCCCTGCGCCCGCGAGAACACCCTGCTGCTCGAGGATGCCAAGGCGCTCGTCGCCAACGGCGTGAAGTACGTGGGCGAGGGCGCCAACATGCCCACCACCATCGAGGCCACCGAGTACTTCCAGAAGAACGGCGTCGCCTTCATGCCCGGCAAGGCCGCCAACGCCGGCGGCGTGCTCGTCTCCGGCCTTGAGATGAGCCAGAACGCCGAGCACCTCTCCTGGACCTTCGAGGAGGTCGACGGCAAGCTCGAGCAGCTCATGCGCGGCATGTTCCACAACGTCGACGACACCGCCAAGGAGTACGGCGCCGAGGGCAACTACGTCATGGGCGCCAACATCGCCGGCTTCCTCAAGGTTGCCGACGCCATGCTCGCCCAGGGTGTTTGCTAACCCAGGGGCTATCCACAGCACCTAATCTTTTCACGAGCCCGGAGGCTTGCGTAGCTCAGCACGCGGCGCCTCCGGGCTCCCGCCAATCTCAGGCACCGCGAACACCCCAACGCCGTGGCACCAAGACCACTCTGGCGCAAGAGGGGTTGGCAATCGCAGGGCCTCGCTTGAGGCGGACAAAAGTTGGGGTATTATCGGATAGTTCACTCGCGGGTGTGGCGGAACTGGTAGACGCGCTGGATTTAGGTTCCAGTGGGGGAGACTTCGTGCAGGTTCGATTCCTGTCACCCGCACCACAGAACGCAAGGGGAGGCCATCGCGCTCGCGGTGGCCTCCTTTTTGTTTGCCGCGCGCCTGCCACGGCCGCCCACTTGGTTGCGCTATTTGCGCGCCGCGACCGCTCCCGCGCCGCTGCGAGGCGCCAAAACTGCAACCAAGTGGCGCGGGTGTCAGGCCCAGAGGGGTCGTGTCCGCGCTTTGGCGTTGATATGCCGTCTGCGTGGAGAGCGCAACGGGGCGGCGTATCTGGTAGAATCGCTATGTTTTGTGCATGCGGGCGCTGCCACGGCATGCGTCTGAGTGCGCCGGGCACCCGCCCGCCCGCAGGAATAACCATCAGGAGGAACGTTGAACATCACCGTCACCGCCGCCGAGCCCAAGGACAACAAGCTCGAGGCCAAGCTCGTCATCGCCGCCGCCGACGTCGACGCCGCCGTCAAGAAGGCGTACAAGGACATCGCGAACAAGTACCGCTTCCAGGGCTTCCGCAAGGGCAAGGCCCCGCGCCAGGTCATCGATGGCATGGTCGGCAAGGACGCCGTGCTCGCCGAGGCCTCCGAGGAGCTCCTGAACCAGGCCACCCCGCTCATGCTCGACCAGCTCGACGTCGTGCCCGTGGGCCAGCCGACCTTTGGCGACGAGCCCGTGCTCGCCAACGAGGGCTCCGACTACGAGCTCACCGCCACCATCAACCTTCGCCCGGACTGCGAGCTCGAGAGCTATGACGCCCCCGAGATCAACATGCCGCCCGAGGAGGTCACCGACGCCGAGGTCGACGAGCAGCTCGAGACCCTCGTGAACTACCACGGCACCTTCGAGGACGTCACCAAGAAGTCCTACAAGGCCGCCAAGGGTGACATGCTCACCCTCGACATCGAGAACGTCGAGAACGGCGAGCAGCTCGCCGGCGAGGACCGTCCCTACATGATCGGCTCCACCGCTGTGCCGGCCGAGTTTGACGAGGCCATCACCGGCATGAAGCTCGGCGAGACCAAGGACGTCGAGCTCAAGCTCGAGGACAAGGACGTCAAGGTCAAGGTCACCCTCAAGAGCGCCAAGCAGCACATCGTGCCCGAGCTCGACGACGAGCTCGCCAAGAAGGGCTTTGGCTTCGACTCCGTCGATGCCCTCAAGGACGCCGTGAAGGAGGAGGTCGCCGAGGACAAGAAGGTCCAGCTGCCCAACCTCAAGGAGACCCGCGTCATCGAGAAGGTCGCCGAGGCCCTCAAGCTCGAGGAGCTTCCTCAGGACTACGTCAAGGAGGTCTTCGACGAGCTCGCCCAGGACTTCCTCGGCCAGCTCCAGCGTCAGGGCCTCACGCTCGACGCCTGGCTCAACGCCCGCGGCATCCAGATCAACGACTTCCTGAACGACCTCAACCAGCAGGCCGCCGAGCGCGCCCGTCAGAGCCTCGCCCTTGACGCTCTCGCCAAGCACCTCGACCTCGCCGCCACCGACGAGGACGTCCGCTCCGAGTTCGAGAACGCCGGTGTCTCCGACGTCGACGCCTCCATCAAGGAGTTCACCGAGGCCGGCCGCATGCCCGCCGTCCGCGAGACCATCAAGCGCTCCAAGGCCGTCGACTGGCTGCTCGAGAACGCCAAGGTCAACATCGTTGACGAGGTCGCCGAGCGTCGCGCTGCCCGCAACGCCAAGTAACTTAGGCTAGCTTGCCCGCGCGGCGCTAGCGCCCAGTGGGTATATATGCCGGGCGGGGTCATTGGCCCCGTCCGGCTTTTTCACCAAGGCGCGAGCCTGCGCCTTACCGCATTCGAGGGAGACCGCATGTACAACCCGGTTCGCAACATTCCCAACATCCCCTACGTCGTGGAGCAGACCCCGCGCGGCGAGCGCAGCTATGACATCTATAGCCGCCTGCTCAACGACCGCATCGTGTTCCTCGGCGAGGAGGTCACGCGCGACTCCGCCAACCTGGTTGTCGCCCAGCTCCTTCACCTCGAGGCCGAGGATCCCGACAAGGACATCACCCTCTACGTCGACTCCCCGGGCGGCGACGTCTACGCCGGCCTCGGCATCGTGGACACGATGAACTACATCAAGCCCGACGTCTGCACCGTGTGCGTGGGCATGGCCGCCTCCATGGGCGCCGTCATCCTCGCCTCCGGCGCAAAGGGCAAGCGTCTTGCGCTTCCCAACTCCATGGTGCTCATCCACCAGCCGAGCTCCGGCGTTCAGGGCCAGCAGACCGACATCCAGATCGTCGCCGACGAGACCAAGTGGATCCGCCAGCACCTGAACGAGCTCCTCGCCGAGGCCACGGGCCAGCCCATCGAGCGCATCAACGAGGACACCGAGCGCGACCGCTACCTGCGTGCCGCCGAGGCCGCTGAGTACGGCCTGGTGGACAAGGTCATCACCTCCCGCGCCGACGCCGCCAAGGAGGAGTAAGCCGTGGCGACCTACCAAGACCCGATGAACCCCGACGGGGTGCACTGCTCGTTCTGCGGCAAGACCCGCGACCAGGTGCGCAAACTGGTCCAGGGTCTGAACGGCGTCTACATCTGCGACGAGTGCGTGGGCGCCTGCGCCGACATCATCGAGGACGCAGACGCCGCCGAGGCCGGCTTTGACGGCGGGGACGACGTCTCCGACGCCCTGGCCTCGCTGCCCTCCGGCGCCAGCCTGCCCACCCCTCACGAGATCTATGACGAGCTCTCGCAGTACGTCATGGGCCAGGAGGACGCCAAGCGCGCCATGAGCGTGGCCGTCTACAACCACTACCGCCGCGTGGCCTACAGCCTGGCCGGCATCGAGCTTGGCTCGCTCGGTGGCGAGGCGGACGACGAGCGCGAGGACGTGGAGCTCGCCAAGAGCAACATCCTCTTGCTTGGCCCCACCGGCACGGGCAAGACCCTGCTCGCCCAGACGCTCGCTCGCTTCCTCGAGGTGCCGTTTGCCATTGCCGACGCCACCACCCTCACCGAGGCGGGATACGTGGGCGAGGACGTCGAGAACATCCTGCTCAAGCTCATCACCGCCGCCGACGGCGACATCGAGCGCGCCCAGGTGGGCATCGTCTACATCGACGAGATCGACAAGATCGCCCGCAAGGCCGAGAACCTCTCCATCACCCGCGACGTCTCCGGCGAGGGCGTGCAGCAGTCGCTGCTGAAGATCCTCGAGGGCACGGTCGCGAGCGTTCCGCCCCAGGGCGGCCGCAAGCACCCGCAGCAGGAGCTCATCAAGATCGACACCACGAACATCCTGTTCATCTGCGGCGGCGCCTTCGTCGGCCTCGACAAGATCGTGGCCGACCGCATCGGCAAGAAGGGCATCGGCTTCAACTCCGAGCTCGCCACCAAGGTGAGCGAGAGCGAGAACGAGCTCATGGCCGACGTCACGCCGATGGACCTGCACAAGTTCGGCATGATTCCCGAGTTCGTGGGCCGCATCCCGGTCATCACGAGCACCAAGCAGCTCACCGAGGACGACCTCGTTCGCATCCTCACCGAGCCGCGCAACGCCATCGTGAAGCAGTACACCCGCATGTTCGAGATCGAGGGCGTCGACCTCGAGTTCGAACCTGAGGCGCTTCGCGAGATGGCCCACCTTGCGCTCGAGCGCAAGACCGGCGCCCGTGGCCTGCGCGCCATTGCGGAGAAGACCCTCCAGAAGACCATGTTCGACGTCCCCAGCGACCTCACGATCGACCGCGTGGTTGTGACCAAGGGCGCCGTGGACGGCGACGAGGAGCCCAAGCTCGTGCGCACGCACAAGGCCGGGCACCGCGCCGAGTAGAGCGTGGACCTCTCACTGCTCATAGGCCAGGCAAGCACCGTGCTTACGGTGCCTGTTGCCATCGACTATGCGTCGGTGGTCGTCGGCGTCCTCACGGGGGCGCTGTTCGGCTGCCGGCGCAAGCTCGATGTGGTGGGTGTCACCGTGGCGGGCTTTCTCACCGGCTTTGGTGGCGGCATCATTCGCGACCTGCTCATGGGCGCGCAGGACGTCTACTTCATGCAGCACCCCGACCTCATCTTGCTGAGCCTGGCGATTTGCCTCGCGACGTTCTACTTCCGCGGCATCTTCTTCAACATGGACCGCTCCATCCTTTTTGCCGACACGCTCTCTGTGGCGCTCTTTGCGCTGGCGGGTGCGTCCAAGGCCTTCGCGGCCGGGCTCAATCCGCTCTACGTGGTGATCATGGGCATCATCACCGCAGTTGGCGGAGGTGTTCTGAGAGACTCGATGGCGGGAGAGACGCCGGCCGTCTTCCAGGGCTCCAACTACTACGCCGTGGCATGCCTCGGCGGCAGCTGCGCCTTCGCCCTCCTGGCGTTTCTCGACATATCGCTTGTGCTGGCGGGCTTTGCCTGCGTGCTTGCGGTGGTGCTTCTGCGCTACGCGAGTATCCGCTACGACTGGCGTACGCGCGAGGAGGCCGACCTTACGCCCAAGGTGGAGGAGGCCGCCAAGCGTGCCGCCCGCTCCATGCGCCAGCGCGTGAGGCCCAAGTCGCACACGAGGAGGCGCTAGCGTGTCTGACGCCCTAGACATCATCGGGCCCGTGATGATCGGTCCCTCTAGCTCGCACACCGCCGGCGCCGCACGCCTGGGCGCCATCGCCCGCGCGCTTTTGGGCGCCGAGGTGGCGCGCGCAAACGTCACCCTTTACGGCAGCTTTGCCAAGACCTACCGCGGCCACGGCACCGACCGTGCCATCTGCGCCGGCGTGCTGGGGCTCGCCGCCGATGACGGCCGCCTGCGCGAAAGCCTTGAGCTTGCGCGCAGGCGCGGCGTTGAGGTCACCTTCGCCACGGGCGAGGGGGAGGGCCTGCACCCCAACACCGCGCTGATCGAGCTCACCGGTGCCGCCGGCGAACACGTGAGCATGCTCGGCAGCTCCGTGGGCGGCGGCCAGGTTGAGGTCACGCGCATCGACGGCATGCAGGTTAAGCTCGGCGGCCTGCGCCCCACCTTCGTGGTGCGCCACGTGGACGCGCCCGGCCTCATTGCCCGCGTGACCGATCTCTTGGCCGAGGGTGGCGCCAACATCTGCGACTTCAGCCTCGCTCGCCAGGAGCGCGGCGGCGTTGCCGTCATGACCATCCAAGTGGAGGGCGACGCCGGCGCCGACGCGGCCGCGCGCATCGAGGCCATCCCGGGCGTCGAGCGCTGCATCGCGCTTGCCCCTGTTACCGGCGTGCACGCCGAGGCCACCGACTACGGAGAGTGCCCTGACGTCTCCGCCCTTGCGGCTGACTTCGTCTACGCTCGCCTGGCAGATGCCGTGGCTGCCGCAGAGGCTGCCGGCGTGCCCCTAAGCCACGTGGTGCTCGCTCAGCAGGCGCGCTCCATGGAGGTGAGCCCCCGGGAGCTCTTCTGCCGCATGGCGGGCCGCCTGCGCGTCATGGAGGAGTGCATCGAGCCGGGAAGCGACCCCAATCTTCGTTCCGCGAGCGGCCTTACCGGCGGAGACGCGCATCGCATGCTCGCGGCCGCCGAGACCTCCGTCATGGGCGGCGTGGTCGCGCGCGCCGTGAGCCGCGCCCTTGCCGTGAACGAGCTCAACGCTGCCATGGGCCGCATCGTCGCCGCCCCCACGGCTGGCTCCTGCGGAATCCTGCCGGCGGCGGTGCTCACCATGCGAGACGAGCATGGCGCGAGCGAGGAGGCCTGCGTGATGGCCCTCTTCACGGCCGCCGCGGTTGGCCTCGTGATCGAGCACAACGCCACACTGGCTGGCGCCGAGGGAGGCTGCCAAGCAGAGACCGGCGCCGCCGCCGCGATGGCCGCGGCCGCCGTGGTCGAGCTTGCCGGCGGCACGCCCGCCCAGGCCTCCGCCGCCGCCTCTATGGCCATCCAGGCCCTGCTCGGCCTTGTGTGCGACCCGGTGGCCGGCCTTGTTGAGGTGCCGTGCGTGCGCCGCAACGCCACGGGCGTGACGGTGGCCCTCACCTCGGCCGATATGGCACTTGCGGGCATTTGCGAGACCATTCCCTTTGACGAGTCTGTTGCTGCCATGAGGCGCGTAGGCGCGGCCATGCCGAGTGGGCTTCGCGAGACGGGCGAGGGCGGACTTGCTGCGACCCCTACGGGCCTCGAGCTTGCGGGTCGCGTACTGGGCTGCGCCGGCTGCGGAGCATGCGGATAGGGGATTTGCCCAAGCGTCGTAACTCTCGAGGGCATTCCATGCAAATAGGGGAGAACCACTCCACCGTAGTGGATTGCTAAGCGGCCATTTAGTCTTCAGAATAAGAAACCCTGACTCATTTTCCGGAGGGTTTCATGCATTTTGACCTCAAAGCCGTAAGTAAGCGCAATCTTGCCAAGAACCTCGGCCTCGTCTTCTTCGGCTCGTTTCTGTTCGCCCTCGGCCTCAACTGCTTCATGGAGCCGAACGGCCTGGCACCCGGTGGCATCTCGGGCCTCGCCATCATTATTCGCGCGGCCTCGCTTCAGGCCGGTGGTCCCGACATCCCGGTGGGCATCCAG
>CAVIES010000063.1:0-9903 GCA_963641675.1 Anaerovoracaceae bacterium
CGCAAGCCGGATGCGGTTCTTAAGGGGATCGAGCGCTAGGGGATTGCGCTAGGGTATGGCGCGCGTGCGCCTGCACCCAGGCATTCGCTTGTGCTGCCGTCACCCGGCTCGTGGCTATTTGCCTTGAACCAGTTTTCTACCGTTCGGTGCGCCCATGTCGCGCCCCGCGCCCCGCTCCCGCACGGCCTAGCTGTGGCCGAGGAACCCGCGGTCGAGCACGACAGTGCAGGAGAGATGCGGCCAGCGCTTGGCCGCCACGGCCTTGGCCTGGGCAAAGGCCTCCTCGTCGGTTAGCTCGCAGCCCTCGCCCTTCACCAGGTCAAAGGAGATGAGCGTCTCGCCGACGTGCAGATCATGCACGCTGAGGGCTGCATTGACCTTGGCCATCTCGTGGTTGAGCCAGGTCTCCGGGTCGCTCTCGGAGGTGTCCACCGGATCGAGGTGGAGCGTGAGCACCGCGCCCGTCTTCTCGGTGACGTCGCGCTCAATCTGGTCGAGCACCTCGTGGTTCTTGAAGGCATCGGCATGGCCGTCCATCTGCACGTGGGCCGTGGCGAAGGTGCGGCCGGGGCCGTAGTCGTGCACCATGAGGTCATGCGCGCCGAGGACGCCGGGGTAGGAGAGGATCTGCTCGCGCATGGCGGCGACGTACTCCTCGCTGGGCGCGGCGCCAAGCAGCGGCTGGATGGTGTCGCGGGCAACCATGACGCCGCTTATGGTGATGAAGATGCCAACCACCAAGCCTCCCCAGCCATCGAGATGAAGGCCGGTGGTGGTGCTGATGAGGGCACAGACGAGGACGGCGCCGGTGGTGATGACGTCGTTGCGCGAGTCGGCGGAGACGGCGAGCAAAGTGTCGGAGTCGATGCGCTTGCCCAGCGTGCTGTTGAAGAGCATCATCCAAGCCTTTACGGCCATGGACGCGATGAGCACGACGACGGTGATGGGGCCGATCTGGGTGGTGTCGGGCGCCATGATGTCCTCGATGGACTCCTGGGCGAGGTTGACTCCGAGCGCGCCGATGATGATGGCGACGGCAAGGCCGGCCAGGTACTCGTAGCGGCCGTGGCCGAAGGGGTGGTCGGCGTCGGCCGGCTTGCTCGCGAGCTTGAAGCTGACGAGGCTGACGACGCTGGTGGCGGCGTCGGAGAGGTTGTTGACCGAGTCGGCGAAGATGGAGATGGAGCCCGTGGCAAGGCCTACGATGGCCTTGGCGGCGCTGAGCGCGACGTTGCACCCGATGCCGATGAGGCTCGCGGTGTAGCCCGCGTGCGTGCGCTCGGCAAGCGAGTACGGAGCGTCCTTGCCGTTGAGTATGTGATTGACGAGAGAGTTAACCATATGCGCAGCTCAGAGGGTACGTGGACGGACGATAGGCCTAGGCTAGCGTGCCTCGCCCAAGAGCCCTGGCTAACTCCGCATGGCCCCACAGAGTTTTCAGATAAGCCAAGGCTAACGGGCAGCGCTGGTGGCGCGTCGGCATGCATGCCTAATGTGCTGACAAGAATGTAAACCAAATCTAACTCGCAGGCGAGTGCGGATGCCTCTAGAGCCGTCCGACGCCCTTAGAAAATCAGCTGCGAACTGAGGACTTGCCAACGGTCGAGCACTTTACTTTCAGGTACCAACAAGCAACATCGCGGAAGGGGTATCTGATGGAAGAGGAAATCCTGCAGGATAAGGGTGCTGAGCCAGAAGCCGCTGTTGAACCGGGTGGCAAGAAGAAGCCGAAGCGGCTCCTGCCCGCAATCGTGGCCGTGGTCGTGGCCGTATTGCTCTGCGTGAGCTACTTTTTGCCCTTTACCTCCCTTAAGGACGAGTCGCTGCTCACGAACTCGATGCTGTCCGATGTGGAGCTCGTCTCGGGCACTGGCATTACCTATGCGGACATGGGCAACCCCTCGTACGTGCGCTGGGCTCAGGTTTATAAGGCACTGTCTGACAGTGCGGAAGACCTCGGCCTGAGCAGCATGAATGGCTATAACGAAGTGTTCGTAATTCTGGTCGCGTCTGGCGTCCTGGCACTTCTGTCGCTCATCTTCTCCCTGTTGAAAAAAGCGACTCCGGTCGTTTTGCTCTCCCTTATGAACCTCGGCGTCTTGATGTTTGTCACGAAGTATTTCGAGCTTTCCGGTCCGGTTTCGGACAGCGCCTTGAGCACCTGGGCCTTTGGGCACACGGCCTTGCTTGTTCTGTCGGGGGCCCTTGCTGCCGTTGGCGTCTGGCTGTTCATCGCAAAGCACATACAGAAGAGGTCTAACGCCTAATGGCGTTGCGCTCGCCTAATTCTGTCTTTGGATTCAGTTGCCAACTGAGGTTTTGTCGTCAGCCGATTTTCAGAATGGACCCAGCGACGGACAGTGCCTAGGGGATTGGAGATCCTTATGAAGAAGGCAATTGCTATAGCGCTCTCGGCGGCTCTTGCGGTCAGCCTGACTGCGTGCGGGTCAAATGGGACGACGAATGCCGAGACGGGCGCCTCCCAGGAAGTCGAGAACGCTTCGACGCCCGAAGCCGCGCTCGAGGCGATCACGGCAGACTTTGAGTCGACAATCGAGGAAATCAATGCTGACTACGAAGAGACAAAGAGCAAAGTCGGCACTGATTATGAGTCCTATTCGAAGAACAAACAGGCCTTGACCGATTGGTACTCCTCTTCGCGCGAGAAAGCGAACGAACTTTATGAACGTACCCGCGAGAACGGGGTCGCCTTCTTCAAGTTAATCGTCAAAGACGCAAAGCTCGAAGACTATGACTCGATCATGGACTACACCGAGGACTACTACAAGACGGTCTGTGACAAGGCATTCGATAAGGTTTATGACGACGTCTATGACGACACGTATGAGGACATCTATGACGTCTATTACGACGATATGTTCGATGACGCGAGCGAGACGCTTTCTTACTCAGAGGTCTCGGAGGCGCGCACCGCTTTCTACGAGGAGATGAGCGAGGCCCGCACCAACTTCTATTCCGACCTTTCCGACGCGCGCACGAACGTCTATAGCGACTATTCTGACGTTCTTACCGGCTTCTACTCTAAGAACTTTGATGTGGATGCGATTTTGGAAGAGAGCAAGAAGCAGGCCGAGACCGCAACCACTGAGGCAGCTACCGAGGAGGCAACCACGGAAGACGCTTCATCTTCGTCTGATTCTGGTGAGGTCAATGCCTCACTGAAGGAGGTCCTTGATGGCTACGAGTCCTTCATGAACGACTACGTCGAGTTCATGAAGAAGTACGAGTCGAGCAGCGACGTTTCCTCGATGCTGACTGACTACGCAAGCATGATGAGCGGCTACAGCGAGTGGGCATCCAAGGTCGATGACATCGACTCGAGCTCGCTTACGGGCGCCGACTATGCGTACTACACGGAGGTAATCGGAAGAGTCACCTCAAAGCTCGCCGAAATGTAGCGGCAGCATCTATCTAGACGATTTATCGGTGACGCTCGTTTCATTGCTTTGGGTGGCGAACAACGGAGATTTACTAGCCGGGTGCCTTTGAGCGCCCGGCTTTCTTGTTTGGGCGGGATTGGGTGGGGGCTTCCCGGTCCATCGAAAATCAAAAAGCCGCTAAATGGGGAACAACTTTTGGATTTGCTTGGTAGCCGCTCAAAACTTGCTGCAAAACCCCAGTTAGCAGAGGGCTAAATTGGGGGACTACTTGGCAGATTCGGAATCTGTTCCCCATTTAGGCGCTTTTTGATTCGCGAGGGCCTTGAAGCGTTTTCGCGCAGATCAATATGGCGCGGTACGCGCCTAAAACCCAAACAAATGTTTGCTGTTATAGAGTAGAATAAACCCACTGAGCGGGCGGTGCCCTCCGAGTCCTCGCGGGCGGAGGGGAGGGTTCTCTTGGATAAGCTTGTTCTGGCGTTGCTGTCGGGCGCGGTGTTCCTTTTGGCCGTCGCCTTTATCGTGATCATTACGAGGTAAGCGCGCTGGGCTAGCCCTCCTTTAAACGAGAACAACCGCCTCGGCCAAGGCGGTTGTCTCTGGAGGGCGTAGCCCTTCTAATCGCAGTTTGGCAGGAGGGCGCTCACCCTCTGCTTGTTTACAGAGTATAACGTTCTGCCTCCAGACCCAGTGGCGGCCGCTATCATCGGGTGGGCAAATCTTTGGATGAAAGTGGGAAGCATGGCATTTGCGGCGGTTGATGAGGTTGAGCTGGTGGACGGTGCGAAGGCGTGCGTGCGCGTGTTGGCGCCTGCGGGTGTGGCCGACGCGCCTGGCACGCCCATGGCCGTTGCGTACGAACCGGCGCCCGTTGTGGTGCTGGGCGCACCCGAAGGCGAGGCGGCTGCGGCCGAGCTACTGGCGCAGCTCTCGAGCGTTCGCAGTTGCATTCTGATTTCTGCCGACCGTGAGCTTGAGGCTGCCGACGTTGCCGAGTGCATGAGCCGCTGCGGCGTCACGCGGGCGCACCTGCTGGGGCTTGGTGACGGAGCCGCCGTGGCACGTGCTTTCCGCGAGGCGCTCCCGTATCGTGCGCTTTCGCTTTGCTGCGATGATTCCGCGTCGGCCGCGGCCCTTTTTGCCGAGGCCGAGCCTGAGCGCCACCACCGCGCGCTCGTTACGGTGGAGAACGGCATGCCCCACGTTATGGACGCCCCCGCCGGCATCGTCGTGCGCAAGGCAACCCAGGCCGACGAGCAGCAGATTCTTGCCATGTACGACCACCTGCTGGACGCTTGCGACGTCCCGGGCAAGGAGACCTGCGGCTGGCTTCGCGGCTACTGGCCCCTGCCGGACGACGTCTCTCGCCGCTTGGCTGCCGGCGAGACCTGGGCGGCGTTCGACGCTGCCTCCTCCGAGCCTGGCTCGCCGGTGCTCGGCGCCATGTCGCTCGACGGTGACTTTGGCCTGCCCGGCACTAGCCCCGATTGGGAGGAGCTAGCGGAGGACGAGTTCCTCACCTGCCACCTTCTGGCTACCGACCCCGCCGCCCACGGCAAGGGTGTGGCGACGGCGCTGCTCTGCGCCTATGCGCGCGAAGCCGTTGCGCGTGGCTGCAAGGCCATCCGCATCAACACCTCGCCGCAGAGCCTTTCCAACCTCCTGTACCACAAGCTGGGCTTTGAGCTCCACAAGTCGCTGTGGTTCCCGTATGAGGGGCTCGACATCAGCGGTTGGACCAACATCTACGAGATCCGTCTGGACCGCTAGGACGGCCAGCTCTAGGCATCGGTGCGGGGTGGTTCTGCATTCGGATGGCATTCGTGCGGCGAGCGCGCCCGCTCCGCGGTCCCTTGCGCCCTATGAGCGAGCCTGTGATGCCGCGGCCCCAATCCGTCGTTCCGTCAGTCACGCCCCGCGCAAGCGGGTAGGATAGCCCTACGCCCTACATTGTGGCCGGCGTAGAAGGGGAGAGCATGAAGATTGCAATTGCGCAGATAAACACCCGCGCCGGCGACTTTGAGGCAACGCTTGCCAGGATGATCGCCTGCGACGCCATGGCCCAGACGGCCGGCGCCGATCTCCTCGTGTTCCCCGCGCCCGTGCTCATGGGCACCGACCCGATGGCCCTTGCCGAGGACCCGGCCTACATCGCTGACCTTACGGATGCCCTCGGCCGCATCGCCGCCAGCGTCGCGACTCCCGCGCTTGTGCCCTTCGTGGCTGGCCTTGCTGGCAGGCCCTCGCCCGAGGCCGCGCTCGTGAAGGACGGCTCGGCCATGCCCGTCTCCATCGCGGGGCTCGTCTCCTCGTTTGGCGCCATGGGCTTGGCCGGCGCTCCTGCGGCGGGTAATGCCGCCGCGCCGGCGATGCCCCTCTCCGTGCCTTCCGTCGTGGACGTGAGCGGCGTGGACGTGGGCGTGGCCTTCACCTTTGACGACCTTGACGCCTTCGCCGCCGGCGAGGTGGCGGCGGACGTCATCTGCTTCATCCCCTTCGACGGCTTCAACACCGATGACGAGGCCAGCTGCATGGCGCCCTCCGTGGCGGACGGCTGCTTTACGGCCGACGCCAAGGACGCCAACTCGTGGATTGTGGCGGCCAACGCCGCCGGTGGCTGGGAGGACCAGGTCTACGTGGGAGGCAGCTTCGTCATGGCCCCCTGGGGCGAGCTCGCGGCCGTGGCCAGGAGCTTTACGGACGACTTCCTTGTCTGCGAGATTGATGTTCTCTCCGAGGGCCCGCTTGTGGAGCCCGTGCCGGCGCCCGCCTACGACCGTGCGCGCATCCTCTGGGATGCCGCGGCGCTCGCCACCCGCGACTTTGCAACCAAGCTCGACCGCGCCGGCGCTGCCGTCGTGGCCGACGGAACGCTTGCGAGCGCGGCCGCGGTGGCGCTTGCGGTGGATGCCCTTGGCCCCATGCGCGTGCATGCGCTGGTTACGGGCGAAGGCGAGGCCCTGGCCGACGCCCGCGAGCTTGTGCGCAACCTGCGCATCCGAGACGTGGATGAGCTTGGCTCCCGCGAGCTAGAGAAGGCAGCCGAGGCGCTTGGTACCGACGGCTCCGGCTCTATGGCGGCGGGCCTCGTGCAGGCGCGCCTTGGCGCCTGGGCGAGGGAAGCCAACCTGCTTGTGCTTAGTTGCGCCGACAAGACGGCCCTCGCCGTCGGTGCGGACGACGACGTGCCAGCGCCTGCCGCGTACGCGGAGTCGTTCGCCCCGCTCGGCGACGTCTATCGCTCAGACGTCGCCCGCATCGCGCGCCACCGCAACACCGTCTCTCCCGTGATCCCGGCTGGCTCGCTCGCGCGCTTTGACGTGCCTTGTGGCCTGGGGCTGGAGGAGCTGGCCATATCTGACGAGCTACGTGCCTCTGAGCTCGATGCGGCGCTGTTGCTGCACATCGAGCGCGGGGCGGGTCTCACCGAACTTGCCTCTGGCAAATGGGGGGAGGCCGGCGCCGCGCACCTGCTCGAGCGTGTGGCCGACGGCGCCCTTGCGCGTCGCCAGGGGCCAATCTATCCCGTGCTTTCCTCGAGAAGCCTTGCCGAGGCCCAAGGGCCCGTCACGGACTGCTGGCGCGACCGCCTGCGCGAGCAGCCGCCCGAGATGCCGAGCGAGCTAGAGATGAACGAGGCCATCGCCGCCTTTGGCGCCGAGCTTGGGATTGACCTTGGGGCGGGTCAGAGCGCGGGTGCCGCCGGAATTCCCAGCATGCCCGCTGCCGACGGCCAGAAGGCCGGCAGTCCCATGTCGGGTGCCGGCTCCATGCCCGGAGCGTCTGTCGCAGGTGCGCCCAAGGCGTCCATGCGCTCGCGCATCTCCGAGGTGATGGGGTATCTCCAGGAGCTCTCCGACGGCAGCCGCTTGCGTGGCGAGCAGGCGGGCCAGCCCGGCGACGACATCTGGCGCGGCTACTTCTCCGACAACTAGGGGTTTGGACGGCGCGGCTGCGCGGAAGGCTTGCGGTACGCGTTTGTATGCTCGATGTTGCGGCCTGCGAGGGCATGTGCGAGCCGCCTGCGCGACGCTTCTCTGGCGATTCGTCCCGGGGTCGAAAACACGTTCTGCTTGAGCGTCCCCGCTCCTCGCCTTCGTGCTAAACTAGAACCAATGTTCGATGTCTACGGAACGTTCCGCAGACAAGAATCGCTGCGTTGCCGCAGCTAGTTGGGCAAGGAGGTGCGCATGATCGTTCTGGGGATAGACCCGGGCCTGGCAAACACCGGCTGGGGCGTCGTGGAGACGCGCGGGTCGCTCGCGCGCGCCCGCGCCTACGGCTGTATCCATTCCGAGGCGGACGAGCCCCTGCACGAGCGCCTCGGCGCCATCTACTCTCAGATCTCTGAGGTCGTGGAGCGCTATAAGCCCACGGCCGTCGCCATCGAGGACATCTTCTTCAGCTCCAACACCCGCTCGGCCATACTCACGGCCCATGCCCGCGGGGCGGCGCTTGTCGCCTGCTCGCAGGAGGGGGTTGAGGTGGCGAGCTATACGCCCATGCAGATCAAGCAGTCGGTGGTGGGCACGGGTGCTGCCGACAAGCGCCAGGTCACCTACATGGTGCGCAACATCCTCGCGCTCGACCACGATCCAAAGCCCGACCACTGCGCGGACGCCCTAGCGGCGGCCGTGTGCCACGCCAACCTCTCGCGCACGTTCGCGGCAAGCGCCGCGCGCGACGGCGACGCGGCCCGAGCCCTTGCCAAGGCCAGGAGCGGCCTCACCGCATCCACGGAACACGACAGGAAGGTGGACGCATGATCGTCCAACTGACAGGCACCCTGGTGGAACTCACGGCGAGCGTCGCCGTGCTGGACGTAGCTGGCGTTGGCTACGAGCTGGGGATTTCCTCGGTCACCGCCTCCTCGATGCCGGAAGTCGGAACTCCGGGCGTGACGCTTCTCACACGCCTCGTTGTGCGTGAGGACGCCATGACGCTCTTCGGCTTCTCCAGCCGCGAGGAACGTGCCCTCTTCGATCGCCTCTGTGCCATCTCTGGCGTGGGTCCCAAGCTTGCGCTCGCGGTGCTTTCCACCTTCACGCCCTCCTCGCTTGCGGGCGTGGTGGTGGCGCAAGACGCAGGCATGATGGCGACCGTCCCGGGCGTGGGCAAGAAGCTCGCGAGCCGCCTTCTGCTCGAGCTCGAGAGCGTCTTTGCCAAGGACCCGACCCTCGTCAGTCTTGCGAGCGCGGCATCGCTGCCCGAGCGCGGCGCCATCGCGGCGCCCGCGGCGGCGGGCTCCGGCGTGGAGGCCGACGTCACGGCCGCGCTCCTCGCCATGGGCTTCACGAGCGAGGAAGCCGCGCTGGCGCTCGAGGGCTACGATGAGGCCGGCGCCACCACGACCAAGGCGGCGCTTTCGTACGCGCTTAAGCGCCTGGGGAGGCGATAGCCCATGTGGGAGGCAGACTCTTCCAAAGACCTTTTCGGCGACGATGCGCCTTCGCACGAGCTCGGCGCAAGCCGCCCGGTGAGTGCCGCGCTTACGGCCGATGACCTCGAGATAGACCGCACGCTCCGCCCGCAGACGCTTGACGAGTACTGCGGCCAGGAGCGCGTGCGCCAGAACCTGCGCGTGCTCATCGAGGCCGCCAAGAGCAGAAACGAACCGCTCGACCACGTGATCTTCTCCGGCCCCCCGGGCCTCGGCAAGACGACGCTCGCTTCGGTCGTTGCCAACGAGATGGGCTCGCACATCCACACCACGAGCGGTCCTGCCATCGAGCGCACGGGCGACCTCGCGGCCATTCTTACCAACCTCGAGGCTGGCGACGTCCTCTTCATCGATGAGATTCACCGCCTCAACCACAACGTGGAGGAAGTCCTGTATCCCGCGATGGAGGACTTCTTCTTGGACATCGTGATCGGCAAGGGCCCGGCTGCCCGCTCAATCAGGCTCGATGTGCCGCGGTTCACGCTCATCGGTGCCACCACGCGCACGGGCCTGCTCACTGGCCCCCTGCGCGACCGCTTTGGCATCAGCTATCGCCTGGACTACTACACGGTGGAGGAGCTTGCGCAAATCGTCGAGCGCTCCGCCGGCATCCTTGGGGTTTCCATCGACCACGACTCCGCGCTGGAGGTCGCGAGCCGCAGCCGAGGCACGCCGCGCCTGGCGAACCGCCTGCTCAAACGCGTGCGCGACTACGCCCAGGTGCGTGCGGCCGGCTCCATCACGGCCGAGGTCGCGGCCGAGGCCATGAGTTTCTTCGAGATCGACGAGCTCGGCCTCGACTGGATGGACACCAAGATCTTGCAGACGCTCGCGGCCACCTTCCGCGGCCGGCCGGTGGGCCTTTCCACCATCGCGAGCTCGGTGGGTGAGGACCCCTCCACCATCGAGGACGTGTACGAGCCCTATCTCTTGCAGCGCGGCCTCATCATCCGCACGCCGCAAGGACGCCAGGCCACCTACGCCGCCTTCGAGCACCTGGGCCTCACCCCTCCCGAGGGCGTGTAGGGCGGGCTTCGACGGCGGCCTTTGTCTGCCCTGCAG
>CAVIES010000064.1:0-9771 GCA_963641675.1 Anaerovoracaceae bacterium
GTCAAGACCAAGCCCACCCAGCACTCCGTGCGCGAGCTTCGCTCCATGGGCTTGCAGCCCGACTTCATCGTCTGCCGCTCCGACCACGAGGTCGACGCCGACATCCGCGCCAAGATCGCCAGCTTCTGCGACGTCGAGCCCGACTGCGTCTTCGAGAACTCCGACTGCGCCTCCATCTACGACGTGCCCGAGCACCTCGCCAAGCAGGGCTTTGACGAGAAGGTCTGCGAGCGCCTCGAGCTCGACCCGAAGACCTGCGACATGAGCGAGTGGTACGGCTTCACCGGCCGCATGCACGCCGCCAACGCCAAGGCCGACGTCACCAAGATCGCCGTCGTGGGCAAGTACACCCAGCTGCCCGACGCCTACCTCTCCGTCATCGAGTCGCTGCACCACGCCGGCGTCAACTTCGACCGTCACGTCGAGGTCGAGCTCGTCGACGGCGAGAGCCTCGATGCCAACAACGTCGAGGAGACCCTCGGCGACGCCTCCGGCATCCTGGTGCCCGGCGGCTTTGGCAAGCGCGCCTTTGACGGCAAGATCTGCGCCGCCCGCTACGCCCGCGAGCACAAGATCCCCTACCTGGGCATCTGCCTGGGCATGCAGGTGGCCGTCTGCGAGTTCGCCCGTAACGTCGCCGGCCTTGCCGAGGCCAGCTCCTCCGAGTTCGACCCCGAGGGCCCGCACTCCGTCATCGACCTCATGAGCTCCCAGGAGGACGTCACCGAGAAGGGCGGCACCATGCGCCTCGGCGCCTACCCCTGCAAGCTCTCCAAGGACTCGCTCGCCCACGAGGCCTACGGCGAGGACCTCGTCTACGAGCGTCACCGTCACCGCTTCGAGTTCAACAACGCCTACCGCGACCAGCTCGAGGAGGCCGGCCTCGTCATCTCCGGCATCTCGCCCGACGAGCGCCTGGTCGAGATGGTGGAGCTGCCCGAGAGCGTGCACCCCTGGTACGTTGCCACCCAGGCCCACCCCGAGTTCAAGAGCCGCCCGACGCGCCCGCAGCCGCTCTTCCGCGAGTTCGTCCGCGCCTCCGTCGCCTTCAACGAGGGCGTGAACCGTCACGACGTCACTTCCGCCGAGTAGGGGAGAAGCCCTCGCCGTGAGCCCGGCCGACCCGTTTGGGTGGCGATTCTAGGCTTCTGAGCGGCGCGTCTTACATAATTCGGCATCAAGTTGTTACCATTGGGTCGCCCTGGGAATCCGGGGCGACCCGCTATTATTAAGAAACCGCCCGTCCGCTTCTTTAGAGATGGTCTTGCATGGAACTCTCTCGAGCGCTCAAGGAATACCTCAACTACGTCTCCGTTGAGCGGGGATGCTCCCGCAACACGGTCCTTGCCTACGGCCGTGACCTGCGCAGCTACATCGCCACGCTCAAGCGCGAGGGCGTGACGAGGCCCGAGCAGGTGACGCGCGAGCGCATCGAGAGCCACATCGAGCATCTGCGTGAGAGCGGCCTTGCCATCTCGAGCGTGGAGCGCGCGGTCTCTGCCATCAAGGGCTTCCACCGCTTCATGGTCTCTGAGCGCATCTCGGTGGCGCACCCCGCGGCCGACCTGCCGCTGCCCAAGAAGCCCGAGCGTCTGCCCGACGTGATCAGTTGCGAGCAGGCCGCCGCCCTTCTCGACCAGCCCTTCCCGCAAACTGCCGCCGGCCAGCGCGACCACGCCATCGTGGAGGTTCTCTACGGCTGCGGCCTGCGCGTCTCGGAGCTCTGCGGGCTTGATCTTCGCGGCGTACTCCTGGACGAGCAGGTACTGCGCGTGGTGGGCAAGGGCAACAAGGAACGCATCGTGCCCATCGTGGGCACTGCCGCCACCACCCTTGCCGACTACCTGGAGAACTGGCGCCCGCAGCTGGTGAGCTCACACGTCTCCACCTCCGCCGTGTTCCTCAACAACCGGGGCCGCCGCCTCTCGCGCCAGAGCGTGCACTCGCTCGTGGCCAAGGCCGGCGCGGTCGTGGGCATCGAGGGCCTGCACCCGCACACCCTGCGCCACAGCTTTGCCACCCACATGCTCGAGGGAGGGGCCGACCTGCGCATCGTGCAGGAGCTCCTGGGCCATGCCGACATCTCCACCACCCAGCTCTACACCCACCTCGACCGCAGCCACATCCGCGAGGTCTACCTCGAGGCGCACCCCCGCGCGGCCGCGAACTAGGCGCGCAGCCAAGCTGTTTGGTGCCTCGCCTGCCCTCTGAACCTGGCGATTGCGCTGGGCGCATTGCCTGCCGGGCTCCTGATCCGGGTAGCCGCCTGTGGCATGCCGTTTCCCATCCGGCCGGCGCCTATGCCTGCCCCGCTCGCGTCCGCCAATCGGCGACGCCGCTTGCCAGCCTAGTGGTACCGCTCGCCACCTCGGGTTTCACACCTTCACCAAACGGTTGAAGTTGGCGTGAACCCCATCATGTGGGTGACGTTTGCGCCGTGACCCACCACACCCTGTGGGCAAACAACCGTTTGCCACAACCACTAGTGAACCTATGCTCACCGCTAGTTGCTTGCAGGGACTTTGAGGCAGATTTAGGGGCGAATAGTGGAAAAAAGTGTTGTCCAGTCAGCCAAAGGGTTCTAAGATTCTTTTACGCGCAAAGAACGTAGAGGAGCCAGACCGGGACGCCGGTCGCGAACTCTGAGGGGAGCTGAACATGTACCTGACTGGGTCTAAGACCGTTTCCGTCGACGCCCAGGGGCGCATCACGCTTCCCGCAGACTATCGCGACGACTTCAAGGCCGAAGGCAACAAGGTCTGCCTCATCCTCGTGAAGGGCGCGCTGTGGGGCTTCACCCCCAAGGGCCACGAAGAGTGGGTTAACAGCTGCTTCCCCGAGGGCTTCAACCCGCGCTCCAAGAAGGACAAGGCGCTCCGACTCGGCCTCAACGCCAAGACCGTCACCGTCGAGATCGACAAGGCCGGCCGCGTGGCGCTGGGCAAGATCGCCGAATCCGACCTGGAGAAGCTCTCTCTTGGCAAGGAGGCCGTCGTCGTGGGCGACGCGGACCACTTCGCGGTGTACAACACCGAGGCCTGGGCCGCCAAGCAGGCTGAGCTCGACATCGACATCGATGCCCTGCTCGACGACGAGGACTAAAGGGTGGAGACGTTGACAGAAGAATATCGGCACGTACCCGTGATGCTGGGGGAGGTCCTGCGAGAGCTCGACCCCAAGCCCGGCGAGGTCGTCTGCGACTGCACGCTCGGGGGAGCCGGCCACACGGTCGAGCTTGCCCGTCTCGTCGCGCCCAACGGCCTCTCCATCGGCATCGACCAGGACGACATGGCGCTTGCCGCCGCCACTGAGCGCTTCGAGCGCGAGGTTCCGGAGGGCAACCACCTCTTCCTCAAGGGTAACTTCGGCGACTTGGATGAACTCCTCGTCAAGGCTGAGGTTCCCGGCGTGGATTGCTTCCTGTTCGACCTCGGCGTCTCTTCACCGCAACTCGACATTCCCGAGAGGGGGTTCTCGTACAACGAGGACGCGCCCCTCGACATGAGGATGAACCCGGGTAAACACACCCAAACCGCAGCAGAGGTCATAAACACCTACAACGAAGCCGACCTCGCCCGGATCATCCGAATCTACGGGGATGAGAAGTTTGCCTCCCGCATTGCCCAGGAGGTCTGCCGCAGGAGGGCCAAGGCCCCCATCGAGACGACCTTCGAGCTGGTGGACGCCATCAAGGCGGCCATCCCGGCGGCGGCGAGGAGGAGCGGCGGCCACCCCGCGCGCAAGACCTTCCAGGCCCTGCGCATCGAGGTGAACCACGAGCTCGAGGTGCTGGAGCGTGGCCTTGAGGCCGCGATTCGCTGGGCCAACCCCGGCGGGCGCATCTGCGTCATCAGCTACCACTCGCTCGAGGACCGCATCGTCAAGCACCTGTTTGGCGAGTACTCCAAGGGCTGCACCTGCCCGCCGGACCTTCCGGTGTGCGTCTGCGGCAACGTGCCGATCATTCGCGTGAAGACTCGCAAGCCGCTCGTGGCGGGCGAGGAGGAGCTGGAGCGCAACCCACGCGCCCGCAGCGCCAAGACGCGCGTCGCAGTGAAGCTCGAGGGCTAAGCCGCGAGGCGCAAAGAAGGCATCCCCGGCCGCAAGGCCGTATGCATGCACAAAAGCACCAACGAGCACCAACGCAGCAAAAACACAGCAACACGCACTACCAAACGCAGCTTAAACGCACCACAAACACACCACTGGGTGCCAAGGCGCCCCGGGCAACCGGGGCGCGCCCGGCCCCAACACCACACACGAAGCAGGGATTCAGATGGCTTACATGGGCTCCGAGGCCCAGAACCTCGACAACTATAGGGAGGCGAGCCTCCCCCAGGAGACCCCTCGTCCCCTAAGGACGCTCGAGGGCGCCGGCGCCGACGCGCAGGCCCGTGCCGGAGTCTCTGCCGCATTCCTCCAGAAGCTCGCCGTCTTTGGCGTGGCGCTCGTCGTCGTGAGCGTGCTTTCCGTCGCGCGCGTGGGCGTCTTCGCCGCCGCCGCGAGCATCCTCCAGACCAACTCCTCCATCCGCAGCGAGCTCAAGGAGGCCCGTACGCTCGAGGACGACCTGCTCGTGCAGCGCTCCATCCTCTCCAGCGCCTCCCGCATCGACCGCATCGCCACCCAGAGCTACGGCATGGTGAAGGCGAGCGAGGCCGAGCAGATGGTAGCCGGCACCAACTCCGCCACCTACGAGGCCGAGCAGGCTCAGGCCGCCGCTGACGCCGAGGCCCAGGCCGAAGCAGACGCCGCGGCAGCCGAGGAGCAGGCCGCGGCCGAGGCCGAGGCCGCCAAGCAGGAGGCCGCAGACCAGATGGCCGCCGTGGACCAGACCCAGGGCAACGGCTCCACCGCCGGTGCAAATGCAGCTGACGTGGAAGAGCTCTGATAGCGCGCCTTCGGCCGCTTGGCTCGTCTAGACTTGACTGCTATGACACGCAACGACTCAAGAAACAACCGAGGCTCCGGCCGCGACGCACGTAGCGGGCGCGGCCGTTCTTCGTATGACCAGGCGCTTCGCCAGAAGAACGGCAACCGCAGGCGCGGCGGCTTCTTTGACAAGCTCCCGCTGCCGGGCATCCTCATGTTCCTCTTTGCCGTCGTGGTCGTGCGCCTCGTGATGCTCCAGGTCATCCAGGCGCCGGGCCTTGCCGCGCGCGGCCAGGACACCCACACCACCGACGTAACCATCAGCGCCAAGCGCGGCACCATCTATGACAGGAACGGCAACGTGCTCGCCATGAGCGTCGAGTGCCGCACCCTCTACTGCAACCCCAACGCCGTCTCCGACAAGAACACGGCGGCCGAGGTGCTCGCCGAGAAGCTCGGCGGCAGCGCGAGCGACTACCTCTCCACGCTTTCGCAGGACACCACCTTCGCCTACATCTCCAAGAAGGTTGACACCGACATCGCCGAGGACGTCATCTCCACGCTGTCGAGTGACAAGGTGGACGGCGTCTACTCCATGGAGGACGTCAAACGCGTCTACCCCTATGGCTCGGTGGCTGGCCAGGTGCTCGGCATGCTCGGTACCGACGGCCACGGCCTCACGGGCCTCGAGCTGCAGTACGACGACGTGCTCTCTGGCACCGACGGCGAGATGGAGATGGAGCGCGGCCGTGACGGCCAGCCGGTGGCGGGCGGCGCCTACACCATCCACGAGGCCACCGACGGCACCGACATCATCATCTCGCTTGACATCAACATCCAGACCACAGCGGAGGAGCAGCTCACCCAGGCTGTCGAGGACGCCTCGGCCAAATCGGGCAACGTCCTCGTGACCGAGCCGAAGACGGGTGAGATTCTGGCCGCCTGCTCGCTTCCCCTGGCGGACCTCACCAACCCCTCCGGCCTCACGAACGAGGCGCTGAACCTCTCCTGCGTGTCGAGTTCCTACGAGCCCGGCTCCACCATGAAGGTTCTCACGATGGCCATCGGCTACGAGACGGGCACCATAACTACGGACAGCGTCTTTACGGTTCCGCCCACCGTTACGGTCGGCGATGACGAGGTCGGTGACGCCGACGATCGAGACTACACGATGAACATGACGCCCACAGAGATCCTGCGCCGCTCCTCAAACGCCGGTGCTGCGCTCGTGGGTATGGCGATCGGGGCGGACAACTACGCCGCCGGGCTCGAGAAGTTAGGAATCGGTCAGACCACGGGCGTCGACTATCCCGGCGAGGCCCAGGGACTCGTCACCTCTCGCGAGGACTACACCGGAGCTACCCTTGGCGCCGAGGCCTTTGGCCAGGGCATCGCGTTCCCGAGCATCCAGCTCGTTCGTGCCGTCGGAGCCATCGCCAACAAGGGCACGATGCTCACGCCGCACTTCCTTGTGCAGAAGGGTGGCGAGACCGTCGACTGGGGCGAAGGCACGCAGGTCGTCTCCGAGCAGACGTGCGAGAGCGTCATCGAGGGTCTGCGCGCGGTTGTCCAGGACGACGGCACCGGTGCCGCCGCGAACATCGACGGCTACGACGTCGTGGGCAAGACCGGTACGGGCGAGCAGGCCTCAACCGAGGGCGGATACGTCGCGGACAGCTTCCTTAGCTCGTTCGTTGGCTTTGCCAACGGTGACGATGCGTCGGTGCTCTGCTACGTTGGCATCTACGGCACGGCCCAGCACGGAAGCACTGCGGCGACACCGCCGTTTAAGGCTATTATGAGTGAGGCCCTGGCCGACATGAACGTTTCGGCGTCCTAGTTACAGGGTTTATTGACGGGAGAGACTAGATGATCGAGTGCACAGCTAAGGACATCTGCGCGGCCACCGGCGCCACGCTTGTTTCTGGTACGGGCGACGAGGCCTGCGCCGGCGTTGCAATCGATTCCCGAAAGGTCGGCGATCGCGGCCTGTTCGTGGCGTTTCCCGGCGAGAAGGTCGACGGCAACGACTATGCCGTGAAGGCCATCGAGGCCGGTGCCGGCGTGGTGGCTCTTACGCGCGAGGCTGACGCCGTCGCCGTGTCCGCCGCCGAGGCAGCTGGTTGCGCGCTCGTGCGCGTGGAGGCCGATGACGCCACCGAGTTCATGCTGCGCCTGGCCGCCTGGTGGCGTGCCGAGCACGACTGGTGCGTCGTGGGCGTCACGGGGTCGGTCGGCAAGACGACCACCAAGGAGATGCTTGCCGCCATCCTCGGCAAGAAGTACCGCGTGCATGCCACTGCCGGCAACTTCAACAACCTCATCGGCGTGCCCATCACGCTGCTCTCTGCGCCCTCCGACGCCGAGGTCCTCGTGGTGGAGATGGGCATGAACCACGCGGGCGAGATCTCTCGCCTGGCCGAGTGCGCGCGTCCGCGCGTGGCGGCCATCACCAACGTCGGCACGAGCCACATCGGCCTTCTGGGCTCGCGCGAGGGCATCGCGCGCGCCAAGGGCGAGATTGTGGCCCCGCTCGCAAAGACCCTGCCGGGCACCATCGCGCCCGAGCCGCGCGTCTTCCTCACGGTGGAGAACGACTACTCCCGCTTCATCGCGGAGGAGTTCGCCAAGCCCGCCGGCGTCCCCGTGACGTTCGTGGGCGGCACCGATTCCGCGCTCGTTGCCGCGGGCCTTGCGCTCGATGACGAGGCCCACCCGAGCTTTGCCATCACCCCGGGCGAGGGTATGCCGCACGCAAGCGAGAGCTTTGAGGTGAACCTCTCCCTCACGGGTGCTCAGACGGTGCCCGACGCGCTGCTTGCCGCCGCCATCGGTCTCGAGCTCGGCGTTGAGCCGGCAGACATTGCCGAGGCGCTCGCCGACCTCGCGCCCACGCACATGCGCCAGGAGGTCGTGCGCGGCACCAGCGGCTGCCGCATCATTGACGACTCCTACAACGCCGCCCCCAACTCCATGGCGGCATCGCTCAAGGTCCTCTGCCGCATGCGCGTGCACGAGGGCGGCCGCCGCATTGCCGTCATCGGCGAGATCGGAGAGCTGGGCGAGGAGGAGATGCGCCTTCACGAGCTCGTGGGCGCCTTCGTGGCGGCCTGCCCGCTCGACATCCTCGTGATCGTGGGCACGGAGCGCGCCGACCGCATCGAGCGCGCGGCCTGCACCATGGACTTTTCCGAGGACAAGATCATCCGCGTGCGCGACGTGGAGGAGCTCATTAGCGTCGTTGGCCCCATCCTCGAGGCCGACGACCTCGTGCTCGTAAAGGCCTCGCGCGCGGCCTACCTCGACAAATTCGTAAAGGCGGTGACGGCTTAAATGCTGACCGGTCTTCTTATTGGGTCTCAGTACCCCACCTACCAGGTGTTCGTCGCGGCCATTGTGGCCTGCCTCATCACGGCGCTCCTCATGCCGAGCTTCATCTCCCTCATGCGTAGGGACGGCATCGGCCAACAGGTCCGCGCCGACGGCCCGCAGACTCACCTCGTGAAGCAGGGCACGCCCACCATGGGCGGCGTCATCATCCTGCTTGGCGTGCTCGTCACCGTGGCGCTCTTCGCCCGCTGGACGCCCGACCTCATCCTCTGCGTGGGCGCCACCATCGCCACCGGCCTTCTGGGCCTTCTCGACGACGTGGAGAGCGTGAGCCACGGCCGCTCGCTCGGCCTCACGCCCTCGCAGAAGATGGCCGGCCTCATCGCCATCAGCGTTGCCTTCTGCCTGCTCGCCGTCAACTGGGTGGGCATCGCGCCCACGGTCGCCTTCCCGGGCGGCTTCGAGCTCAACCTCGGCGTGCTCACCACCGAGGTGGCCGGCATCTCCATTCCCTGGCTCTACGTCTTCTTCGTGTTCCTGCTGCTCGCGGGTCTTTCCAACTCCGTCAACCTCACCGATGGCCTCGACGGCCTTGCGGGTGGCACGGTCATGGTCGTCATGCTCGTGATGGCGATGGTCGCCTTCTCATATGACGAGATCAACCTCGCTGTCTTCGCCGCGGCCTGCGGCGGCGCCTGCGTGGGCTTCCTCTGGCACAACTGCCACCCCGCCTCCATCTTCATGGGAGACACCGGCTCGCTCGCGCTCGGCGCTGGCTTTGCGGCCCTTGCCGTACTCACCAAGACCGAGGTGACATCTCTTGTGATGGGAGGCCTCTTCATCTGCGAGGCGCTCTCGGTGATCTTGCAGGTCGTAAGCTTCAAGTCCACCGGCAAGCGCATATTCCTCATGGCGCCGCTCCACCACCACTTCGAGAAGAAGGGCTGGAGCGAGACCAAGGTCGTCATCCGCTTTTGGATCGTCAGCGCGATGTTCGCCGCCGTGGGCTTTGCGCTTTATTTCCAGCTGCGCTAACCAAGGGGCCGCCTCGCGCGGCCCTTACCGTGCCCGGACGCGCCGGGTCGCCGCCGTGCGCGGCGCCTTTGTATAGGAACTACCGATGGGGGCTCACACATGAGCGAAAACGAAAGCCGCAACCTGGGCGACGTCTGCGTCTTGGGTCTTGGCAAGACCGGAGAGGCCGTCGCGGATTACCTGCTGGGCCTTCGCGAGAAGGGCCGCGTTGCTTCCGTCACCGTCTACGGCGGCCTCAAGAGCGAGCCCTCAGACGCCACGCACGCCCTCGAGGCCGAGGGTGCCAAGGTCATCTTTGGCACCGAGAGCGTCGAGGGGCACTACGACCTCGCCGTCGCATCTCCCGGCATCTCCGAGTTCAGCGGCTTCTATGCAAGTGCCGCCGCTGCCGCCAGCGAGGTCATCGGCGAGCCCGAGCTTGCCTGGCGCGAGAGCCCCGAGCGTTGGGTGGGCATCACCGGCACCAACGGCAAGACCACCACGACCACCCTTACGCGCGACCTGCTCCGTGCGGGTGGCCTGGCTGCCGAGGCC